>DBUL01000098.1:947-30674 GCA_002307905.1 Rhizobiaceae bacterium UBA1291
CTGGTGGTGGCAAAGCCGGCGCGATAGACGCCGTTGTTGAGCTTCGGGTAGATTTCGGCGTTGAGCGCCTCGATCTCGTCGCGCAGCGCTTCGGGGTAGAGGTCGATTTCATGCTTCGCCAGCGCTCCGAAACCAGAATTCATCATGCGGAGGATCTCGGCCGACTCGTTGTTGACCATGGTTCCGGTCTTCTTGTCCCACAGCACCGGCACGGTGGCGCGGCCCGTATAGGTGGGGTCGGCTTTGGTGTAGATCTCGTGCAGGTAGGTCGCGCCATTGACGGCATCGCGGTCGGCGCCGGGGAAATCGCCGAAGCGCCAGCCGAAATCGGTAAGCACGGGCTCGACCACCGAGACCGAGATGACCTCTTCGAGGCTCTTCAGCTTGCGGCCGATCAGGGTGCGCGAGGCCCAGGGGCAGATCAGCGCCACATAGAGGTGATAGCGGCCGGCCTCGGCCTTGAAACCGCCCGTACCGGTCGGTCCGGCTTCACCGTCGACGGTAACCCAGTTGCGAAAACCCGAAGTCTGGCGCACGAAGCCGCCCTTGGCGTCGGTCGCCTGTACCGGCTGCCAGTCGGCCGTCCATTTTCCGTTGACGAGCATTGTGTGTCTTTCTCCGGGGTTGCTTGGAGACTACACATAGGGCACGCCGGCGCTTGGCGAAACGTCTTAGGCTCGCTACAAACCGTTGCCGGATGCCGAACAATGGGCAGATCGGTGCGTGCGCAGGGTGACGACAGTGTCGCAGGCGATCAATATCGAATATATTCGATATATGGAGACGGCGGATTGACGGTGGAAGAGGGCGAGATCGAAGCATTGGTGCCGACGCCCCGCATGCTGGCCTGGTCCCGCAATTCTACGCTCTATCGGTTGTCGCGCCGGATGATGACCGAGCGAGAACTTTCCGACGCCATCGCCCGCAAGTCCAGGCAGAAGTTCGAGGGTATTTCGGAGGCGCAGGTGAAGGCTCTCTCGGCCGCGGCGGTGGAGTTCGGCCGCACCATGCTGGCGCTCGACGATACGGCCTATGCCGAGATCCGCACGCGCTCGTCGGCGCGCGGCGGCAAGTCGAAGCGCGCCATCGGCCGCAAGCTGATCGAGAAGGGCATCGATCGCGAGATCGTCCAGCAGGCGCTGGAAGAAACCGACGATTTCCACTCGGCCCTGGTCTTTGCCCGCAAACGAGCCTTCGGTCCGTTCCGCCGTCCTGACGTCGAGGTCGACGACAAACGTCGGGCGAAGGAGTTCTCCGCTTTCGCCCGCAACGGCTTCGGCTTCGAGATCGGCCGAAGGGTGATGGCGATGGAACGTGAGGAGGCGGAGGAGATTTTGGCGGACCGGCCGTTTGTCTGATGCCGGGGAACCCTGCGGATAAACCCAAGGGAAGCCCTGGATCGGACAGGGCCAACCCACACGATATGTGGCGGAGGAGTTGGAATGTCCGCTGTGGTGCAAAGTAGAAATGTCCGCAGCAGTCAACACACGGCACCACGATCAGCCCCGATCTGAGCGGCAGACCCGCTTGCAAGATCAGATCGGGCGGGTGGAGCGCACCTCTTCGGCTTTAGCTTTGAGGGTTCCATTTTGCTATTTACTCTGCACCTGCGGCGCCGGCAGCACTTTCTTGCGAGGCTTGCTGACCTTTAGATTGTCGAGAAAGTTCGCTCGCCGGCCAGGGCCGTGCGCCCGCTTGATATAACCGTTCTTCTCGCTGTTGGTCTTTACAGCTGGCTTTGCCTGCTGATCCTGACGCTCCTTGATATAGGTCAGCACCTCGCTCAGTCGCTTATTCTCCGTAATCGCTGCATGTGTTACCCGCTGCTCCTTGTCAAACACCGTGTAGGGTAGGGAGTATCCCTTCCAGCGCACATCGAGACGACCATCCGCATAGGCATATGTCTCGACATAGCGGCCAGCCAGACCGCGCGTCACCTCGCTCTCCTCCAGCATGATCCGCTTGCGCTCGAACGAGAACGTCAGTTGCGATCCGACGTAACGCTGCTCGCGCTTGCACAGGATCTCTGTCAGCCGATCCGGCGCCAGATTCAGTGGCCGATGCAGGTCATCGGGCCGGGCAGGGACGATCGCAAACCGCGCATTGTAGTCCTCCATGAAACCAGGCAGAAACGCATTGCCGGCCTCCATGCTATCGATGCCACACAGCCTGAGTTCCTTGACCAGACGATCCTGAAGCGTCCGGTTCATCCGCTCGACACGGCCCTTGGCTTGGCTCGAATTTGCGCAGAGAATCTCGATGTTTAACTCACAAAGCGCACGCCCGAACTGCGTCATACCCTGGCCACCCTTCGCATCTTTCTTCGCCACCCTAAACACCGAATGCTTGTCCGAGTAGAAAGCAACCGGCATCCCGTGATTCTGGAGATAAAGCTCCAGGGCCTCGAAATAGGTGAAGGCACTTTCGGAACGCACAAAACGCAACTGCATCAGCCTGCCCGTCGCATCATCGACAAACACCAGCAGCGAGCACGGCGGCCCGCGGTCCTCGAACCAGCGATGATCCGAACCGTCGATCTGCACCAGTTCACCATATGCCTCGCGTCGCAGCCGCGGCTGATGAAACGTCCGGCGCTGCTTGCGTGACAGCCATAGTCCGGCCTCGGACATCCAACCGCGCACCGTCTCGCGTGACACCCGCAAGCCATCGCGCTCAGCCAACTTCTCCGTCGCCAACGTCGGACCGAAATCCGCATAACGTTCGCGAACCAGTGTCATCGCATAATCGCGAACCCCGTCACTGATCCGATTGTTCGAGGGCCGGCCAATCGCCTTGTGCCGGATCGATGCCGCACCGCCGGTTCGAATACGCTCCAGCAAACGGCGCACCTGACGCTCACTCAGGTCAAGCACATGCGCCGCTGAAACCGTGGTCATCAGCCCGGCAGCCACCTTCGACAGAATCTCGATCCGCTGCAGATCACGCTCGCTCATCGCTATCAATCCCATCTGCAATCTCCCAGACAAGTCTCAGAGCCGGGGAGTATGACATTCCAACTTTGCAGAAACAGGACATTCTAACTTTGCGGCTACACGATAAGATCGCATAAGATAGATTATGGAACTTTAGCGTCAGTCAATCGGCTGCGGCAGCGCAAAGCACCATGACCTTGGTCAATGTCAGAACGCGTGGAATGTCAGCGTCGTCAGCGTGCGATCGACATCGGGAATATCCACGAAGATCGCATTCACATATCGGCCGACATCCTCACCCTTGGGAACGTAGATCTTGGCCAGCAGATCATATTCGCCGCTCGTCGAATAGAGTTCGGAGACCACTTCCTTCTCGTAGATGCGATCGGCGACTTCGTAGGTCTTTCCCGGACGGCAGCGAACCTGGATAAAGATGCAGTTCATGAGTTCTTCCTTCCCACGTTTCCGTCATGTTACCAATGGTATACGACTGTTTCCTGAAGCCTTTGACAAACCTATCAGAGCTCGACTGTGGTTTCGAACACCAGTTGGTCATAGGCCGGCTCGACATGCGGCGGTGTCTGGGCCATCACCGTCTCGTAGTCGAGCGGAATGTGCATGTGGGTCAAATAGGCGTGGCGCGGCTTCAGCCGTTCGATCCAGCCGAGCGCCTGTTCCAGCGACAGATGGCTCGGATGGTGCCGGTATTGCAACGCGTCGATGATCAGCACGTCGAGGTCGTTCAGTTTGGCGACGGTCTCGTCGGGAAAATCGCTGACGTCGCAGCAATAGGCAACATCGCCGATCCTGAGACCCAGTGAAGGAATGTCGCCATGTTGCTGGACAAGCGGCTGGAAGCGGATCGTGCCGCCCTTGCCCGTGATCTCCAGCGGGCGCGACAGATCCTCGATGACGATCGGCAGGACGATCGGCGGATAGTTGCTACCGGCCGGCGTATCGAGGCAATAGCCGAACCCCTGTCGAATGCGCGCCATGGTGTCGGCCTCGGCATAGATCGGAATGCGATGCTTCTGCATGACGAAATAGCCGCGCAGGTCGTCGATGCCGTGCAGATGGTCCGCATGGGCATGCGTATAGATCGCCGCATCGACATGCTGCACCTTGGCGGCGATCATCTGCTCGCGAAAGTCCGGCCCGGTATCGACGATCACGGTGGTCATGCCGCCGTCGGGCGCGATCTGCTGCACCATGAAGGATGCGCGGGTGCGCCGATTGCGCGGATTGTTCGGATCACAGGCGCCCCAGTCGCCGTTGATGCGCGGAACGCCCGGCGACGACGCGCATCCGAGGATCGTGAAGCGGCGGCGATAGATCATGCTCAGAGCCTCGGCATCTTGGAAAAGATACGGAAGGCATTCTCTGTGGTGATCCGCGCCATCTCGTCGACGCTGACACCCATGGTCTCGGCCAGCACTTCGGCCGTGTTGACCACATAGGACGGTTCGTTGCGTTTGCCGCGCCAGCGCTTCGGCGCCAGATAAGGCGCGTCAGTCTCGACCAGCAGCCGGTCGAGCGGCAGGCCCCTGGCGATGTCGCGCAACTCCGTCGACTTCGGAAAAGTCAGTATGCCGGAGAAGGATACATAGCCGCCGAGCTCTATGCCCGTCTTTGCCAGCGCTTCACCGGACGAGAAGCAGTGCAGGATGANNGCGGCGCGAGGCCTCGATCTGGCGCAGGAACCCGGTTTTCTGGTCTTCCGGCTTCTGCGTGTCGTAGAAATAGTCGAGCCCGCATTCGCCGATGGCGACGATCTTGTCGTGACTTTTGGCCAGGCGGACGAGGTCGTCGGCCGTGACGTCCAGTTCCTCGTCGGCATTGTTCGGATGGGTGCCGACAGAGCAGAAGACGCCCGGATAGCGTTCCGTCAGGGCCAGCAGCGTGTCGAGCTTCTTCACCCGGGTGGAGATCGTCACCATCTGGGCGACGCCAGCCTCTCTTGCACGGGCGACCAGTTCGTCGCGTTCCGCGTCGAAATCGGCGAAGTCGAGATGGCAATGGGTATCGATCAGCATCGCGTCATCAGGCCTTTGCTTCGGCTTCCGGTGCCACGTAGCGCGGGAAGACCGGCGCCGGCGCCTGAAGCTCGGTGCCGGGCGTCAGACGGCCGGCTTCTCCGAGCGCGGCGAAATCGCGCTTGTCAGCGGGCGCGGCGACCAGATCCAGGAGCTTCTCCGCCGAATCCGGCATGATCGGCTGGAACAGGATGGCGATCTGGCGCACCACTTCGGCCGTGACGTAGAGCACGGTTTCCATGCGCGGCACGTCGGTCTTGCGCAGCACCCAGGGTTCCTGCGCGGCGAAATAGCGGTCGGCCTCGTTGACCGTGCCGATGATGGTGGCGACGGCCTTGTGGATCGCCTGCTCTGCCATTTCCGCGCGGCAGGTGGCGAGCATGGCGTCGGCGATCGCAAGCATCGCCTTGTCGGCGTCGGTCAGCGGACCGGGCGCGGGGATCTTGCCGTCGCAGTTCTTGGCGATCATCGACAGCGAACGTGAGGCGAGATTGCCGATGCCGTTGGCGAGGTCGGCGTTGATGCGGGTGGCGATCGCCTCGGCGCTGTAGCTGCCATCGTGTCCGAAGGAGACTTCGCGCAGGAAGAAATAGCGCACCTGGTCGAGGCCGAAATGGTTGACCAGGTCGACCGGGTCGACGACGTTGCCGAGCGACTTCGACATCTTCTCGCCCTTGTTGAGCAGGAAGCCGTGAGCGTAGACGCGCTTGGGCAGCGGCAGGCCCGCCGACATCAGGAAGGCCGGCCAGTAGACGGCGTGGAAGCGGATGATGTCCTTGCCGATGATGTGTACGTCGCACGGCCAGTACTTGGCGCGCGGGCCATCCTCATCTTCGACATAGCCGGTCGCGGTGATGTAGTTGGTCAGCGCGTCGACCCAGACATACATGACGTGCTTGGGATCATTCGGAACCTTGATGCCCCAGTCGAAGGTGGTGCGCGAAATCGACAGGTCCTTGAGACCGGATTTGACGAAGGAGATCACTTCGTTGCGGCGCTCGTTCGGACCGATGAAATCGGGCTGGTCCTCGTAGAGCTTCAAGAGCTTGTCCTCATAGGCCGAGAGCCGGAAGAAATAGCTCTCCTCCTCGACCCATTCGACCGGCGTGCCTTGCGGCCCGTAGCGCACGCCATCGGCGCGCACCTCGGTCTCTTCTTCCTGGTAGTAGGCTTCGTCGCGAACCGAGTACCAGCCGACATAACTGTCCTTGTAGATGTCGCCGTTCTTCTCCATCCGGCGCCAGACTTCCTGGACCGTCGTGTGGTGGCGCTGCTCGGTGGTGCGGATGAAATCATCGTTCGACGAATTGAGCATCCGACCCATTTCGCGGAATTCGTCGGAATTGCGCTTGGCGAGATCCTCGACCGCAATGCCTTCGGCCCGCGCCGTCTGCTGCATCTTCTGGCCATGCTCGTCCGTTCCGGTGAGGAAGAAGACGTCCTTTCCGTCGAGCCGCTGGAACCGCGCCATGGCGTCGGTGGCGATCAGCTCGTAGGCATGGCCGATATGCGGCTTGCCGTTCGGATAGGCGATGGCTGTGGTGATGAAGTAGGTGTCGTTCATGGTCGGTCTTATGATCCGCGTCGATTGCGCCTGTGGGAGTATCGCCGGTTCTTAGAGCATTCTTGCGCCTTTAGAAACAGCCGTTTTATCGAAGCCCTGCCCTGCGCCACGATGATGGCGCAGCACTAGGCCTGGGACCGGCGATCTAAGCGGTAACGACGGCGAGAATGTCGAGGATAGTCTGCTTGCGCTCGAGATTGTAGGCGCTGGCGATCGCCAGTTGCTCCGTGACCGTCGACGAAAGCCGGGCATAGTGCTCGGCGCGCGCCAGATCGCCGACAAGAACTGCCGCGCGCGCCTGTTCCACCAGAAATTCTCCGAGGTGTTCGGTGAAGAAGCCGAAGACGACGTCGCTGTCCTTCGCGCTCATGGCCTCCGCGAGCTTGTACATGGTCTTGCGCGCGGTAGCCCCCTGCTCGCCGACCAACTTGCGGAAGGCTTCGATGATGTCGGCGCCGCCGTAGTTGGCGAGTTTCAGCGCCTGGGCGACGCTTCCCTTGGAAAGCGCGAGTACCGTTTCCGCCTGTGTCTGTGGGACCGCCAGTCCGAGCGCGCCAAGGGCCAGGCGCATGGCATCGTCCGAAAGGGGCGTCAATCTGAGCGGCAGGCAACGCGACCGGATGGTCGGCAAGAGCTTGCCCGGCGCATGGGACAAAACGAGGAACATCGCTCGTTTGGGTGGTTCCTCCAGGATCTTAAGAATAGCGTTCGCGGCGTTGCGATTGAGGTCGTCCGCCGGGTCGATGATGACGATACGCCAGTTGCCCGTGCCTGAGGTCTGCGAGAAGAAATGCCCTGCCCGCCGCACCTCGTCGATGGTGATCGCGGTGCGCGTCTTGCCGGTCTTCTCGTCTATCGGACGGGTGAGATAGAGCAGGTTGTGGCTTGCGCCCGAAGCGATCTGGCGGCTGACGGGCGACGCCGGATCTGGATCGCCGATGATTTCGGGAGCCGTTTGCGGGTCGGGATAGCACAGCACATGATTGGCGAAGCGGAAGGCGAGCGTCGCCTTGCCTATACCTTCCGGCCCCTCGATCAGGATGGCGTGGTGCCCCTTGCCCGATCTGTAGGTGCGCGCCAGAAACTCTTCTGCCGCTTCATGACCGAAAAGCCGCGTGTTGGTGGCTGGCGCAATGGCCCCGTCGAGCACGCCGTAGCGTTCCTCGCTCATTCTGCGCCAACCGTTTCCAGCTGGACCGCCGGCTTGAGACGGGCGAGCAGAGGCTGGACGGCCTCGTTGATGCTCTTGGCAATCTCTCCGACGGTTCTATTGGCATCGATCACCCGGCAGCGCTCGGGATGTTCAGCAGCAATGTCGAGAAAGGCCTGGCGGCGCTTTTCGTGGGTATCGAGTTCCTCCCTCTCGAAGCGATCCGGCGCAGTAACCTCACTCGCCTCGGCGGCAAGCCTGCCCCGCGCGCGCTCCAGCCCGATGGCTGCGGGAAGGTCGAGCACCNNTGATGACGCCGTTGACCGCGATGCGCTCCAGCGCATCGATGAATTCGACCTCGAGATTGCCTGTGACACCCTGATAGACGCGCGAGGAATCCATGAAACGGTCGCACAGAACGACGAAGCCCTTGGAGAGCGCCGGGCGAATCACCGTCTCGACGTGGTCGTTGCGGGCGGCGGCGAACAGCATCGCTTCCATGCGGATGCCGAAAGGTTCAGCCGCGCCGGAGAGCAAGACATGGCGCAAGGCCTCGGCGCCGGCCGAACCGCCAGGTTCCCGAGTCGTTATGACGTCATGGCCCTTGTGCCGCAGCACGTCGGCCAGGCGGCGAATCTGGGTCGACTTGCCAGCCCCTTCGCCTCCTTCAAAACTCACGAACAATCCGGCACCCGTCGACAATCTCTTCGCCCTGCTCTTTCGGCTCGTCGCCCTGCTCTTTCGGCCGCGACGGTCGTTTCGCCCTGTTTAGCGCATTACTTAGGGCCGCGAAACCGCATTCGAAAGCCCTAAAGCCAGAAGAACAGGAGTTCGAACAGGGCATCACCGGCCTTTTGCCGAAGCGTCCCCTCGCCCACGGCCTCCGCACTCTTCAGCGTCACTTCCCGCAGGAGGCGTTCTCCTTGCGAGATCTTCAAGACCCCGACATCTGAACCGGCGTCGAGCGGTGCCCGCAGTGGCCAGCGATAGACGATCCGCGCCTGCAGGCGCTCGGGATCGTCGGCAGCCACATAGACGTCGACAGGACCTGTCGCGAGAAGATCCACCTTGGCCTTGTCCCCACCATAGACGCTCGCCGCTCCGATCGTCTCTCCGGGGTCAAAGAGATGGCGCATCTTGAAGGCGGAGAAGCCCCAATCGAGCAGGCGAATGGCCTCCTGCGTCCGCTCCCGGTCGCTCGGCAGCCCAGCAATGGCGAGAAATAACCGGCGGCCATCTCGTTCGGCCGAGGTCACCAGAGCATAGCCGCTGTCGTCAGAGAAACCGGAGGCCAGCCCGTCCACGCCGCCGCTGCGGTTGAGGAGCGGGTTGCGGTTGCGCTGAAGGATCTTGTTCCACTCGAACTCGGGCTCTGAAAAAAGGCTGTAAAATTCCGGATAGGTCGACTGCAGGTGGCGGGCGAGCACGATCATGTCGCTCAATGTCGTGCTGTTGTCCGGATGCGGAAGACCCGTCGGGTTGGCGAAATGACTGGTCCGAAGACCAATCGCCTTTGCTCGATCATTCATCCGGGCGGCGAACTTCTCCTGGCTGCCGTCCATGCCCTCGGCCAGGATGATGCAGGCGTCGTTCGCCATCTGCACCGCAATGCCTCTGAGCAGGTCCTCGACGCGTAGCTGCGACTTCAAAGCTGCAAACATGGTCGCGGTCCGCGACGGCGCGCCGCCCGTGCGCCAGGCATGTTCCGACACGCTGTAAACGGTGTCGAGACTGATCGCGCTGCGCCGGATGGCATCGAACACCACTTCAAGCGTCATCAGCTTGGCGAGCGATGCCGGCGCAAGCGGCTTGTCCTCACCCTTGGCAAGCAGCACCGTACCGGTCGATGCCTCGATCATCAGCACCTGAGCGGCCTTCGTCTCGAACTGACGAGCCGGCGCATTCTGGGCGTGAGCAGATTTGACAACGAAAAAGGCGAAAAACAGCAGGGCTAGGGCAAGGCTATGTCGCATGGTCACTTCTGTTCATCGCCGTAGCGCCTCGAACCCCATCAGCGGCGGCTCGATTGCCCTCGTGTCTAGCGACGCGGGGACAGCCTGATGGCGCCGCGCGCGACAGAAGACAGAATCGACGCCTCCGTCAGACCGTCATTGCGCACCATAATCGCGTCGAAGGCAAGTGCCGCAGGCGCGACAGGCATCTCGGCGGCATAGGCCGAGGCTGAAGTCGGACGCCAGTATTGGCCGTCAAGCGGCCTCTCACTCGGGAATGGACCGTATTCGGGCAGAATGAACATGCCATCGNNATCGGCAGAGGCGACCATGACGCCACTGGCGATCTGGCCCTCAGGATTGACCGCCGGCGAACGGTCTCCCTTCTTGATATAGGATGCCATCAGATAGGGCATGTCGTGACCGTCCATCCGCGCCGGCCCTATATATTGCACCCGCACCGTTCCGGTTCCGCTGTGCTGCATATCCAGAAGGTCGGCGGCCTTGTTCGACAGGTCGATGATGCGGCCGGCATGGAAAGGTCCGCGATCATTGATGCGTACGACCACCGAGCTGCCGTTTTGCACATTGGTGACGCGCGCATAGCTCGGCAGCGGCAGCGTCGGGTGGGCGGCGGACAGGTGATGTTGGTCGTAGAGCTCCCCATTGGCCGTCTGGCGACCATGGAAGGCCGAACCGTACCAGGAAGCAATGCCGGTCTTGTCGTAGTCCGGATTGTCCCTGGGCACATAGACCTTGCCCTTGATGTTATAAGGCTTGCCGACCATGTAGCGGCCACCGCCCTTGGGAACCGGGCCGCTCTTCACCACACGCGGACTGGCCTTCACGCCATATGCCGCTTCGGAGAAATATTCCTTGGAGCGCTTTTGCTTCGTGGTGCCGTTATCGCCGCTCGTTGCGCAGGACGCGAGACTGGCGCAGAGGAACGGCAATGCGAGCCATTTGGCTCCGCTGACCAGAGTTCTGCCGCCGACCTTGAATTTCATCTGTCCCACTTGCCATTGCTCCGGTCACGGCCCGCTGCCGCCGCCGTTTGCCCTAGAGCAAATGGCTGACCGTCCTGTAACCATGAAGTAATTCGGCGAGAAGATGGCAGAATTGCGAACAAGTGGTTTCGATGGTTCGGGAGTGTTCCTGTTATGGTTAATGCATCCCTAATCATTACTGCGTCATACTATGCCGAAGTTGTCTGTACCGAGACGACTGGACGATCCAGTGTCGGTGGCATTCGGCTGCTCTTCGGTTCGTGCAAATGGTCTTGCAATGCGTCGCCGCTTTGCGCATAAGGCGATGGTCCGGAGGAGTGTCCGAGCGGTTTAAGGAACCGGTCTTGAAAACCGGCGTGCGGGAGACCGTACCGTGGGTTCGAATCCCACCTCCTCCGCCACCCCAGCCGTGTCCATACCGAAGACATAGGTAACCGTTTGTCCCTAAGACATGGGTGACAACCTCGGGCCGAACGGGTTGTCGATGGTTTGCCAGGTCGTCTGCTCCTGACCTGAGACCCCTTTTCCTACCGGCTTTTGGGGATCGGAGCAGCTCAGACGCAGATGGGGATCGTCGCGATCGCGGCCTGTCGAGACGTTTCCAGTTCTTTATGGACCGAGTGGAGGGTAATGGCGTCTTCCCTGATCGCCGCCTGGTCGACCGAACCGATGGACGATATGGGTCTGCTCGGTTAAAATGCCTCTGTCTTTGAGGACCGGGATCGAAAATATAGCCGGGATCCGTTCGGATTTTACCGATGCATTTAGGTGGACCGGAACCAGTTTTGCCGCAATGTCGTTATAGGAGAGAGCATCAGGAGCAAACAATGCGCGCCATATTCCTCGTCATCATTGCCTCGGTGCTCAGCATCCTGGCGTTTAAATACAACGACAACTCGATGGGCCAGAATGAGCTCATGGCCTCGCCGATGGATGTCGCCGCGCAAAAATGACCGTCGGACGGGGCTGCGACCTATGGCCGCCCTTGGCCGCCCCTAACCTATCCATTGGCGAAGCCATTCGGGCGAGAGCCGCATCTCCAGCTCTTCCGCCAGTGAATCGAGCGCATTCTCCACGCTCGCGCGATAGTCGCCTCCCCCACCACTGATGCCGAAACTCTCCAGAAGTCGTGCGCGGTAGGAATCGCTTGAGAACAGACCATGCAGATAGGTGCCCATCACGCGCCCGTCGGGCGAGCGCGCTCCATCCGGCCGTCCATCGATGATGACCGCTGCACGCGCGCAGTCCCGTCCTTCGGTCACCCCGAGATGGATCTCGTAGCCCGATAGATCCACATCGAATTCCCCCGACCGGGCGAGGCTGTTTCGCACCGTCTTTTCCGGCGCCATCACGGTATCGACATCGAGCAACCCGAGGCCGGCGACCGTGCGGCTTTCCCCTTCGAGACCGAGAGGATCCGAGACGCTGCTGCCGAGCATCTGATAGCCGCCGCAAATGCCGATCACCCGACCGCCGCGTCGGACATGGGCTGCCAGATCGGCATCCCAACCGTTGGCGCGCAGATCCTCGAGGTCGCCGATCGTCGATTTCGACCCCGGCAGGATGACCAGTGCGGCATCAAGCGGCAAACGCTCGCCGGGGCGGATATAGGCGAGTTCGACAGAAGCCTCGGCGGCGAGCGGATCGAAATCGTCGAAATTGGCGATACGCGACAACACCGGGACGGCAATCTTCAAAGCGCCCCGCCGCCCCGCCGCCAGACGCTCCAGCACGACCGAATCCTCGGCCGGCAGCCGTCCAGCCGCCTTGAGCCAGGGTACAATGCCGAAACATGGCCAGCCGGTGAACCGGCCGATGGCGTCGATCCCCTCGTCGAACAGGCTGAGGTCGCCACGGAATTTGTTGATGATATAGCCGACGATCTGCCGACGGTCCTCCTCCGGCAGAATCGTGTGGGTGCCGACCAGCGAGGCAATCACCCCACCCCTGTCGATGTCGCCCACCAGCACGACCGGCACGCCGGCGCGCGTGGCAAAACCCATGTTGGCGATATCGCCTGCTCGCAGATTGATCTCGGCCGGCGAACCCGCCCCTTCGACGACCACCAGGTCAGCGCCCGCTTTCACGGCTTCAAAGCTCTCCAGCACGGCGGAAAGCAGTTGCGGTTTGAGCCTCTGGTAGTCGCGCCCCTTGGCCTGCCCGAACACCTTGCCCTGCACTATGATCTGGCTTCCCGTCTCCGATTGGGGCTTGAGCAGAACCGGGTTCATATGCACCGACGAGGGCACCCGGCAGGCCAGCGCCTGCAACCATTGGGCCCGGCCGATCTCGCCGCCGTCGTCCGCGACTGCGGCATTATTGGACATATTCTGCGGCTTGAACGGCCTGACGATTAGCCCGCGATTGGCGGCAAGCCGGCAGAGGCCGGCAACAAGGACCGTCTTGCCGACGTCCGAGCCCGTGCCTTGCAACATCACAGCCTTCGCCATGGAGATCTCGTCCTCTTGACGGTCTGCGCCTTTGTCGACGGATGGTGGATCCGGTGGCACTCGGACCGGCCGTGCCGAGTCGCATGCCGGCGACGCGCGGTCAAGCCATCGATATTAGACCCGAACCGAAAGCCCGGCTCCAAGACTTTCGCACTAATCGCCCGACGCTTCTTCGCCGGGTTAAATCGCGCCCGGTACGCACTACCTTGACCGGGACGCGAGCGGCATGGCTGCCTCACCGACACAATTAGCCAGACAACCTTACCATAAGGTTTATGGCAGCCGCGCCAGGCCGAGGACGACCTGCGCGCTCCTCGCCACCGCCCCTGCCCCGCCCCCCAACGATCCGTGCAAGTCGCTGGCGTCACAGCCTTTTCACAAGCAGCTCCATCTCGCTCATGGCGCTTTCGAGTTGGGCGAACGGGGGCCGGAGACGGGCGCATGGCGGCACAACATATTGCGACATAGAGTAGATTTGTCGTTGCCCATTGTATTTTTGTGGCCCTGGACAGTTGATTTCCGCGACCGGGAGCCTACCCTACAAAGGTCGGCTTGAGGTCAGGCTCGTTCAAAGCCATGCGGTTTTTGCGTGGCCACTCGTCGTCATCGCATATCTGTTTTGCGCTGAGGTGCTTCACCTTGCGCCTTGTGCCATTCAACTTCACCAATCGCCTGGCCATGCAGCGCGCCGGCACGGTTAAACTATAACGCTGCGAAAGAAATTGAGACTTGGAGGTCTTGCACCATGAAGAAACTCCTGGCATCCACCGTATTTGCCGCCGGACTTTATGCCGCGATCGGCTCCGCCCAGGCCGCCGACTGCGGCAATATTTCGATTGCCGAGATGAATTGGGCCTCAGCCGGTATCGCCGCCCATGTCGACAAGATTATCCTGGAAAACGGCTACGGCTGCGACGTGACCCTCGTGACCGGCGACACGATGCCGACCTTCACCTCGATGAACGAGAAGGCTCAACCGGATATGGCGCCGGAAATGTGGGTCAACTCCGCCCGCGAGCCGCTGGAGAAGGCCGTTGCCGAGGGGCGGCTGTTGCAACTCGCGCCGATCTTGAGCGATGGCGGGGTCGAGGGGTGGTGGATTCCGAAGTTCATTGCAGACGCCAATCCCAAGATAAAGACCGTGGAGGACGCCCTCGCACATCCGGAACTGTTCCCGGCTCCGGAAGATCCCTCGAAAGCCGCCATCATCAATTGCCCGTCAGGTTGGAGTTGCCAGATTTCAACTGCCAATCTCTACAGGGCGATCGGCGCCAAGGAGAAGGGTTTCGAGCTGATTGACACAGGTTCGGCCGCCGGTCTCGATGGCTCGATCGCCAGCGCCTTCGCGAAGAAGACGGGCTGGCTCGGATACTATTGGGCGCCGACAGCCATCCTGGGCAAATACGAAATGGTCAAGCTCTCTTTCGGCGTGAAGCATGACAAGGCGGAGTGGGACAGCTGCACGGCGGTTGCCGATTGCCCCGAGCCGAAGGTGAACTCCTACCCGGTGTCCGACGTCTTCACGGTCGTCACCAAGGAGTTTGCGGAAAAGGCGAGCGTCGCCATGGACTATGTGAAGACGCGCAAATGGGACAACCTGACGGTCGGCCAGGTCCTGGCCTGGATGGACGAAAACCAGGCCACCAATGAGGAAGGCGCCGAATACTTCCTCAAGACCTATCCGGACATGTGGACCGCCTGGCTTCCCGGAGACGTCGCCGAGAAGGTGAAGGCGGCCCTCTGATCCTGCCGCTGCGCGGTGGTGACGTTCCCCCCCCGCCACTATCGACTTCATTGTGCCGCCCTTTCGGGCTGCCTCATTTCTGAATACCNNCACCGGTGCCCGCGCGCGTTGATGTTTGCCGTCTGGCCAACTGCCTTCGGTGTCGTGTCATCGGCGGTCCGCCATGCGTGAAGCGCGTCGGACCGACGGGGCTTTAAAGGGGGACCATGACATGGCTTCTGGTATATGCAGTTACCTTCCCGAACTGCTCTGCACATTTCCGTCCATCGACAACAACCTTCTGCGAGCGTTCAAGAAGAGCGTCGACAGCGGCTTCAAGTCCTTCGTGCGCGCCTATGGCGATACGCTGGATGCGGCCGTCCAACCACTGCAATGGTTCCTGAACTGGCTTCAGGACCTCTTCGTCGATGCGCCCNNGCCCTGGATCCTGTTCCTGCTTGCGCTGGCGGCCATCATTCATTTCACCGGCCGCAACGTACGGATCACCATCGGTACAATTGTCGCCATGATCGCCATCGGCCTGATCGGCCTTTGGGAAGACACGATGGTGACGCTCGCAATGGTGACCGTCTGTACCCTGATGGCCATCGTCATCGGTATTCCAATCGGTATCCTCATGGCCCGCTCGGATCGCGCGCAGTCGATGGTCAATCCGATCCTCGACGTCATGCAGACCATGCCGAGCTTCGTCTATCTGATCCCCGTCGTCATGATCTTCGGCATCGGCAAGGTGCCAGGACTGATCGCCGTCGTCATCTACGCAATCCCGCCGATGATCCGGCTTACCAATCTCGGCATCCGTCTGGTTGATCGCGAGGTGTTGGAAGCTGCCGATGCCTTCGGCTCCTCGTCGCGCCAGAAGCTCTTCAATGTGCAGATACCGCTGGCACTGCCCACGATCATGGCGGGCATCAACCAGACCATCATGATGTCGCTTTCCATGGTCGTCGTCGCGTCGATGATCGGCGTCGGCGGGCTGGGCAAGAATGTCCTGCAGGCGATCACCAACCAGTTCTTCACGATCGGCTTCCTGAACGGCTTCGCCCTGGTGGCCATCGCCATCATGTTCGACCGCACCAGTCAGGCCTTCGGCAAGCGGCTCCAGAAACACACGGAGGTCATCCATGGCTAGTCACGGCATTGAAATCCGCGAACTCTACAAGATCTTCGGACCCCATGGCGAAGACTACATCGATCTGGTCAAGGGGGGCATGACCAAGGCCGAACTCAATGACAAGCATGATCACGTGCTCGGCCTCAAGGACATCAACATCTCGATGCCCGCTGGCGGCATCACGGTCATCATGGGCCTTTCAGGCTCCGGCAAGTCCACGTTGATCCGCCATATCAACCGGCTGATCGATCCGACCGCCGGCCAGGTCCTCTACGAGGATGTCGACATTTGCCAGATGTCCCAGGCGGCACTGCGCGATTTCCGGCGCCACAAGACGGCCATGGTGTTTCAGAAGTTCGCTCTCCTGCCCCACCGCACGGTGATGGAAAACACCGTCTACGGCCTCGAGATACAGGGGATGCCACGTGTCGAGCAAGAGAAAAAAGGCGCCTACTGGATCGAACGCGTCGGCCTGGCCGGTTTCGAGAACAACTATCCGAACCAGCTTTCCGGCGGGATGCAGCAGCGCGTCGGGCTCGCCCGGGCACTGAGCAATGATGCCGACATCCTGTTGATGGACGAAGCCTTCTCGGCGCTCGATCCCTTGATCCGGGTCGATATGCAATCAGTGCTCCTCGATCTGCAAGATGAACTACAGAAGACCATTGTCTTCATCACGCACGATCTCGACGAGGCGCTGCGCCTCGGCGATATGATCACCATCCTGCGCGATGGCGAGGTCGTGCAGCAGGGCACGGGCCAGCAGATCGTCCTGCGCCCGGAGGACGAATATATCTCGGCCTTCGTCAAGGAAGTGAACCGCGCGCGGGTCATCCAGGTGAAGACCATCATGTCGCCGCTCGAGGGGCCTCCGGTCGGCCTGCCGCTGAAGAGCAACACGGTCCTTGAGGTTGCCGCACGCGCCATGACCGAAGCGGGACAGACCGATGCCCATGTCGTCGACAAAAAAGGCACGCCCATCGGGACCGTCGACCTTTCGGCGATCATCTCGTCCATGGTGACGCCCACCAGTCATCTCGATCGGCAGGTCGCCGCCGAATAGATCATCATCGCCACACAGGCCGGGCCGCGCGTTTCATGGCGGCCTGGCCTGTCGCATTTGGACGTTGCAGATCCGGCGCTGCGCATCTTATATCGAACCTCAATCCGATCCGAAGGACATCCCATGGAAACCGCAACCAATCCGCTTTCAGAACTGCTGGCGCAGAAGGGCGTGCTGCTCGCCGATGGTGCCACCGGAACCAACCTGTTTGCCATGGGACTGGAGGCTGGCGAGGCGCCGGAACTGTGGAACGAAAGTCAGCCGGAAAAGATCACCAAGCTGCATCAGGACTTCGTCGATGCCGGCGCCGACATCACCCTCACCAATTCCTTCGGCGGCACGCGCCATCGCCTCAAGCTGCACCATGCTCAGGACCGCGTCCATGCACTCAACAAGAAGGCGGCCGAGATCGCCCGCACCGTTGCCGACAAGGCGCCGCGCAAGGTGATCGTCGGCGGTTCCGTCGGCCCGACCGGCGAACTGCTGCAGCCGCTCGGCGCCATGACCTATGACGAGGCGGTGGCCGCCTTTGTCGAGCAGATGGAGGGCCTGAAGGCCGGCGGCGCCGATGTCGCCTGGATCGAGACCATGTCCTCGGCCGACGAGATCCGGGCTGCGGCCGAAGCCGCCGTCAAGGTCGGCCTGCCCTATACCTATACCGGCTCGTTCGACACTGCCGGCAAGACGATGATGGGGCTCGATCCCAAGGACATCCACGGCGTCGCCAAAGACATCGGCGGCGGACCGCTTGCCGTTGGCGCCAATTGCGGCGTCGGCGCCTCCGACATTCTCGCAAGCCTGCTGGACATGACCGCCGCAGATCCGGCCGCGACCGTGATCGTCAAGGGCAATTGCGGCATCCCGGAATTCCGCGGTACGGAGATCCACTATTCCGGCACGCCGCCGCTGATGGCCGAATATGCCAGGCTGGCACGCGATGCCGGTGCAAAGATCATCGGGGGTTGCTGCGGGACGTCCTGCGGCCACCTCGCCGCCATGCGCGCCGCAATCGACGGCTNNCCGACCATTGAGACGATCGTCGAGAAGATCGGCCCGCTGCGCAACAAGACCGCGACGGAATCCGGCGCCCAGGAAAGCAGCCGGCGCACCCGCCGCCGCGGCTGACCGCGCCTTCGTTACCGGCTCAGGCCAAACCCATCAATTGGGCTTGCATCACGGAACCGGAATTGTCAGAGCCCATCAGGGCGGCGTCCAGCTTTCCATTCAAGCCGGCGCCGCCGACTGATGCCACTCCGTTCGTCGCGCCCCGAACGCCAGCCTTGGTACAGGCTCACCCAATAGGGTCGCGCCAGGATCGCCCTCACGAATTCACGGAACTGGAGCCTCGAATGCGACACGATTTNNATGTCCTCCCGCGCCCGGTACGTCATCGTGCACGATCCAGCCCGTTTCGATATGCCAAGCAAGAGGAGGCCTATATGCCACAAACCCAGACATCATCGGACAGCATCGCCGACAAGCTCGGTGGATTGAACGAAACCGACAAGTCCTATCTTCAACTTCTGTTCGAGAACCCCAACCTTGACGACATCCTGTTCGTCGGCATTGCAATCTATCTCGACCGCGCGAGCGCTGCACGCTTCTTGAACACGCTCAAGCTCGAGCGCTGTGGGGAATGGCTCGGCAATGCCGCGCCGGCCAGGCTGCAGATTCGCCTGATGGAAGCCGCCCGATCCAGCCAGCATCCCGCCTATCTCGCCCTGCGTGATGGCCTGGTTCGCTCTGGCGGGCTCGAGCGCGCCTATCCCAAGGCTGCGGTCTGAGTGATCTGCACCGTCTATCTCAGGGCAGGGTGCCGATCACGGCGATGATCGGGCCGAGCGGAAAGAGATGGTCGCGCCTCCCGGTGCTGGCGGCGTAGAGGCTTGAAATCGTCCCGTCGAGATAGAGGGCATTGCGGCAGCCGAGCCCATCGCGGAACAGGAGAGCGAAGTCGTAGAACCGCACCGGCACTTCCGAGATCAGCATGTGCACCCTGCCCTTTTCGTCCACACCGATCCCGTTGCGGATCTTCAGACTGTCGCTGTCGGCTAGAAACCGCGGATGGATCTCACCGTCGATCACCAGCATCGGCCCGGACTGGGTCGCATAGTCTGGCTTCAACCCTCGGTCGGTAAAGCGTGAAGTCTCCGTCACCCCGGCCTTACCATCCTCGAGCCAGAACACGCCGTTCGGCAGCAGATGGAAATTTCCCCAGCCTCCCTTGGTGCTGATCGCCTGACGCTCGATGCCGTGCTCGATGAACAGTCCGACCGCCGACAGATCCGCATGATACATGCCACCGTTCATCGCCGCGATCAGAGTATGTCGCTCGTTCCACCACTGCCTGATCAGGGAATCAAAGCTGCCAAAGGGCTGTCCTGCGGGGTTGCGGTGATAGATTCGGATCACGGATTCCGCCGGATCGAAGCTGCACAGCGTATAGCGTAGCCCGCCCTCAACCTTGGCCTCGCAGGTCTCCCCCGCCGTCGCGCCGCGCGTTAGGCCCGAAGAAAGAAGCAGAGACAACACAATTAAAATCAGACGCATGAGTGGCCCAAGGTAAAGTGGATTGTGAGCGCAATTTATGTCGTGCCATCAACGAGACAGGGCTCAGCAGTATTCAAGCAGTTAACGAAAGACCGCAACCGTTTACACTTCATTAACCACCGCTGCCAACGATGTCGTTCGAGGCAGCATGAGACATTTCGCTGCGGCTTGGAGCAATGACTTGGCTCGGACCTTTGTTTCATGAAGGAAAAGATATGCCAGTACTGACATTTGCCAATACCAAGGGCGGCGCCGGCAAGACGACCGCAGTCCTCATTCTCGCCAGCGAACTTGCCGGCCGCGGCAACCGCGTCACCATCCTCGATGCCGATCCGCGCGGCTGGATCAGCCGCTGGCACGCGATCGCCGGCGCAAGCAGCCTGATCTCCGTTGCTTCGGTCAACGAAGAAACGATCGAATCTGCAACCGCCAGGGCAAAGAAGCGCGGCGGCTATATCCTCATCGACTTGCCGTCGAGCCACGATGCCCTGCTCGCCAAGGCCGTCGGTCTGGCCGATCACGTGCTGATCCCGGTCCAGGGGTGCGCGATGGACGCCCATGGCGGCGCCGAAGTGCTCGAACTGCTGAAGGAACTCGACCAGTCCTGCGGCGTGCGCATTCCGCATTCCGTCGTGCTGACCCGCGTCAATGCCGCTGTGACCACGCGCGCGCTGCAGGCAGCCAAGGACTTCCTCGCTGACCGCGGCATCGCCACGCTTTCGACCGCAATCGCCGAGCGGGCCGCCTATCGCGACGTCTTCGACAAGGGAGGACTGCTACAGGCGATGAACCCGATGGAAGTGTCCAACCTGGTCAAGGCGCTGGATAATGGTTCCCGCCTCGCGGACGAGGTCATGGCCTTGATGCCGCAAAAAAACGCCCGTCCGGCAGCGGCGACCCGCAGGGCGCCGATCGCCAAGGCCGCCTGACACCCAGCTAGCCGGGAGGCGGGCCGAGCGCTTCCATATGGAAGCGCAACTGGACTTCCGGGTAGCGGAAACCTGATCCGACGGGACAGGCGGCACGGGCATGGCAACCCTTGTCCATGCAGCCTTCCCTTNNAAACTCCCGGCAGGCCGCGACATCGAAGCGGTCCGCCGCCACCGCCCCGGCCGGACAGGCCGCCAGGCACGGCCTGTCGGTGCAGCCGTCGCAAGGATGCGGTCGGCTTGGGCCTGAACTGGCTTCTCCCTCGAACACATCCTCGGCAAACCCCAAGGCGCCGCGATAGCCATGCCAGAGGCCAAGGGCCGGGTGGATGAGTATGCCAAGCGGTGAAGCCTTCAAGCCCTCGGCCAACATCGCCCAGCGCTGGAATGGCTGATAAGGCGGGTCCGACGGATAGAAGGCCGTCGCGCCGATCCCGGCGGCGATCGCGCCGATCACCGCCTTCGACCAGTTGTCGAGCGGATTGGCCCCTGCCCGGCCGGGCTCCGCGGCGCGCCAATCGCAGAACGGGCGCCACATCGATCCGCCGACATTGCCGATCAACAGGACCAGGCACGCCGCCCGGCCATCGTCGAGCAGAGGTCCGCCCGCGCCGCCCGGAAAGCGCGCGAAGCCCCGCGGATGCAGACCGTGCGGCGCAAGCGCCGCCGCGATTTCCGCGTGCAGACGCGAAAGGCCGCTCATCGCGGCCCCTCGTATTTGTAGTGCGGTCGCCAGACCGACTCCTGGATCATGTCCGCGACCTTGGTCGCTCCGCCTTGCTCCCTGGCGGGACCGGGATCCCTTCAGGTGAAGGCGTCGGGCATGGAGTCCTTGCGCCCGGCGATATAGGCGGTCAGCGCCTCATCGATTGCCGGATCGAGCGGCGGGGCCTCGTAAGTATCGAGCCAGGAGCGGCAGAGCGCGTTGGCGCGGTCCTCGATCCGCTTCTTTCCCTCGATTTCCCACTGTTCGAAGGAATTGTTGTCGGCGAGCGCCGAGCGGTAGAAAGCCGTCTGGAAGTTGGCTTGCGTATGCGCACAGCCGAGATAGTGCGCGCCGGGGCCCACCTCGCGGATCGCGTCCATCGCCTGGCCGTCATCCGAAAGGTCGACCCCCATCGCCATCTTCTGCATCATCCCGAGTTGGTCCTGGTCGATCATGAATTTCTCGTAGCAAGCGGACAGGCCGCCCTCGAGCCAGCCGGCGGCATGCAACACGAAATTGGTGCCGGCGAGCAGCGTCATGTTGAGCGTATTGGCGCTTTCATGCGCGGCTTGCGCATCGGGAACCTTGGAGGCACAGAGCGAGCCGCCGGTACGGAACGGCAGGCCGAGGCGACGCGCCAGCTGGGCGGAGCCGTAGGACACCAGCGCCGGCTCCGGCGTACCAAAGGTCGGCGCGCCGGACTGCATCGAGATCGAGGCGGCAAACGTGCCGAACAGCACCGGCGCACCGGGGCGCACCAATTGGGTAAAAGCGGCGCCGGCCAGCACTTCAGCAAGGATCTGTGTCAGCGTCCCGGCAACCGTCACCGGGCTCATCGCGCCAGACAGGATGAAAGGCGACACCACGCAGGCCTGGTTGTGGCGCGCATAGACTTTCAGCGCTCCCAACATGGTCTCGTCGAACACCATCGGAGAATTGGCGTTGATGAGGTTCAGCGTGACACAATTGTTCTCGACAAAATCGTCGCCGAACACCAGCTTGGCCATGGCCACGGTGTCCTCGGCCCGCTCCGGTGCGGTGACCGAACCCATGAACGGCTTGTCGGAATATTTGATGTGGCTGTAGACCATGTCCAGGTGGCGCTTGTTCACCGGAATGTCGACCGGCTCACAGACCGTGCCGCCCGACGCGTGCATCGACGGCGCCATATAGGCGAGCTTCACGAAGTTGCGGAAGTCCTCGAGCGTCGCATAGCGGCGGTTGCCGTCGAGGTCGCGCACGAAGGGCGAACCATAGACCGGGGCAAACACCGTGGCATTCCCGCCGATCCGCACGCTGCGCTCCGGATTGCGGGCATGCCAGGTGAATTCGGAGGGCGCGGTCTTCAGCAGTTCGCGGCACAGGCCCTTGGGGAAATGCACCCGCTCGCCCTTCACGTCGGCGCCGGCCTTTTTCCACATGTCGAGCGCTTCCGCATCGTCGCGGAACTCGATGCCGATCTCCTCGAGAATGACGTCCGCATTGCGCTCGATGATCTGCAGGCCTTCCTCGTCGAGCACCTCGTAGACGGAGATCTTGCGCTGGATGTAGGGCATCGACGGCCCCGCGCCGCCACCGGTGCGCGATGCGCGCCTAGCGGCTGCGCCGCGACCTTCGCTGCGGGTGCGGCGACCAGCGCCTGCGCCGGTCTCTGATGTCGTCTCGTCCATCTTGCGTTCCTCTATGTCGCGCGCTGGCGCACTGTTTTCATCAATATGCTATTCGAATTTCGATGGAAGACATTCCTTAAAGCGCCAACCACTTGCATGAGACAGACATCGCGCCAGCCGCATCTCGCCGTCCGTCGCTTTTCGCCGTGAGCGACGTCGTTTTCGAAGGGAGATTTTCGCCGGCTTGAGGTTTAATTGCCGATGAGGCAGTCTTTTCGACTGCGTTACCATATTCGCGCACCACCAGCCGGGAGGCACCCATGTCTGACGACGAAATCATTCTCTCGGAACTCTCTGACGATGAACTCGTACAGCAGATGCACGACGACCTCTATGACGGCCTCAAGGAGGAAATCGAGGAGGCGACCCATATCCTGCTCGAACGCGGTTGGGTCCCCTATGACATCCTGACCCAGGCGCTGGTCGAGGGCATGCGTATCGTCGGCATCGACTTTCGCGACGGCATACTTTTCGTACCGGAAGTGCTGCTGTCGGCCAATGCGATGAAAGCCGGCATGTTGATCTTGCGCCCGCTGCTGGCGGCAACCGGCGCCCCCAAGCAGGGCAAGATGGTCATCGGCACCGTCAAGGGCGACATCCACGACATCGGCAAGAATTTGGTCGGCATGATGATGGAGGGCGCCGGTTTCGATGTGATCGACCTTGGAATCAACAATCCGGTGGAAAATTATCTCGAGGCGATCGAGCGGGAGAAGCCCGATATCGTCGGTATGTCGGCGCTTCTGACCACGACTATGCCCTACATGAAGGTCGTCATCGACACGCTCAAGGAAAAGGGCATGCGCGACGACTATATCGTGCTGGTCGGCGGCGCGCCGCTCAACGAGGAATTCGGCAAGGCGGTCGGAGCCGATGCTTATTGTCGCGATGCCGCCGTTGCGGTCGAAACCGCCAAGGAGTTTATCGCCCGCAAGCACAACAGCCTGGCAGGTCAGGGCTGAGGCGTATCGCCAAAAGGCCGACCGCGATCAGTGGTCGGCGACCAGAAGGTCAACGGCTGGACCGCTGGACCCGGTCGCACGGGGATGAAGACCGTCCCAGAGGCTCACGCCGCCGGCGGACACTATGACGGTTAGGATATAGGCGGCGCTGAACTTTGCGACTGCGTCGAGTGTCATGCTCCGGTCTCCCGTAGCTCCAATGATTGGGGATGCTGCCGGGGGACAAGCCCGGCAGGCGGTTTCATGTCTGCCAAGGCTGGTCAGTTCGCGGCGTTCCCGATGTCTTGTCCGGCCCGTTGTGTGGCATCGACGGTGTTGGCGGTGTCCTTGCCAATGCCGCGAATGGTATTGCCGCAGGAAGCAAGGCCAAACGCGGAAGCGACGAGGACCGCCAAGAGGGTGAGTTTCCGGGTATTCATGATAAAAAGCTCCAGGTTGGGTGCGCAAATATGAAATCTGTCGAGAATACGACCATGAAACGCACGAGTGCGGAAAAGGTTCAGATAATCGCATGCGGGGCGATCGCCCGCGAGATCGTTGCCATCTGCAATGCCAACGGCATGGATCATATCGACCTCGAATGCCTGCCGGCGATCTGGCATGTGCATCCGGAAAGGATCGCACCGGCGCTTCGTCAAAAGATCGCCGCGGCGAGGGCCGCCGGTTACGGGCGCATCTTCCTTGGCTATGCCGAATGCGGGACCCAGGGCCAGATCGACAAGATCTGCGAGGCGGAAGGCATCGAGCGGATCGCCGGACCGCACTGCTATGCCTTCTTCTCCGGCACGGAGAAGTTCCTTGGCCAATGCGAGCACGAATTCACGGCCTTCTATCTGACCGACCTGATTACGCGCCAGTTCGAAGCCTTCGTCATAGAGCCGCTCAAGCTCGACAAGCACCCGGAACTGCGCGACATGGTGTTCGGCAACTACACCAAGATTGTCTATCTGGCGCAGACCGAGGATCTCGAACTGCAGCAAAAGGCCAGATGGGCGGCCGACTATCTCGGCCTCGCCTATGAGTACCGCTTTACCGGTTACGGCGACCTCGAGCCGGCGCTACGGGCACTCCAAGCGCCGATGAACAAGGCGGGATGATCTTCTTCACTTTACCGAATTGACGACGCTGCGTCCGGCGTCCTGTGTCGCGTCCACGGCATTGCCGAGATCGCGGCCAACGCCCCGAATGGTGTTGCCGCAGCCGGTGAGCAAGACCAGAGAAAGGCCGAGTGCCACCGCAGAAAGAACCGGTCTTACCGTCATCGAACGTCTCCCGAATGGAAAAATAGAACGCTGGCGTCCATTGCACCGGCTTTCGCCGAAATCAAGGCGACAAATCTCATGCGCGGTCCGCTTTCCCGTGTAGACTGGCAGTTTGGATTGCCTCAGCCGTATAGGCCGACGGTCGCGCAGTTCTTCATGCGCAATGATTTGCACGTCACCTTAATACCTCTGCAATCAGTCGATAACAGAATGAGATCACGTCGTCGGAAGAACGAAAAGGCAAGAAAAAATGACCGATGAAGTAGGAGCGAACGTGGGTCCATTCGCCGCCTCCGGCGAGAGGCAGAAACCGGAGCATCTGTCCGATCTTCTCGTGCGGCTCTCGCGTCGCAGCGATGACAGCATCACGATCCGTGACGTCGCGATCGCCCTTCAGGACCGTTCCTTCGGTGCCTTCCTGTTGGTCTTTTCCGTGCCCAACCTCGTCCCCATGCCGCCAGGCGCTACAATCCTCCTCGGCCTGCCCCTGATTTTTGTCGCGTGGCAGATGTTCGCGTCCCCCCAGGGTCGCATTTACCTGCCACGCCGGATCGGCGACTACGGCGTGACGACCGTTACCTTTCAGAATGTCGTCAACCGCATCCTCCCTTGGCTCCGGCGGGCGGAGACATGGGTAAAACCGCGATTTTGGTTCCTTGAAACACGATTTTCCGAACGCCTGCTTGGCATCTTTGCGCTGGTGCTCGCCATCACCGTCTTCCTGCCGATCCCGTTCGGCAACTGGCTCCCTGCGCTGGCGCTCGCCATCATTGGTTTTGCCCATTCGGAGTGCGATGGCATCGGCGTGCTGGTCGGTTCATTTGTCGGCGTGCTTTCCATCGTCGTTGCCGCATTCGTGATCTATACCGCTGGCGCTGTTCTGCTCATGGTGTTCTGATCGGGAGGGCCTTTCCAAATGAGTGAACCAGGTTCAACAAACCTCTCTTCCGCAACCGTCATGGTCATGACCGCAGGCGGGCCCAATCCGGCGATCGTGATCAACGCACTCGCGCGGCGTTTTCCAGACCTTCATGTCGTGCGCGAGCAGCCGGAAGGGAAATGGGCGCTCACCCGTCGCAGGGCGCGCCGTGTCGGCTGGGCCAATGCGCTCGGCCAGATGGGCACCATGATCGCCGCTCGTCTGCTGCGCCCGCTCGCCAAAAGGCGGATAGACGCGCTTCTCCAGTCAAATGGCCTCTCTCCGGCCATCGCGCCGGATATTCCAATCCACGACGTCGCCTCGATCAACGATGCCGAGACCATTTCCCTCGTCGCTGATCTGAAGCCCGCGGCAATCCTTCTTGTCAGCACACGGCTGATGTCACGAGCGGCACTGGCCGCCATGCCCTGCCCCGTCATCAATCTCCACGCGGGAATCAATCCCAACTATCGCGGCCAGATGGGCGGCTATTGGTCGCTCGCCGAGGAAGATGCCGCCAATTTCGGCGCGACGCTCCATCTCGTCGATGCCGGCACGGATACCGGCGGCTCGCTCTACGAGGTTCGCACCCTGCCGGACCAGGGTGATTTCATCGCTACCTATCCCCTGGTCCTGACCGTCGCGGCAATCGACATCACGGTGCAATCGATCGATGATGCGGTGCAAGGCAGGCTTCGGCCCTACCAGGCGGAGGGTCCATCGGTACTGCGTTATCCGCCGACCCTCTGGACCTGGCTTAACAACGGCTTCCGGCGCAAGATCTGGTAATTCTTGGCCACGTCGCTTTTCGCTCTGTGCGACGTCGTCGCAAGCGCAGTCTGCTGCATTCGCCCTGTGCATTGTGCATGAAAAGGGGAGTATAAGGACATGGCCGACAGGATCATCGTCTACTGGCGCGACATACCCGCCCAGGTCATCGTCAAGCAGGGCAGGACAACGGCCAAGCGCGCGCTGTCGCTGCGCTTCACCGAGGCGATCGACATGGCCGCCATGCGTTCCGGAGCCGCCGAGAGCGACGATTATCTCGCCGAATGGCGCAAGGGCGATCCGCTGCCGGTCGGCGACGATCTCGAGGCGGAGGCCGACAAGGCCGCCGCCGAACTCGAGTCGGCCTACGATAAGGCTCGTCTCGTTTCCCTCGTTCATGCCGGAGGCCACGAGAATGGCTGACGGTAAACCCGCTCCCGGCCCCATGCCTGGCAATGCCACCCCGGCCGCCAAGGCCGCCACCGGCGCCTATACGCCGGGCGGCGTCTCACCCAACCGGCGCGCCCGCCGCTCCTATACGATCCGTCTGTGGTCGGTTCGCCATTCGCGTTTCCTCGAATGGTTCTACGGCCGCTTCGCCAATGCCTTCCTCGTCCTGCATCCGCTGTGGAACAAGCTCGGCTATGCCCGCGTCGAGCGGCCGGTGACCTTCGTCGAGCGCAACGTCAAGGGCCTGCTGTTCGACTGTCGCATGTGCGGCCAGTGCGTGCTGTCGTCGACCGGCATGTCCTGCCCGATGAACTGTCCGAAACAACTGCGCAACGGCCCCTGCGGCGGCGTTCGCGCCAACGGCCATTGCGAGGTCGAGCCGGACATGCCCTGCGTCTGGGTGCAGGCCTGGTCGGGCTCGCGCGCCATGGTCCATGGCGACGCGATCATGGCGGTGCAGAAGCCGGTCAATCAATCATTGCGCGAAACCTCCTCCTGGCTACGGGTGACGGCGCAAGCCGCAGCCATCCGCGAAACCTCNNGTCGGAACAGAAACCATGAGCCCGGACATCAACCCGCAAGATCCCGGCGCGCCGCTCGATCCCCTGCCCGGCCATTCCTCGCGCGGCCGGCTGGAACGGGTGCTCAGGCGCGGCGAATTCGCCGTCACCGCCGAACTCAACCCACCGGACAGCGCCGACCCGCAGGACGTCTTCGAGCGCGCCGCGGTGTTCGACGGCTGGGTCGACGGCATCAACGCCGTCGATGCCTCCGGCGCCAATTGCCATATGTCCTCGGTCGGCATCTGTGCGCTTCTGACCCGCATGGGCTATGCGCCGATCATGCAGATCGCCTGCCGCGACAGGAACCGCATCGCCATCCAGGGCGACGTGCTCGGGGCGGCTGCCATGGGCGTACAGAACNNCGGCCGGCGCCCAGCCGGGCGCCAAGCCGGTCTTCGACCTCGACTGCATGTCGCTGCTCGAAACCGTGCGCACCATGCGCGACGAATCGAAATTCCTTTCGGGCCGCAAGCTTTCGACCCCGCCGCAGGTCTTCCTCGGGGCGGCCATCAATCCCTTCGCCCCGCCTTACGACTTCCGCCCCTACCGGCTTGCCAAGAAGATCGAGGCCGGCGCGCAGTTCGTGCAGAGCCAGTACTGCTTCGACGTTCCGATGTTCCGCGAATACATGAAGAAGGTGCGCGATCTCGGCCTGCACGAGAAGTGCTTCATCCTGGTCGGCGTCGGGCCACTGGCTTCAGCCAAGACGGCCAAGTGGATCCGCTCCAACGTGCCCGGCATCCACATTCCGGATTCGGTCATCAAGCGCCTCGAAGGCGCCGAGGACCAGAAACGCGAAGGCAAGCAGCTCTGCATCGACATCATCAACGAGGTGAAGGAGATCGAGGGCATTTCCGGCATGCATGTCATGGCCTATCGCCAGGAGGAATATGTCGCCGAGATCGTCCATGAATCGGGCGTGCTGAAGGGCCGCAAGCCGTGGACGCGCGAGGCCAATGCCGCCGACGCCATGGTCGCCGACCGGCTCGAGCATATCCGCGAGGAAAAGGTCGAGGACCAGCAGCAGATGGCCGGGCTCGCCGCCCAGCACCAACAGAAGAATTCGCACTGACCAGCGGCGCGGCGCACTTGGCCCCGCACGCCTGAACCCAATTTGAGGCCCGCCAGACCTTGTCCCAGACCTTGCCCAAGTGGCCGACCGGAGAACCACAATGACCCGCACCATCGTCGCATCCGCTACCCGCGAGATCATCATCGGCTTCGACCAACCCTTCTGCGTCATTGGCGAACGGATCAATCCGACCGGCCGCAAGAAGCTCGCCGCAGAGATGATCGAGGGAAATTTCGACACCGTCATCAAGGATGCGCTGGAACAGGTCGCCGCCGGCGCCACCATGCTCGACATCAATGCCGGCGTGACCTCGGTCAACCCGAACGAGACCGAGCCGGGCCTGCTGGTAAGGACCATGGAAATCGTCCAGGGGCTGGTCGACGTGCCGCTGTCGATCGACAGTTCCGTCTCCGCCGCCATCGAGGCGGCGCTGAAGGTCGCCAAAGGGCGGCCGCTGGTCAATTCGGTGACCGGCGAAGAGGAAAAGCTCGAAGCCATCCTGCCGCTGTGCGCCAAGTACAATGTCCCGGTCGTCGCCATCTCCAACGACGAGAGCGGCATTTCCCAGGACCCGGACGTCCGCTTCGCGGTGGCCAGGAAGATCGTCGAGCGCGCCATGGACTACGGCATCAAGCCCTGTGACGTCGTCGTCGATCCGCTGGTCATGCCAANNATCGGCTCAGCCGGCCTGCAGGTCTTCGCCCTGATCCGGCGTCTGCGCGAGGAACTGAAGGTCAACACCACCTGTGGCCTTTCCAACATCTCCTTCGGCCTGCCGCACCGCCATGGCATCAACGCCGGCTTCATCCCGATGGTGATCGGCGCCGGTATGACGTCGGCCATCATGAACCCGTGCCGCCCGCAGG
>DBUL01000095.1 GCA_002307905.1 Rhizobiaceae bacterium UBA1291
TGGTCGATCCGGACCGGCTCGACGAGATGGATCAGATCATCGAGCGCTACGGCGAGGTGCAGGCGCGCTATGAGGAACTCGATGGCTATGCGCTGGAGGGTCGCGCCCGCGAAGTGCTGGCGGGCCTGAGCTTCAGCCAGGAGATGATGGACGGAGACGTCGGCAAGCTGTCGGGCGGCTGGAAGATGCGCGTGGCGCTGGCCCGCATCCTGCTGATGCGCCCCGATGTCATGCTGCTCGACGAACCGTCCAACCATCTCGATCTCGAGAGCCTGATCTGGCTGGAGCAGTTCCTCAAAGGTTATGAAGGCGCGCTGTTGATGACCTCGCACGACCGCGAGTTCATGAACCGCATCGTCAACAAGATCATCGAGATCGATGCCGGTTCGCTCAACACCTATTCCGGCAATTACGAGTTCTACGAGCAGCAGCGGGCGCAAAACGAAAAGCAGCAGCAGGCGCAGTTCGAGCGGCAGCAGGCGATGCTGGCCAAGGAAATCAAGTTCATCGAGCGCTTCAAGGCGCGCGCATCCCATGCCTCGCAGGTGCAGAGCCGGGTGAAGAAGCTGGAGAAGATCGACCGCGTCGAGCCGCCGAAGCGCCGTCAGGTCGTCGCCTTCGAATTCCAGCCGGCACCGCGCTCGGGGGAAGACGTTGTCAATCTGAAGAACGTGCACAAGAAGTACGGCCAGCGGGTCATCTACGAGGGCTTCGACTTCATGGTCCGGCGCAAGGAGCGCTGGTGCATCATGGGCGTCAACGGCGCCGGAAAGTCGACCCTGCTGAAGCTGGTGGCGGGTGATTCCACCCCTGATCAGGGCACGGTCAGCATCGGCGCCAGCGTCAAGATGGGCTATTTCGCCCAGCATGCGATGGNNGGATATTCTCGATGGCGAGATGACTATATTCGAGACGCTGGAAAGCACCTTCCCGCGGGCGGGCCAGGCGCCGTTGCGGGCCCTTGCCGGCTGCTTCGGCTTTTCCGGCGACGATATCGAGAAGCGTTGCCGCGTGCTCTCCGGCGGAGAGAAGGCGCGCCTGGTGATGGCGATCATGCTGTTCGACCCGCCGAACCTTCTGGTGCTCGACGAGCCGACCAACCACCTTGATCTCGACACCAAGGAAATGCTGATCAAGGCGCTGTCGCAGTATGAAGGCACGATGCTGTTCGTCAGCCACGACCGCCACTTCCTGGCGGAGCTTTCCAATCGCGTGCTGGAACTGACGCCCGAAGGCGCGTTCCAGTATGGTGGCGGCTATACGGAATATGTGGCGCGGACCGGTCACGAGGCGCCGGGCCTGCGGAGCTGAAATTCCAGGATAAGCCCGGCCGATTCTGGTGATCGGCCGGTATGTTCGTCAGGCCATGGCGCCGCTTGCCACATCGCGGGCGCGGGCCACCCAGGCAGCACCCTCGCGGGCATGGTGGAAACCGTTCGACAGTGGCGCTGCCGGATAGATTTGCCGCAGGCGGTCGATCGCCTCATCGGCCTCTAGAGCGCCATCGAGCACGGCGCGATAGAGCCTTGCGACCGCAACCATATCGCAGTCCTGCGGCGACAGGCGTATGGCCGAGACGCCGCAAGCGGCCAAGTCGGCCAGTTCGCCGAGCAGTGCCTGGCAGGTATGGGACACGGTCTGCACACCGTTCAGCGCCAGGAAGGACTGGCGGTCCAGCGTCTTGACCGGCAGACCGTCCGGCTCCTCGCCGCAGACGAAAAGGCAGTTGTCCTTGATCTTGCCCTTGGAACGGGCATGGGCGCAGCGCGCCGAGATGGCGAGCGGCATGCGGCCGAAGGCGAAGACCTCGAAATCGATATCGGGGCTGTCGGCAACGATCCGCTCGACCGAGGTGAAGGGCAGTTCCGGCGGCAGGCAAATGGTTCTGGCGCCCCGGCTCGCCAGCAGCCTCGCGGTCGCCGCATTGTAGACGTTGACCAGCGGTCCGACATTGTGCGGCTTGCCGTTCAACAGCCCGAGGGCCGAAAGGTCGTTGGCCTCGATCAGGTGATCGCTCTCCTCGACCAGTTCCCGCACCTGCCGGCTTTCCCGCTCCAGCGTGACGAGCGCCAGCGTCGAGAACACCACGGTCTTGCCGGCGGCCTCAAGCCTTTCGGTCACTTCGGCGAGATGCGGTTCGATGAAATGCTGGCGCTTGGAGCACACGGTTTCGCCGATCACCACCGTGTCGAAGGGCGCTTCGTCGGCGATGCGGAAATGGAAGTCGCGCCATTTGGGGGCGTCCCACAGATAGTAGACGGGACCCATGGTAAGCGACGGGGGAAGGGTTTCGGTCATGCTCATCTCCAGCGCTTCTCGTAGGCGCCCGATGTGGTCTTCTGCCCCTCGCTCAAGCCACGCAGGCCGGCGAGCAGGGCGGTGCGCTGTTCGGGTTTGGCCGAAAGCGCCTTCTTCAGCGTCGAGACGACTTCGGCGACATAGGCCTTGCCGCGCTGGCGGCCCTCGATCTTCAGCGCGCTAACGCCGGCGGCGGTCAAGGCGTCGATCTCGCTCATCACGTCGAGCGAGACAGGATCCTCGAAGGCGTAGGCCCGGTCGTCGGCGATGTCGAAGCGGCCCTTGCACAGCGTCGGATAGCCGGCGGCCTCGCCGGCGGGGAAGCGGTTGATGGTGTAGTCGCCGAGTTCCGAGACCAGCTCATTGCCCTCTTTGCGGTAGTGGACATGGCTTGCCGGCGAGCAGACGCCGTTCATGTTCGGCGACTTGCCGGTCGTATAGGAGGAGAGCGAGCAGCGTCCCTCGGCCATGACGCAGAGGCCGCCGAAGACGAAGACCTCGATCTCGCAGCGGATCTTCGGTGCGATGCGGGCGATGTCGGCGATGGTCAGCGTTCGCGGCAGAACGACGCGCTTGGCGTTGAACGCGTCGACGAGAAAATTGATCGCGTCGACATTGGAGGCGGACGCCTGGACGGAGACGTGCAGACGTTGTTCGGGATAGTTTTCCGTCACATGCGCCATCAGGCCGAAGTCGGCGAGGATCAGGGCGTCGGCGCCAAGCGCCACGGCATCGGCTGCAGCGCGATACCAGATCTCCTCGTCACCGGCGCGCATGAAGGTGTTAAGCGCGACGAAGGTCTGCGTCTTGTGGCGGCGGGCATAGGCGATCGCCTCGCGCAACTCGTCGCGGCTGAAGTTGAGGCCGGGAAAATTGCGGGCATTGGTCTCGTCGCGGAAGCCGCAATAGACGGCATCCGCGCCGGCATCAACGGCTTCGCGGAAGGCGGCGGGGGTGCCGGCGGGGCAGATCAGTTCCATGCGGATCCCTCCCGGGTGAGCGCGCGGCGGCGGATGCCTTCGGCCATGCGGCCGAAGATCGGTGCGAACGGGCCGGCCAGGGTCGAGAGGTCGCGCGGCAGGTCGATGTCGCAGTCGTCGAGGGCGTTGCGCATGGCGAGCATGGCCTCCATGTCGCCAGTGACGTTGAGGTCACGCGAGAAGAACAGCGCGTCGGCGTCGCAGCGGCCTTCGAGAAGTGCGAGCAGCATGAAGAGCGGACCTTCGACCGTTGCATCGGCGCTGAGCGGCGAACCGCTCTTGCGCAGCACGCGGATCGATGCGCGGCCCGGCTCGACGACGAAAGCAAGCGGCACGTCGCTCGGCAGGAAGGCGAAACGCTTTGCCTTGTGCTCGCCCAGGCGTTCGAACAGGCCGGGATGCTCCTTCATCATCCGGGTAAACAGGAGGCCCGTCGCTCGCTCGATTACCGCTATGGGAACGTAGTTCAGGGGCGTCGCGAGCGTCTTGGGAAATTCCATGAGAATCAGGCCTTTGCAGGAAACCAGTGGCGGCATGCTAGCGGCTCGGTCGCTGCAAGGGTTTGAGCTAGCGCAAAGACTTGATGATTTTTACCGGCCACACAAGCGGGATGACAAACGCACCCTCTGCCATCCGGCGCTATGCCGACCTTCAGGATTTCGCCGCCGAACTGGAACGCCGCGGCAGCCTCAGGCGCATCACCAAGCCCGTATCGCTGGTGCATGAGGTGACGGAGATCCATCGGGGGGCGCTTGCCTCCGGCGGGCCGGCGCTCTTGTTCGAAAAGCCGGTCAATGCCGCCGGCGAGATCCTGCCGATTCCGCTTCTTGCCAATCTGTTCGGCACGCGCGAGCGCATCGAATGGGGCTTCGGGCTCCAGAGCGGTGGGATCGGCGAACTGGCGGACCTGCTCGGCGAATTGCGCGAGCCGCGACCGCCGCGGTCCCTGAAGGAGGCGATGGGGAAGCTGCCGCTCCTGCAGTCGGCCCTTTCGCTCCGGGTCAAGCAGGTTTCCGGCGCGGCCTGCCAGGACGTCATTTGGTGCGATGATCAAATCGACCTTGGTCGCCTGCCGATCCAGTGGTGCTGGCCGGGGGAGCCGGCGCCGCTGGTCAGTTGGCCGCTGGTCATCACCCGCTCGCCGGACGATCCTGGCGATGTGAATGTCGGCATCTACCGCATGCAGGTGCTCGGTCGCGAGAGGCTGATCATGCGGTGGCTCGCCCATCGCGGCGGGGCGAAGCATCATCGCCAGTGGCAGAGGCTGGGACAGGACATGCCGGTCGCCGTGGTGATCGGCGCGGACCCGGCCACCATCCTGGCGGCCGTCATGCCGTTGCCTGAGGGCATGAGCGAGCTCGGTTTTGCCGGCGTGCTCAAGCGGCGGCGTAGCCGGGTGGTGAAGGCTGTGAGCCAGCCGCTCTGCGTGCCTGCCAATGCTGAAATCGTTTTGGAGGGCACGGTGTCAATGAGTGACGTGGCGGAAGAAGGGCCGTATGGCGACCATACCGGCTATTACAATTCGGTCGAGCGCTTCCCGGTGATGACGCTTTCGGCAATCACCATGCGCAAGAATCCGATCTATCTCTCGACCTATACCGGCCGGCCGCCGGACGAGCCGTCGATGCTCGGCGAGGCGATGAACGAGCTGTTCCTGCCGCTGGTGCAGAAGCAGTTCCCCGAGATCTCCGACCTCTGGCTGCCGCCGGAGGCCTGCTCCTATCGCGCCATCGTCGTGTCGATCGACAAGCGCTATCCGGGCCAGGCGAAGCGGATCATGATGGGACTGTGGTCGATGCTGCCGCAGTTCAGCTATACCAAGCTGATCATCGCCGTCGATCCGGATATCGACGTCCGCAACTGGCACGACGTGATCTGGGCGCTGTCGACCCGCTTCGACGCCAGCCGCGATGTCACGATCATCCCCGACACGCCGATCGATTATCTCGACTTCGCCTCGCCGAAGCCGGGGCTCGGCGGCAAGCTCGGACTGGACGCCACGACCAAGATCGGACCGGAAACGGATCGTAAGTGGGGGCGGGTGCTGGCCATGCCGCCGGAGGTTTCCGCGAAGGTCGATGCCATGTGGAGCGAGCTAGGTCTGGGGGAAATGCCATGAGTGTCAAGCGCGTCGTGCTCGGCGTTTCCGGTGCATCCGGCGCGCCGATTGCCATGAGGATTGCCGAGCGGTTGGCCGCGCTTGCCGGTGTCGAGACGCATCTGGTCGTGTCGATGGCGGCGGAGCGGAGCGTTGCCCATGAACTGGGAGAGGGCGCGCTGGCGCGGCTCGAAGCATTGTCTTTTCGACGCTATGCCATCGGCGATATCGGTGCGGCGATCGCCAGCGGCTCGTTCCGCACGGCCGGCATGATCGTCGCGCCGTGTTCGATGCGCAGTCTCTCCGGAATCGCGACAGGGCTTGCCGACACGCTGCTGATCCGGGCTGCGGACGTGCACCTGAAGGAGCGCCGGCCGCTCGTGCTCCTTGCCCGCGAAACGCCGCTGCATCTCGGGCATTTGCGCAACATGGTGTCGGTGACCGAGATGGGGGCAATCGTCATGCCGCCGGTGCCTGCCTTTTATCGACGACCGGAGACGGTTGCGGCGATCGTCGACCATATCGCCGCGCGCGCCATCGATCTGTTGCGGATCACGGACGAGCCGCTGGCGAGCGAATGGGGCGGCGACGTCTCAGGCTAGAAAGTGGTGGCAAGCAGCGGATCGGCGCCGAACAGAAGCGCGTGGCCGCCCAGGAGCAGCCAGGCCGTGATGGCGGCCGAGGCAAGCGCCGAGAGCAAGAGCGGCCCGTCGACGCGCAGCCGGTTGCGGCCGGACAGAACGGCTGCGAAGGGCACGAGCGAGGACGCCCTTGCCATCTGCTCGAAGCGTCCGCCAAGCCGCTTGCGGGCGCGACGATCCAGCAGGGCGAAACCCGACACGGTGAAGAGCGCCAGCCCACCGAACAGGATCAGCGAGCGCGGGTCGCCGTTCGGCACCAGGTGGCCGAGCGACCAGAACAGGAAGCCCCAGAGCACCGGATGGCGGGTGACCGTGGTGATGGCGCCCGGGCTTGCGTCCTGCCGCATGGTGATCGACAGCGGATTGGCGCTGACAAGACCGGCCAGCACGAGGAAGACGCCGATCGGCGCGGTGACCAGCGTCACCTTGGCCTGCCAGCCGGCGGGCTCCCAGAGCGGAATGTAGTCGGTGGCGAGCGCCGCCTGGAACACCCAGGCGAGGACCAGCACCGAGACCAGCGAATAGAGCCCGAGATAGGTACGCCGGCCCAGCATGGCGATCGCACCGGCGCGGACCGGCGGGATGGCCGGCACGGAGTGAAGCGCCAGGAAGGCGCCGAGCGCGATCAGCAGGTTGGTCATGCCACGGCCATCCGCGGTTCCGGATCCGCCGGGATCAACTGGTCGATCATCGCCTTCTCGGCGGCGACATGGCGGCGCACGCATTCGAAGAATCCGCGCAGCATGTAGCCGATGGTCTCGAAGTTCAGGCCGCAATGACCGCGCAGCATGGCTTTCAGCGTCAGCGAGATCTCCTCGGCGGCCAGCCGGTCGCAGCGNNTCATCGCCGTGAAGCAGGAGCCGGCGCTGCGGTCGAGATTGGCGAAAAGCAGTCGCTCCTCGAATTCCTGCGTCCGGGCGAGGAGCGGCACGACCGTGTCCGACACATCGCGGCACAGCTTTTCATTGATATCGAACGGCAAGCTGTCCGTCAGCTCTTCGATATTGCGGCAAAGGCCGAGCAGTTCCTCATGGTTCTGCCTGAGCGTCGTCAGTTGCTGTTCGTCGAGGATGCGATCGGTGCGCATGTCGAACTCCTCTTCACTAACTGACGAAAAGCACGGTGGCGATGGCGACTGAGGCGAGGACGGCCGAGATGGTTCCCCCGCGCTGCAGGACACCCATGCGGTAGAGCAGGATCGCAAAGCCGATGATGATGGGCGTGGCGACGGTAAGGCCGATCTGGGCGTCAGTCATGGAAGCAATCTCCTTTGATGCTGCGACCCTAACTTGCCGACTGTCATTTTTCTTTGTGCTGTCGCAAAGACGCGCTGATCGGCTGTCCCTAAGAAAAAGCCCATGATGATGGGAACCAATATTGCAGCGGTCGCCATGGCGGCCCCGGTCGAGGAGGAGGAGAGCGATGTTCTTCTGCTCTGGGTGCTCGTGTGGAGCGAGCTTGTCGCTTTCGGCATACTGATCGGCGCGTTTCTGGTGATGTCGGCCTTCGAACCCGAGCGGTTTGCCCTGGCACGGCTTCACCTCAGCCCGGGTCTCGCGGCAATTAACACCGTGGTCCTTCTCACCAGTGGTTGGCAGGCGGCGCTGGCGGTGCGCCGCACCGCCCCAACCCGGCAGGTCCGTCGCTCGCTGATCGCGGCGGCCCTGCTGGGTTTCGTCTTCCTGGCCGTCAAGCTCTTCGAATATGCCGGAGAGATCCGCTATGCCGGAGAAGAGACGTTCAGCGGCTTCTTCGAACTCTATTTCATCATCACCGGTTTCCATCTGCTGCATGTGGTGTTCGGTGCGCTCGTCATGCTGCTGATCGCCTGGCGGCCGACACGCGGCAATGTCGTGCTGATCACCACGCTGTGGCATGCGATCGATCTCGTGTGGATCGTCATGTTCCCGATCATCTACCTGGCCTGATCCGATGGACCGCTTTTCCCAAGAGCGCCTTCACTGGGCTTTCATCACCGCAAGTGTCTTGGCGGCCGGCGGGGCGATCACCGCCGCGCTCAGCGGCCACATGCTGGTGCCGATCGGCATCGTGCTTATGGCGGCACTTGCCAAGGCGCGCATCATCATCCTCGACTTCATGGGCCTGCGCCACGCCAGTGGCGTGCTGCGTTTCGCGCTGGTCGCCTGGCCGTTGACCTTCATCCTGCTGGCGCTTTCCCGAGCCGTTTTTGTGGCGATCGCCGCTCCGGTCTGAGCGATCGGACCATCGCCCGTTTATTTGCCAAATAGCAAAGAAGGCTTTTCGTCCGCCGCTAGAAAGGGACCGTCCCGCAGAACGGCATGAGGGGTGGACGGTCCGCCGACCGCTGCAGGGGGAATTCACCAGGCCGGCGGCGGAATGAAAGCTGCGGCTAACGAAAGGACCATGGGGATGGCAGAACGCCTAACCAAGACAGGGGCCCGCAACGTCTTCTATGGCGGGTCCATCTTCTTCTTCACGATCTTCGTGGGCCTGACCGCCCACAGCCACTACTACATCAGGACGACCTCTACCGACGAGTCTACGCTGACCGACGGCGTGGCGCGCGGCAAGCACGTCTGGGAAAAGAATTCCTGCATCAATTGTCACACCCTTCTCGGCGAAGGCGCCTATTTCGCGCCGGAAGTGGGCAATGTCTGGGTACGCTGGGGCGGCAAGGAAGATCCGGAGGGCGCTCGCGAGACGCTGAAATCCTGGATGGCCGCACAGCCGTCGGGCGTCGAAGGTCGCCGGCAGATGCCGCAGTTCAACCTAAGTGAACAGGAACTGAACGATCTGGCCGATTTCCTCGAATGGACGAGCCGGATCAAGACCCAGAACTGGCCGCCGAACGAAGCCGGTTGAGCAAGTGCCGCGACAAGGAGAAACAACTATGAAATACCAAACCCAGAAGGTCGCGATGCTGTATTTCTACGGCGCGCTCGGCCTTTTCCTCGCCCAGGTGTTGTTCGGCGTGCTCGCCGGCACGGTCTATGTGCTGCCCAACACGCTGTCCGAGCTTCTGCCGTTCAACATCGTGCGCATGGTCCACACCAACGCGCTGATCGTCTGGCTGCTCATCGGCTTCATGGGCGCCACCTACTATCTTCTGCCGGAAGAGGCGGAGACGGAACTCTATAGCCCCAAGATGGCGATCGCCCAGTTCTGGATTTTCCTGATAGCCGCCGCAGTCGCCGTGGTCGGCTATTTGTTCGGGATCCACGAAGGTCGCGAATTCCTCGAGCAGCCCTTCATCATCAAGGTCGGCATCGTCGTCGTCATGCTGATGTTCCTGTTCAACATCACCATGACCGTGCTGAAGGGCCGCAAGACGGTCGTCACCAATATCCTGATCTTCGGGCTCTGGGGCGTCGCGATCTTTTTCCTCTTCGCCTTCTACAACCCGGCCAACCTGGCGCTTGACAAGATGTACTGGTGGTATGTCGTTCATCTTTGGGTCGAGGGCGTCTGGGAACTGATCATGGCATCGGTGCTCGCCTTCCTGATGATCAAGCTCAACGGCATCGACCGCGAAGTGGTCGAGAAGTGGCTCTACGTCATCGTCGGGCTGGCGCTGTTCTCCGGCATTCTCGGCACCGGCCACCACTATTACTGGATCGGCGCTCCGGGCTACTGGCAGTGGATCGGTTCGCTGTTCTCGACGCTCGAGGTCGCCCCGTTCTTCACCATGGTGATCTTCACCTTCGTCATGACCTGGAAGGCCGGCCGCAAGCATCCGAACAAGGCAGCGCTTCTGTGGTCGATCGGCTGCTCGGTCATGGCCTTCTTCGGCGCCGGCGTCTGGGGCTTCCTCCATACGCTGTCCTCGATCAACTACTACACCCACGGCACCCAGGTCACCGCCGCCCATGGCCACCTCGCCTTCTTCGGCGCCTATGTCATGCTGAACCTGGCCATCATGGCCTATGCCATCCCGGAAATCCGTGGCCGCCAGCCCTATAATCAGTGGCTGTCGATCGCCAGCTTCTGGATGATGTGCACGGCGATGTCGGTGATGACCTTCGCGCTCACCTTCGCCGGTGTGCTCCAGGTCCACCTGCAGCGCGTGCTTGGCGAAAGCTACATGGCCGTCCAGGAGCAGCTCGCGCTGTTCTATTGGGTGCGCCTCGGCTCCGGCGCCGTGGTGCTGGTATCGGCACTGATGTTCGCCTGGTCGGTGCTGATGCCCGGCAAGGAAAAGGCGCCGGCCTTCGGCGGCGTGGCCGAACCGGCCGAGTGAACTTTCCTCCTCCCCGACGGGAAGGAGGTGGCCCGTCAGGGCCGAATGAGGGGGCGTTCGACAGTCCCCTCATCACCCGCCCTAGCCTGCCGAAGGGCTCTCAAAGCCTCTCCCGATGAGGAGAGGAGATCGACCACCCCATGCCTCGTGTCGATATCGCCTGTTTTTGAAGGAAACACCCCATGAACCTCATGCTCACCAATCCGCCCATGCCCGATATCCCGGCCTATTCGCCGGCCGGCAATGAATGCGCCCTGTTCGAGACGGCCTGGACGCGCCAGCTGCCGCTCCTGCTGAAAGGCCCGACCGGCTGCGGCAAGACCCGCTTCGTCGGGCATATGGCCGCCAAGCTGGGCCTGCCACTTTCGACCGTCTCATGCCATGACGACCTGGCGGCTGCCGATCTCACCGGCCGCTATCTGCTGAAGGGCGGGGATACGGTCTGGGTCGACGGGCCGCTGACGCGGGCCGTGCGCGAAGGCGGCATCTGCTATCTCGACGAGGTCGTCGAGGCGCGCAAGGACGTGGCGGTCGTGCTGCATCCGCTGACCGACGACCGGCGCATCCTGCCGCTCGAGCGCACCGGTGAAGTGCTGAGCGCGCCGCCCGGCTTCATGCTGGTGGTGTCCTATAATCCCGGCTACCAGAATCTTTTGAAGACCCTGAAGCCGTCCACCCGGCAGCGCTTCGTCGCCATCGAGTTCGACTTCCTGCCGAAGGACCGCGAGATCGCCGTGGTCGCGGCCGAAAGCGGGCTGGACCAGACGCAGGTCGTGCCGCTGGTCGAACTTGCCCGGCGTTTGCGCGCGCTGAAAGGTCATGATCTCGAGGAAGGGGTTTCGACCCGTCTTCTGGTCTATTGTGCCAGCCTGATCGACGCCGGCCTCGCGCCGAAGGATGCGGTCAGGTGCGCCATGATCGAGCCGCTGACCGACGAGCCGGACGTGCGCGCCGCCCTTCTTGAACTGGCAAGCGCGGTCATCCGCTGAAAGGTGCATCATGCTGGACTTCCTGGAACTGGAAGAGACGGTCGGGCGCGCCTGGCACAATATTGCCGGCAATACCCGGACATGGCCGCGCTATCCCGAGGCAGCCGTTCTGCTCGAGGACGTCCAGCCGGTGCTCTCCGTCTGCTTCCGCGGCTTCGGCGGGGAACGGGCGGTGCAACTCGCTCCGGCGCGTGGGCGCCTCTCCGGCCACCGGCTGAAATTCCGCCAGCGGATGGGTCTCGGTGAAGAGAAGCTGGTGCAGCCGGGCCGCGACCATGCGACCGTCATGCTGCCGCCGGTTCTGGATCTCCTGCCCACGGCCGAACTCAACCTCGATCTCTATGTCTGGCTGGCCGCGTCCATGGCGGTGATGCCCCTCGACCCAGTTTCGGCAGATGATCCACTGGCCCGCGATCTGGCGCTGCTCGACCGGGCTGCCGAAACGGCTCAAGCGGTGCTTTTGCATTTTCCCGGTCTCGGAACTCGCTACCGTGCGCTTTGCACCGCTGTCCTGATCGAGCGGCAGCGCGGCAAGCTGCCGCGCGTCGAGCGGCTTGTCGAGGACCACATCATCGACCTGCTGCGCGAGGGGGCGGGACTTGCGCCGCTTTCCCTTCCACAACCGTTGCCGGCCAAGGCGCCGCCCGGCTATCTGCCGATGATGCCCGTGCCGCTCTGGCCCGACGCCCTAGTGCGCGAGGAGAGTGCTCCGCGCACGGAAGAGGACCGGCCCGCCGCCGGCGGGGACCGCCAGGCTGCTACCACCGGCCGCCAGATCGCCATGCGCGAAAAGAGCGATGGCCGCGAAAAGGACCGCAGCCCGTTCATTCTCAACCGTTTCGAAAAGATCCTTGCGATGGCGGAGATGGTCAATGTCGACCGCCCTGGCGACGACAGCGACGATCATGATGCCGCCGCTGCCGAGGAACTGGACGACATGACGCTCGGCGAGCGGAAAGGTCGGCCGTCGGCCCGTTTCCGCTTTGATCTGGACCTGCCGCCCGAGGCGCTCGATCGCTCCGCCCTGACTGTGGATTTGAGCTATCCGGAGTGGGACTATCGGCGGAATGCCTATCTCAAGGATTATTGCCGGGTGCTGGCGGGACCAGCGCCCGAGGAGGTCCAAGGTCCGGAAGCAAGTGCGGCGATGAAAAGCCTGATCCGCCGGGTGCGCCGGCAGTTCGAAGTGCTGCGGCCAAAGCACGAGATGTTGAGAGCCCAGCTAGATGGCGCGGATCTCGATCTCGATGCCGTGGTGCGCAGCCGGACCGACCTGAAGGCCGGCGGGGAGGGCAGCGACCGCATCCATCTGATGAGCCGGCCGCAGGCGCACGATCTTGCCGTTACCCTGCTCGTCGACGTGTCGCTGTCGACCGATGCCTGGTTCGATGACCTGCGGGTGCTGGACGTCGAGAAGGAGGCGCTGCTGGTGCTGGCCAACGGGCTTGCCGCCTGCGGCGACAATCACTCGATCCTGACATTCACGTCGCGCCGCCGCTCCTGGGTGCGCATCGAGACCGTCAAGGATTTCGGCGAGAAGATGGGGCCGGTGGTGGAGAACCGCATCGCCGCGCTCAAGCCGGGCTACTATACCCGCATCGGCGCGGCGATCCGCCATGCGACGGCCAAGCTCGTCGAGCAGCCGAATAGGCGTCAGTTGCTGCTGGTGCTGACCGACGGCAAGCCGAACGACGTCGATCACTACGAGGGGCGCTTCGCCCTGGAAGACAGCCGCCGCGCGGTCATCGAGGCGCGGCGCAAGGGCGTGCGCGTGTTCGGCGTGACGGTCGATCGCGATGCGAAATCCTATGTGCCGGCGATCTTCGGCCAGCACGGCTATGCCGTGGTGTCGAACATTGCCCGGCTGCCGGCGGCTCTGCCGGCTATCTATCGCGGCCTTGCCGGCTGAGGCGGACGGCGGAGGCGCGGAAAGGAAAGGCCCGGCGCTAGGGGNNGGTGGCGCCGGGCCTTTCTCTGTCTACTCTGTTTTCAGGTTCAGGCCGCTTTGGAATGGGTGCGGGCCGACTGGTCGAGATAGGCGTCGAAGCTTGCCGCCACGGCGCGGATGACGAAGCGGTAGTCGCTCCGTACCGTGACCACGCCGCCGGTCATTTCCGTTATCCCGTCTTCCAGCAGGCGCTGGAACATGGCATTGCCGGCCAATAACTGGTCCAGGTCGAAGCCGTGCGCCTCGCAGAGCGATGCGAGATCGACGCGGAAATCGCACATCAGTCGTTCGATCACGGCAGCCCGCAGCCGGTCCTCCGCTGTCAGCCGATAGCCCTTGACCGTGGCGAGCTTGCCCGACGCGATGCGCTGCGCATACNNCTGGCCGATTGCCACGTCGTTCTGGATGTAGCCGTCGACCGTCCGGCCGATCGCCGAGGCGCCAAGGCCGATCAACGTCTTGCACGGATCCGTCGTATAGCCCTGGAAGTTGCGGTGCAGCCTGCCGGTGTCGGCGGCGAGCGAAAGGTCGTCTTCCGGCAGGGCGAAATGGTCGAGGCCGATGCGGCGATAGCCGGCGGCGGCCAGGGTCTCGGCAATGGCTTCCGCCTGGGCGTGGCGCTCGGCCGCATCCGGCAGCGTCCTTTCGTCGATCAGGCGCTGGTGCTTCTTGAACGAGGGGATATGGGCATAGCCGAACACCGCGAAACGGTCCGGCCGCATGGCGATCGCGGTCCTGGCGGTCTCGATGCAGGAGGCGACGGTCTGGTGCGGCAGGCCGTAGATCAGGTC
>DBUL01000053.1 GCA_002307905.1 Rhizobiaceae bacterium UBA1291
CCATGCGGTGAAGGAATGGGGCTTCTCGCCGGAACTCGGCATCCTGACCGGCGTCGTCGGCGCGGCGCTGCTCGGGCTGATCATGGGCTTCTTCGCCATCCGCCGGCAGGGCATCTACTTCGCCATGATCACACTGGCGCTGTCGCAGATGTTCTTCTTCTTCTGCCTGCAGGCCGAGTTCACCCATGGCGAGGACGGCATCCAGTCGGTGCCGCGCGGCCATTTGTTCGGCTTCATCGATCTGAACCAGCCCCTCAACATGTATTTCCTGGTGCTCGCCGTCTTCGTCATCGGCCTGCTGATCATCTGGCGCTTCATAAACTCGCCCTTCGGCATGATCCTCAAGTCGATCCGCGAAAACGAGGCGCGCGCCACCTCGCTCGGCTATTCGGTCGCCCGTTACAAGCTTGGCGCTTTCGTCATGTCGGCAGCGCTGACCGGCCTTGCGGGTTCGCTCAAGGCGCTGGTCTTCCAGTTCGCCACGCTGACAGACGTCACCTGGCAGATGTCCGGCGAAGTCATCCTGATGACCCTGCTCGGTGGCATCGGTACGCTGATCGGTCCGATCTTCGGCGCCGGCCTGGTGGTGACCCTCGGCAATTATCTGGCGACCACCGGCTTCCCCGTGACGGTCATCACCGGCGTGGTGTTCATGGTCTGCGTGCTGGTCTTCCGACGCGGCATCGTCGGCGAATTCTACGCCTCGCGTCTCGGCCGCAAGTTCGGCTTCGAATACCGGCGTTAAGTTCCAAGCCGGCGTCCGCCGGTTCGGGCAAAGCAACGAACAATGAATGCCGCTGCGCGCGCCTGTCGTTCGCGCGACGGAGGCTTGCGGAGTGGGAAATGGAGAGCTTCGACTATATCGTCATCGGCGCCGGCACGGCCGGCTGCGTGATGGCCAACCGCCTGGCGGCCGATCGGGCGACGCGCGTCCTGCTCTTGGAAGCGGGGGGCAGCGACAATTACCACTGGGTGCACATCCCCGTCGGCTATCTCTATTGCATCAACAATCCTCGCACCGACTGGTGCTTCACCACCGCCAAGGAAGAGGGCCTGAACGGCCGCTCGCTGAGCTATCCGCGCGGCAAGGTGCTCGGCGGCTGCTCGTCGATCAACGGCATGATCTACATGCGCGGCCAGGCCCGTGACTATGACCAGTGGCGGCAGATGGGCTGTGAGGGTTGGGGCTGGGACGATGTCCTGCCGCTGTTCAAGAAGTCGGAAGACTTCTACAAAGGCGCCGACGAGATGCACGGCGCCGGCGGCGAATGGCGGGTGGAAAAGGCCCGCGTCCGCTGGGCGGTGCTCGAAGCCTTCCAGCAGGCGGCCAAGGAGGCCGGAATTCCCGAGACCGCCGACTTCAACCGCGGCAGCAATGAAGGGTCCGGCTACTTCGACGTCAACCAGCGCTCCGGTATCCGCTGGAACACCGCCAAGGCCTTCCTGCGCCCTGCCGTGAAGCGCGGCAACCTGACCGTTCTCATCAAGGCCCACGTCAAGCGCCTCATCATCGAAGATGATGCGGTGACCGGCGTCGAGGTGCATCACGACGGCGTGACCAAGCAGTTCTCGGCAAAGCGCGAGACCGTGCTGTCCGCCGGCGCGATCGGTTCGCCGCACATCCTTGAGCGCTCCGGCATCGGCCGCGGCGAGGTTTTGAAGAATGCCGGCATCGAAGTGGTGAAGGACGTACGCGATGTCGGCGAGAACCTGCAGGACCACCTGCACCTCCGCCTCGCCTTCAAGGTGACCGGCGTGCCGACGCTCAACGAGAAGGCCTCGAGCCTGATCGGCAAGGCCTCGATCGGTCTGGAATACCTGCTGAAGCGCTCCGGCCCAATGGCCATGGCCCCGAGCCAGCTCGGCATCTTCACGCGCTCCGGACCCGACAAGGACACGCCCGACCTGCAATATCACGTCCAGCCTGTGACGCTGGAAAAGTTCGGCGAACCGGTCCACCCCTTCCCGGCGGTGACCGCCAGCGTCTGCAACCTGCGCCCTGAGAGCCGCGGCTCGGTACACGCGACCGCTCCGGACTTCGCCGCCCAGCCGGTGATCGCGCCGCGCTACCTGTCGGCACCGGCCGACCGCGACGTGGCCGTCAAGGCAATCCGCCTGACCCGTAAGATTGCCCAGCAGCCGTCGTTCGCCCGCTACAATCCGCAGGAATTCAAGCCGGGCCCGGAGTACGATACCGACGAAGATCTAATGCGTGCGGCGGGCGAAATCGGCACGACGATCTTCCACCCGGTCGGCACCTGCCGTATGGGTTCGGATGACCAAAGCGTCGTCGACCCGCGGTTGAGGATGCGGGCGCTCAAGCGCCTGCGCATCGCCGACGCCTCGATCATGCCGCGCNNTCGATCATGCCGACGATTACCTCGGGCAACACCAATTCGCCGACCATCATGATCGCCGAAAAGGCGGCGGAGATGATCCTCGCGGACAACAGCTGACGCAGACACAGGAGACGTCACATGGCCACAATCGCATTTATCGGACTGGGAAACATGGGCGGGCCTATGGCCGCCAACCTCGTCAAGGCGGGGCATAGTGTGAAGGGCTTCGACCTCTCGGCCGAAATCCTCAAGGCGGTGGCCGCGTCCGGCGTGACGCCATCCAAATCGGTCGCAGAAGCGGTCGCCGGTGCCGAAGCCGTCGTCACCATGCTGCCGAAGGGTGCCCATGTGCTGTCCGTCTGGAGCGAACTCGCGTCGGTGGCAAAGGCCGGGACGCTGCTGATCGACTGTTCGACGATCGACGTCGAAAGCGCCCGCAAGGCGCATGAATTGGCTGATCACGCCGGCTGCCTGTCGCTCGATACGCCGGTCTCCGGCGGTACTGGCGGCGCCGCTGCGGGCACACTCACCTTCATGGCTGGCGGCAGCGATGGCGCCTTTGCAAGGGCCAAGCCCGTGCTTGAAGCGATGGGCAAGAAGATCGTCCATTGCGGCACCAACGGCGCCGGCCAGGCGGCGAAGATCTGCAACAACATGATTCTCGGCATTTCCATGATCGGCGTCTGCGAGGCTTTCGCTCTCGGCGAAAAGCTGGGCTTGTCGCACCAGGCGCTGTTCGACGTCGCCTCGACCTCGTCCGGCCAGTGCTGGTCGATCAACACCTATTGCCCGGTTCCCGGCCCCGTGCCGACCTCCCCGGCCAACAACGACTACAAGCCCGGCTTCGCCGCCGCGTTGATGCTGAAGGACCTGAAGCTGGCGCAGGAAGCGGCGCTTGCCGCCGGTGCCGCGACGCCGCTGGGGGCGGAAGCGGCGCAGCTCTTCGACCTGTTCGACAAGCAGGGCCATGGCGGGCGCGATTTCTCCGCCATCATCGAAATGCTGCGCGGCTGAGTCTCCTCCCTCGCCCGCACGCAAACGGCCGACGGAAGCGCTTCCGTCGGCCGTTTTGTATTCGAGAGGGGTGGAGGAGCACGACGCTGGGGGGTGGGGTGTGCCGTGCTCCTCCCGCGATGCCTATCGAGGTCATGGGCCGTCCGGCATGGGGCCGCGGGACGGCACCGATAGGCATCGCGACGGTCCCATCTGGGATGGGACCGATGGCGTGACTATCAGGACTTCGGAACGCGCGGGCTCGCCGCGACGGTCGCTCGGACGCCGCGCAAGACGCTGAAAAGTCCGGTGACGGCCGGAAGACTGCGAAGGATGGACTGGATCGGTCGATGGGCGAAACTGGGGATCAGCCCGGGAGCCGCAAGGGACGCCACGAAGGGCGACGACCCAAGGCCCGTGGCGGGCCAGAAAAGCGAGAATTCACTCGCGTCCGCAAGGACAGCGGTTCTTGCTGCGCACGTCATGTGCATCATCCCCATGTTTCATCGTCCGCTACGTCATGCGCGGAGTTCCATCCCGGAACAGAGCAAGGGTTAGGCCGCAAATCTAAACGAAGAGTAAATGCGGGCGAACCTTCCCCCATATTTACCAATCCGCAACGAAGAGGTGCCGGAGAGCGCTCGGCACCAGAGCAGAGCCGGGATCAGCGGTCGTCGTCCGCCATGGCGCCGAGCAGTTTCGGCAAGTCGCCGAAGCGGGCGACCAGGCCGAAGACCAGCGCCGCGACCGCGACGAACAGGATCGACACCGAGGCCATGGTCGGCGTGTAACCATAGCGAAGCGCGTTGAAGATCTTGATCGGCAGCGTCTCCATGGTGAAGCCGACCGTCATGTAGGCGACGATATATTCGTTGAGCGACAGCACGAAGGCGAAGGCAAAGCCGGAAATCAGATAGGGCCGGATCAGCGGCAGCACGACCGTGCGAAACACCGCCCTGTCGTCGGCACCCATGGTGGCCGCCGCCTCGACCAAGGAGCGGTCGATGGCGGAAAAACCGAGCGACAGCGTGACGAGTGGCAGGGTCACGAAGAAGATTGCATGGCCGATCACCGCCGTCCAAGGCTGTCCGTAGAAGCCGGTGGCGGCCCAGAAGGTCAAAAGGCCCAGCGCCGTGATGACGGGTGGCAGGGTAAACGGTGCGATGCCGAGCACCTGGAAGATGTTGGCCCAGGGCGCAATGCGCCGCCACAGGAACCAGGCGAGCGGCAGGGCGATGGCGACCGCCAGCGCCGCCGAGGCGAGCGCCAGAAGGACTGAAGCGAAGAAGGCCGAGCGCCAGCCGGTATCGGTGAAGATCGCACCATACCAGGCGAGCGAAAAGCCCTGCGGCGGGAATGTCAGGCTCTGCTTCTCGTTGACCGAGACGCCTGCGACGACGACGATCGGGGCAGCGAGGAAGATGCCAATCAGGACAAAGTAGAGGCGGGTCAGCAGCGTGTTCATGCCGTTTCTCCCTTGCGGCCGACAAACAGCGTCAGCGCCACCATGCCGAGCGTGACCAGCACGAGGAACACCGCCATGGCCGCGGCAAATGGCATGTTCGACTGGTAGATCGCCTGGTCGGTGATCAAGACGGACAGCGTCCAGTGCTGCGGCCGGCCGAGGATCTGCGGCAGCAGGTAGGAGCCAAGCGCGAAGATGAAGACCATGATCAGTGTCGCGAGAATGGTATTGCGAAGCGCCGGGACGACCACGGTGAAGAAGGCACGGACGGGCGAGGCGCCGAGGGTGCGGGCCGCTTCGGTCAGCGTCGGATCAAGCCGGACCAGCGCGGGATAGAGCACAAGAACGGTATAGGGCAGCGCCTGATAGGCCATGCCGGTCAGCACCGCACCGAAGTTCGGCATCAATGCCACGGGGCTTTCCATCAGCCCGATCATGACGAGCAGGTTGGTGATGCCTGCGGTGCGCGAAAACAGCGTCGACCAGGCGAAGCCGATGATGACCTCGGAGAGCGAGAGGATCGACAGAAGCGCCACCAGCCACAACACCTGGGCTTTGCGCGACATGCGGGCGAGCAGGTAGGTGAACGGCAGGCCGGCCACGACGCAGACGACAGCGACGGCGATCGCGAGCATCAGCGAGAAGCCGAGCACACCGGCGAAGAAGGGACTGATGAAGCGAGCATAATTGTCGAGCACCAAGGCCGGCGAATAGAATCCGGCGGGATTGCGCTGGAAGAAGCTGACGGCGATCATCGTGCCGAACGGCACAACGAAGAACAGGATCAGCATGGCCGCCGGAAAGGCGAGCGGCGCATAATCAAGAGCTCTCTGGGGCGGTTCACGTCTCATGCGGCAAGCACCACGGCGGTCGCGGGATCGATCACCACGCCGACCTCTTGTCCAACCGAAACCATCGGCCGTTCGCGCGGCGTGGAGACGGCCACCACTTCGGCGCCGGCCACGTCGACGAATGTCTCGATCGTGCCGCCGAGATCGCGGATGAAGGTGACGCGGCCGGTCAACCGTCCCTCCCCCGGCGCCGACAGATGAATGTCCTCCGGCCGGACCGACAGGCTGGCCGTGGACTGGCCGGCGGGCGCGGCGAAACCCGCGACCGCCTGGCCGAGCACAAGCGTGCGCCCACCCTCGACGGTCAGCGGCAGGAGATTGGTCGAGCCAATGAAATCGGCGACGAAGCGGTCGGTGGGCTTGCGGTAGATCTCGATCGGGCTCGCCGCCTGGCGGATCTTGCCGCCGTTCATCACGACGACCGTATCGGCCATGGTCATGGCCTCGCGCTGGTCGTGGGTGACGACGATGGTGGTGATGCCGAGCTGTTGCTGCAGCTTGCGCAGTTCGACCTGCATGGCCTCGCGCAGTTTGGCGTCCAGCGCCGAGAGCGGCTCGTCGAGCAGGAACAGCTTCGGCGAGATGGCGAGTGCACGGGCGATCGCCACGCGCTGGCGCTGGCCGCCGGACAGCTTGGTCACCGGGCGGTCCGCATAGCCAGTGAGATGGATCATGTCGAGCAATCCCTCCACCCGCTTGGCCTGCTCCTCGCGACCAATGCCACGAATCCTCAAGGGATAGGCGATGTTCTCTCCGACGGTCAGGTGGGGGAACAGCGCCAGCGACTGGAACACCATGCCGAGATTGCGCTTATGCGTCGGCACGGCGGTGATGTCGGCGCCGTCGAGAACGATCGAACCGGCGCTCGGCTGTTCGAGGCCGGCGATCATGCGCAAAAGAGTGGTCTTGCCACAGCCGGACGGGCCCAGCAGGCACACGAACCGTCCTTCCGGCACCGAAAGCTGTGCCTGATCCACCGCCGTGAAGGGACCGAATTGCTTGGTGACATCGTTGAGGATGAGTCCGGACATCATGTCTCCGAGAGAATTAAGGTCGTGGAAATTTGCCCCGGTGTGCCCCAGCAGCGCCATCCCATCAAGGGTTTTGATTGTGGCGTGGCCTAGTACGGGGTTCAAACGGGATGCTTGCCCGTCCTCCCGTTGCCCCTCCCCGCAAGGGGAGGAGCGGCGTCGAGAAGGCGATCAGCCGACGATCAGTTCCGTCCACTTCTGGTTCAGCCAGTCCGCCTTGGTCTGGTAGAGGTCGTAGCGCGGAATGATCGGATCGATGTCGGAGGACACGGCGGCGAATTCTTCGTCCGTCAGATCGAGCAGTTCGCGCTTGACGGTCGGCGCGGTGCCGACCTTGCGCGACAGGGTCGCCTGGATGGCCGGCTGGCACATGTAGTCGATGAAGACATGGGCTTCTTCCGACTTTTCCGAAGCGCGCGACAGGGCCCAGCAGCCCGAGTCCAGAATGCCGCCTTCCTTGGGGAAGGTGGAACGGACAGGATGGCCGTCGGCGGCCGCAAGGCCGGTCACGTCGTGATAGTATTGACCCATCGGGATTTCGCCCGACTTCAGCGCCTGTTCGAATTGGGCTTCGTCACGATACCAGAGGCGGACGTTCGGCTTCACTTCGGCGAGCTTTTCGAAGGCCTTGAGAATGCCTTCCTCGGTGTCGAGTGCATTGGTACCGCCGAAATGGGTCTTGGCCGTCACTTCCAGCAGGAAGGAGTTGGAGACAAGCGCCAGAAGGCCGAGCTTGTCCGCGTTTGCCGGATCCCAGAGGGCCTCCCAGGAGGTCGGCGCTTCCTTGAAGACATCGGTATTGGTGACCAGCGTGATATACCAGGCGACGGCACCAATGCCGGCAACACGGCCATCCGGGTATTTGTTGACGAAGGCGTCGATCAGGCCTGAAGCGTTCTTGATCTTATCCATGTCGAGCGGCGTCCAAAGGTCGGTGGACTGGCCCTTGAGCATGGCGACCTGCGACATCATCGAGACATCGGCCGGTGCCTGACCGGCCTTGGCGGCCTGTTCGAGCTGCACCAGCCAGGCTTCGCCGGTCGGCTCGGCAACCGATTCCACCGCGATGCCGGTCGCCTTGGTAAATTCCGGGAAGATGTTCTTGTCGAACGAATCCTTGAAGTAGCCGCCATAGACGCCGACCTTCAGCGACTTGTCCTGGGCCCTGAGGATCGACGGCATGGCGAGCATGCCGACACCGGCGAGCGAGCCGGCCAGCACGCCGCGGCGGCCGACGGAAGTGTTGAGGATTTTTTTCATGGTCCTGTTCCCTTGTCTTCGTTGGTTATCATGACGTCGGATCCGGGGCGCCGATCACGCCGTCCCGGCAAAATACCAGTTGCTCAGCGGCCCTTGATGGCCGGACTATAGACCATCAGGCTGACGATTTCGAAGAGAACCTGCGCGCCGGCATGGGCCGTATTGTGGGTCGCGTCATATTGCGGAGCGACCTCCACGACGTCGCCGCCGACCAGATTCATGCCCTTCAGCCCGCGGATCAGTTCGAGCACTTCGCGCGAGGTAAGCCCGCCCACTTCCGGCGTGCCGGTACCGGGCGCGATGCTCGGATCGAGGCTGTCGATGTCGAAAGAGAGATAGGTCGGGCCGTCGCCGATGATCTTCTTCGTCTTTTCGATGATGGCAGGCATGCCGAGACCGGTGATCTCCTCCGCATGGATGACGGTCATGCCGGACTCATAGGAAAATTCCCAGAGATATTCCGCCGAGCCGCGAATGCCGATCTGGATCGTGCGCGCAGGGTCGAGGGAGCCATCGAGCACGGCGTTGCGGAGGGGGCCGCCATGATGGAATTTCGACTGGTCGAAAGGCCCGCCGGTATCGCAATGGGCGTCGATGTGAACCAGGCCCACCGGGCCGTGCTTGCGGGCGATCGGCTTCAGGATGGACTGGCTGATCGAGTGGTCGCCGCCGACCGAGAGCGGCAGAATGCCGGCGTCTACAATCTTGGTCACATAGCGCTCGATGTCCTCATGGCTGAGCTCCAGACGATAGCGGCTGGAGAAGGGTACGTCGCCGATGTCGGCGACCCTGAGGTCGAACAACGGAGCGCAGTCGAGCACATGATTATAGGGACCGATGCGGTCGATGGCACGCAAGGCGCGCGGCCCGAATCGCGAGCCCGGACGGTTGGTCACCCCCAGGTCCATCGGCATGCCGACGATCGCCACCTGCAGGTCGCCGAAATCGGGGTTCTGCGGATCGACGGGACGATGGGGCGCAGACAGGAAGGTGGGGACGCCAGCATAGGGCGCGGCACGCGTTCCGTTTCGGAAGATCTTCTCTCCAACCTTGGCAAACTTCGGATCGAAGATCTCGCCGACGCTGTCCCCACCGAATTTGGCGCGCAACGCGGCCAGCTTCTTTTCATCGAACGTCATGGCTTTCACCCTCTTGTCATCGGCATGCGCGACAGCCTGCCCACAGCGTCTGTTTAATCAGCAGATCTTAGCCCTGCCTCTAATGTGAGCATTAATTCGCAAAGCCTATGGAAATGCAATTCACGATGTTATAGCAATCGCTGTGAGAAAAATTCACAAAGTCTGCCTCGATGTCCAGCCGCCTGCCGCCACTCAATCCGCTTCGCGCCTTCGAGGCCGCAGCCCGCCGCGGCTCGATCTCGGCCGCCGCACGGGAATTGAACGTCACTCATGGCGCGGTCAGTCACCAGATCCGGACGCTCGAGGAAAGCCTGAAGGCCGCGCTATTCGAGCGCGGCGGAAAACGGCTGAAACTGACGCCCCAGGGCGCTCTTTTGCTGCCCGCGGTTTCTTCGGCGTTCGATGGTATTGCCGCCGCCACGGCACTGATGAATCGGCCCTCAACCAGCGGCAGCCTGCGTATTTCCTGCGTACCGGCGCTGCTTTCGCTCTGGCTCATTCCGCGCATGAACGGTTTTGCGGAACGCTATCCAGAAATCAGCCTCACGCTCAGTTCGAGCAACGATGCCAATCTCATTCACTCTCCGGACATCGACGTCGCCATTCTCTACGGACCCGGCAACTGGCGCGACTGCTGGACGCGGCAATGGAGCACCCTGCAGCTTTTTCCCGTCGCCTCCCCGACCCTTCTTAACTCCCGGCCGCTACGCTCTATCCGGGATCTGCGCGACCATGTGCTTCTGCACGGCGACGATGGCCGGGAATGGAACACGTGGCTGGCGGCAGCCGACCAATTGGACATGCCGCGCGGGCGCGAACACTTCATGAGCGATGCACGCCTGTCGACCGAGGCTGCCCGTTACGGACAGGGCGTGGCGCTGGGTGACAGCATCACAGCCTCCAGCCTGATCGCCGCCGGCGAACTGGTCATTCCCTTCGATCTTTCCGTCCCTGCGAGCAATGCCTTCTATGTGGCAACGCGCAACGATCTGCGTGCGGCACCGATCGTCCGCGTCTTCATCGATTGGCTGTTCGCCACCCTGGAGAACGAGCGCAGTTCGCAGATGAGCCCGGCGATCCGCAGCCGCTCCCCGCGGAATGCGAGGATCCAACCGGCCACGGCACCCATTTCTTCCGACCCCGGCGCAAGTGCCAAAGACACCCCCTGAACAGACGAGCATCACCATGCCTGTATCCGCCTTCAATCCCTTGATCTCCCGCCTCTCGCCGCCTCCAGTCCCTTCGGTTTTTGCCTGGGCCGGCGCTTATGACGGCGCTTGCGGCCCGCTGATCGACCTGAGCCAAGCAGTCCCCGGCTATCCGCCGCATCCAGACATGCTGCGCTGGCTCGGCGAGACGGCCGCGTCGCGCGCCTATGCGGGCTACGGCCCGATTGAAGGCGAGCCAGACCTGCGCGCGGCCTATGCCAAAGAGATGACGGAAGTCTACGATGCTGCGATCCGGGCGGAGAACATCCACATCACCTCGGGCTGCAACCAGGCCTTCATGGCCGCCGCCATGGCGATTGCCGGGCCGGGCGATGCGGTGGCGCTGACCGATCCCTACTACTTCAACCAGGAAACCACACTGGCGATGATGGGCATCGAACGCCGTCTGCTGTGGCTCGATCCGGCCAGCGGCTTCGTTCCCGAGATCGGCGCCGTGCGCAAGATCCTCGCAACCGGCGTCAAGGCGCTCGGGCTCGTTTCGCCCAACAACCCCACCGGGGCGATCTATCCGGCCGGGCTGCTGCGCGAAATCTTCGACGCCTGCCGCAAGGCCGGCGCCTGGCTGATGCTGGACGAGACCTATCGCGATTTCCTGCCGGAGGGCCAGCGCCCGCATGACCTGCTGTCCGTGCCCGGCTGGGAGGACAACCTGATCCTGCTCTACTCCTTCTCGAAGTCATTCTGCATTCCGGGCCATCGGCTGGGCGCGGTGACGGCTGGCCCAAAGGCTGTGGCCGAGATCGCCAAGGTGATGGACAACCTGCAGATCTGCGCGCCCCGCGCCCCGCAGGCGGCCGTCGCCCGCGCTATCCCGGCGCTGAAGGACTGGCGCAACGCCAATCGCGCCGAGATTGCCAGACGCGCCGAGACGCTGCGCGCCGTGATGGCCGGGCTGCCAGACTGGAAGATGGATTCGATCGGCGCCTATTTCGCCTTCATCCGCCATCCCTTCCCCGGTACGCCCTCGGCGGAGGTGGCAGAGAAACTGGCAAAGGCGGCCGGCGTGGTGTGCATTCCCGGCGCCTATTTCGGCGAGGGCCAGGAAAACTATCTGCGCTTTGCCTTTGCCAATGCCGACAGCGAAACGATCACATCGTTGACCGCGCGGCTGTCCAACTTCACGCTGGGCTGAAGAGCAACAAGGAACACCGATCTCATGACGGCACGGCGCATCGCAATCATAGGCGGGGGGCCGGCGGGTCTGATGGCCGCCGAACATCTGTCGCGCGCCGGTCATGCCGTCACGGTCTACGAGGCCATGCCGACGGTGGCGCGAAAATTCCTGCTGGCCGGAAAGTCGGGGCTTAACATCACCCACGCCGAGCCCTTTGAGCGCTTCGTCAACCGCTTCGGCACGGCGGCGCAATGGCTGCGCCCAATGCTCGACGGGTTCACGCCAACGAACGTGCGCGACTGGGCAGCAGGCCTTGGAACCGAAACCTTCACCGGCACGTCGGGCCGGGTGTTTCCCAAGGCAATGAAGGCCTCGCCGCTCTTGCGCGCCTGGTTGAAACGGCTGGAAGCGCAAGGCGTGACAATCCTCACCCGCCACCGCTGGATCGGCTTCGACGGCAATGCCTGCCGGATCGACACGCCGCATGGCCAGGAGACCGTCGAGGCCGACGCCGTACTGCTGGCGCTCGGCGGCGCGAGCTGGCCGCGGCTCGGCTCGGACGCCGTCTGGGTTCCGTGGCTTAAGGTCATGGGCGTTGATGTCGCTCCGTTCCGCCCCGCCAATTGCGGCTTCGCCTGCGCCTTTTCCGAGACCTTCGCCGAACGCTTCGCCGGCGAGCCGGTCAAATCGGTGACCGCGACAAGCGCCGCCGGGACCAGCCAGGGCGAATTCGTCATCAGCCGCAACGGTATCGAGGGCAGCCTGATCTACGCCCATGCCAGCGCCCTGCGCGACGCCTTGCAGAAGGACGGCACGGCCAGCCTCATTCTCGACCTCGCACCCGGCCGAACCATCGACAAGCTCGCCCACGATCTGGAACGGCAGGATGCCAAGGCGAGCTTTTCCAACCGCTTGCGCAAGGGTGCCGGGCTAGAGGGGGTGAAAGCCGCCCTGCTGCGTGAACACGCTCCCGACGCCAACCGTCTCGATGCCCGGCACCTTGCCGAAACGATCAAGGCGCTACCTCTGCCAGTCACATCGCCGCGGCCGATCGCCGAGGCGANNACCGGCGGCTACCTGCTGACCGCCTGTCTGGCGAGCGGCCTAACCGCCGCCCGCGGCATCGAAGCCTGGCTGGCGAACAACGCCTAGCCTACCGCTCCTCCTGTAACCGGCAATTTGACACCCATATGGAATGGAAATTCCATTTGCCCCTACATTGCTTGTCCGCGTTTTCCTCGTCTTTCCCAAGATATAGCCAAAATCTACCTGGCACGACGATCTGTACGTTGACGCACTCAGGAAAAAATGGAATAAATTATCTGCATTTTAGGATCGACGGTCTATTCATTCCGTTTTATCCGACGCGTCGGGAGCGCGGAACGAGTGCAGGTCGGCCCAAAGGCCGGTCTCCGGCAGGAGAAGGTGAGCCGGGCACCATCTGAGGAGGAAATATCATGAAGAAGCTCATTCTGGGCGCCGCCATGTCCGTTCTGTTGAGCACGGCCGCCCATGCGGAAACCGTCGGCGTGTCGATGGCGCTGTTCGACGACAACTTCCTGACCGTGCTGCGCAACGGCATGCAGGACTATGCCAAGACGCTCGACGGCGTGACGCTGCAGGTCGAAGACGCGCAGAACGACGTTGCCAAGCAGCAGAGCCAGATCCAGAATTTCATCGCCGCCGGCGTCGATGCGATCATCGTCAACCCGGTCGACACCGACGCGACCGTCGCCATGTCGAAGATCGCGGCCGATGCCGGCATTGCGCTGGTCTATGTCAACCGCGAGCCGATCAACGTCAACGAACTGCCGGACAAGCAGTCCTTCGTCGCCTCGGAAGAAATCGTCGCCGGTACGCTGGAAGCCCAGGAAGTCTGCCGTCTGCTCGGCGGCAAGGGCAAGGCCGTCGTGATGATGGGCGAACTGTCCAACCAGGGCGCCCGTATGCGTACCAAGGCCGTCCACGACGTCCTCGCCACCGACGAATGCAAGGGCATCGAGATCGTCGAGGAGCAGACCGCCAACTGGCAGCGCACGCAGGGTTCCGACCTGGTGACCAACTGGCTGTCGAGCGGGCTGGAGTTCAACGCCGTCATCGCCAACAATGACGAAATGGCGATCGGCGCAGCACAAGCGCTCAAAGCCGCCGGCAAGGACATGAAGGACTATGTCGTGGCCGGTGTCGACGCCACCCAGGACGCGCTGGCGGCCATGGAAGCGGGCGACATCGACGTCACCGTGTTCCAGAACGCCGCAGGCCAAGGTAAGGGCGCCCTCGACGCGGCTTTGAAGATCGCCAAGGGCGAGAGCGTCGAGAAGAAGGTCTACATTCCCTTCGAACTCGTGACGCCCGAAAACCTCAAGGACTACCAGAGCAAGAACTGATCTCCTAAGGGATCACGGGAATGCGGGTCCGGGCCCGCATTCCCTCGCACGAAGCGTGAGGAAAACTCCAATGGTCAGTCCGACAACCATGGCCGCAGTCCGCAAGAGCGGCGCCATTCCCACCTCGGAATACCTTCTGACGGCCGAGGGTGTGCGCAAGGAGTTCCCGGGTGTCGTTGCTCTCGACGACGTGACCTTCCGGCTGAAGCGCGGCAGCGTGCACGCGCTGATGGGGGAAAACGGCGCCGGCAAGTCGACGCTGATGAAGATCGCCGCCGGCATGGTCGAGGCGCAGTCGGGCGAGGTGTTCCGTCATCCGTCCGCGACGATCCGCTATCTCGAGCAGGCGCCCGATTTCGGCGCCTACAAGACCGTGCAGGCCTATGCCGAGGCGGGGCTTGGACCGGGCGACGATCCGTATCGCGTCACCTATCTGCTCGAACATCTGGGGCTTTCCGGCCAGGAAGATCCGGCGAGCCTTTCGGGCGGCGAGGCGCGCCGCGCGGCGCTGGCCCGCGTCATGGCGCCCGAACCGGACATCCTGATGCTCGACGAGCCGACCAACCATCTCGACCTGCCGACCATCGAATGGCTGGAAGGCGAACTGGCCAAGAGCCGCAGCGCGCTGGTGGTCATTTCGCATGACCGTCGCTTCCTTGAGAAGGTCTCGACCGCCACGGTTTGGCTCGATCGCGGCTTGTCGCGCCGGCTCAATCGCGGCTTCGGCCATTTCGAGGAATGGCGCGACAAGGTGCTGGAAGAGGAAGAGATCGAGCAACACAAGCTCGGCAAGGAGATCCAGCGCGAGGAACACTGGCTGCGCTACGGCGTGACGGCACGGCGCAAGCGCAACATGCGCCGCCTCGGCAACCTGCAAAGCCTGCGGGCCGAATATCGCGGCCACAAGGGGCCGCAGGGCACGATCCAGGCAAGCGCCACGGAGGGCCGCGAAAGCGGCAAACTGGTGATCGAGGCGGACAGGATCACCAAGGCTTATGGCGACCGGACGATCGTTGCGCCGTTTTCGATCCGCGTGCATCGCGGCGACTGCATCGGCCTGATCGGTCCGAACGGGGCCGGCAAGACAACGTTGCTGAAGATGCTGACCGGCCAGCTGGAACCTGATAGCGGCACGGTCAAGCTTGGCACCAATCTCGAGATCGCCGTGCTCGACCAGAAGCGCGAGGACCTCAACCTCGAGGACACGCTATCGCATTATCTCACCGACGGGCGGGGCGACAACCTGCTCGTCAACGGCGAACAGAAGCACGTGACCGGCTACATGAAGGACTTCCTGTTCCAGCCGGAGCAAGCCCGCACGCCAATCAAGAACCTCTCCGGCGGCGAACGCGCCCGGCTGATGCTGGCGCGGATTATGGCCAAGCCGTCGAACCTGCTGATCCTCGACGAACCGACCAATGACCTCGACATCGAGACGCTCGACCTTTTGCAGGAAATCGTCGCCGGCTATTCCGGCACGGTCATCCTGGTCAGCCACGACCGCGACTTCCTCGACCGCACGGTGACCTCGACGATCGCGCCGGCCGATCCCGAGAATCCGGACGGCCGCTGGATCGAATATGCCGGCGGCTATTCCGACATGCTGGCGCAGAAGAAGGGCGCCGAGGACGAGCGCAGACGTGCTGACAAGGCCGAGAAGGCGAAGACCTCCGAGGCGAAATCCTCGGACACGGGCGGCAAGGCCAGGGGCAAGCTGTCCTACAAGCAGAAGTTCGCGCTGGAAAACCTGCCGAAGGAGATGGAGAAGACGGAGAATGAGATCGCTGCCCGTGAGGCGAAGATGGCCGATCCGAACCTCTTCGCCAAGGACCAGGCGACCTTCAACAAGCTTGCCGCCGAGACGGAAAAGCTGCGCGCCGACCTGATCCGCATGGAAGAGGAATGGCTGGAGCTGGAAATGCTGCGCGAGGCGCTGGAGGGGTGAGCTTTCCCCTCCGGTCGGGACGCTGGGCTCAGCCCTTGGGCTGGTCAACCTCGTCCGACGGCACGCAATGTGTTCGCTCCAGATGCAGCAGGCTCGGCGTGAGCGCATCGTAGAAGGCGCCGGAGCGGCCGATATAGATCAGCGTCGAATCGGTGAGTTCGGCCAGAACGCTTGAGAGCGTGGAGACGGTATCCTCCTCCAGTCCTTCCAGAACATCGTTGAGCACGATCCAGCGCGGCTTGCGCAGGATGAGGCCCGCGAAGGAGAGCGCCATCTGCTCGTCCTTGTCGAGCAGCCGGTCCCAGCGGGCGCGATCGTTGAGCCTGCCGGCGATGCGAGATAGGCCGACGCGTTGAAGCGCAGCCATCATGGCCTCGTCGGTGAAACCGGCCGAGGCGAGCGGATAGGCGAGAACGCTCCTGAGCTTGCCCTCGGGCAGGTATTCGAGCTGGGGCACGAACAGGATGTCGTCTTCCTTGGGCAACAGGATGCGGCCTTCACCATAGGGCCAAAGGCCGGCGATGGCGTTGAACAGCAGTTTGCGGTTGACGCCCTGGTCGCCGTTGATCATCACGCGCTCGCCGACGACGATAGTCGGGTTGGCTTCCTTGATCCGGAAGCCGTCGAGCGTGCAATCACCATCCACATGCGAGGCGATCGCCATCGATTCGAGCGTCAGCCGGCCGGGTTCGCCGCGCGAGATGACGATCCGGCCTTCGGCCGGGCCATCGTCCATGTCGATCAGCGCGGCGCGCAACGCAGAGACGCGCAGAAGTGCCGCTTTCCAGTCGGCAATGGCGCCAAAATTGTCGACATACCAGCGCAGCGCCGAATGGACCTGGTTGAAGGCTGCCGCCGCCATCATCAGGCCGCCGAAGGTCATGGTGCCAGCGAAATAGGCGGGCGCGGCGATCAGGATCGGCACCAGGATGGCCAGCCAGCCGAAACCAGCGGTGACCCAGGTCAGGTTGGTGAGCGCTTTTGCCAGGTCCCGGATCGAGCGCAGCACTGCGTCGAGCTTTTCGTGGATATGGCGCCGCTCGGTCTCCTCGCCGCCGGCCAGCGCGATCGCCTCGAGGTTTTCGTTGGCGCGCATCAGCGAGAAACGCAATTCGGCTTCGTTGGCATAGCGAGTGGCGTTGAGGCGGGTGAGATTCCATCCGACGAGCTGGCTGAACAGCGAGGCAAGCCCTGCATAAAGGATCGCGCCCCAAACCATGTAGCCCGGAATGACGAAGCTCATGTCCTTGTAGTGGAAAACGAAATCGCTCGACAGCTGCCAGAGAACTCCAATGAAGCTGACCAACAGTATCGTCGCCTGCACCAGGCCGATGGACAGGGGGGACGTCATTTCGGCCAGCTTGCGGGAATCCTCGTGAAGCCGTTGGTCCGGGTTAACGCCGAGCGGGCTGGAGAGCGAGAGGCCGTAGGCGCGGCGGTCGGCCAGCCATTCGTCAACCACCTGGCGGGAAAGGCCCANNGCCGTCATCTGGTTCAGCCAGGTCTGGATGACGTTCAAGAGCAGCAGGAAGCCGGCGATCTTGCCGAAGTTCCACAGCTCGGCGATGAAGGCATCGAGATCGCGGCGCTCGAGTGAATTGTAGAACGGCGCGTTCCAGCGGTTAAGCAGGATCTGGCCATAAGCGGTCAGCAGAATGATCGTCAGCAATGCGGCGGCGAGCAGCAGGATGCGGTTGCGCACCGGCGAGGCCCAGAAGGAGGCGCCGGAGATGGCGAGCTGTCGACGGAAACTCAAGTCCGCCTGGGCAGCAGTCTGCACCCCGGGTGCAGGCGTATCGGGTACCGTATTGAACATGCAGTTTCTGTCTCGCCGTATCGCACCACCAGATATCATGCGTGCAGCGCTTGTCCATGCGCGGCTGCTAAAATCCGATAGGCCGAAGTTGAAGTATGGGGCGAATATATTGGCAAAGGGTTTGCGGCCGAATGACAGTTCGGGTGACGGCGCAGGCGAGCGACGGGCGCTTGCCAGCAAGGCGCCTTGGCGCTATGGCTTTTCCTGCTCTAACGGGGTGCCTTCTGTCCGGCGACGGACCGATGGCTGAGAGGCTCGAGGCCAACCCGCGGAACCTGATCCGGCTAACACCGGCGGAGGGATTAGACGCGTAGACAAACGCCCTATCCCGGATTTTCAACATGCAGAGGAGGGGCGTATCATGCCAATCTGTCATCATTTTCCTGGTCGCGGCCTTGCCGCAGTCTTCGCGCTTGCCGCCTTGTCGATTTCCAGCGCGCAGGCCGCCGACAAGACCCTGACCATCTACACCTATGAGAGCTTCGTTTCGGAATGGGGTCCCGGTCCCAAGGTCAAGGAAGCCTTCGAGAAACCCTGCGACTGCACGGTCGACTTCGTTGGCGTCGCCGATGGCGTGGCACTTCTCACCCGGCTGAAGCTGGAGGGTGAGGGCACCAAGGCCGATCTCGTGCTCGGTCTCGACACCAATCTGGTGGCTGAGGCCAAGGCGACCGGGCAGTTCGAGCCGCACGGCATCGACGTTTCGGCGGTCAAGGTTCCAGGAGGCTTCTCCGACGACGTCTTCGTGCCGTTTGACTACGGCCATTTCGCCGTCATCTACGACACCGAGGCGCTGAAGGCGCCGCCGNNGCGCAGCTCAAGGGCCGCGTGCTGACCGTCACGCCGGGCTGGTCGGAGGCCTATGGCCTGTTCACCAAGGGCGAGGCGCCGATGGTGCTCTCCTATACGACGTCGCCCGCCTATCACATGGTGGCGGAAGAGACCGAACGTTACCAGGCGGCGGCCTTCGAGGAAGGCCATTATATCCAGATCGAAGTTGCCGGCATCCTGAACACGGCGCCGCAGAAGGACCTGGCCCGGCAGTTCATGGCCTTCATGGTCAGTCCCGGATTCCAGGACACGATCCCGACCAACAACTGGATGATGCCGGTGGCCGCGACGTCCGAGCCGCTGCCCGAGGCCTTCGGCAAGCTGGTTTCGCCGGAAAAGACCTTCCTGATGACGCCGGACGAAGTGGCGAAGAACCGCAAGGCCTGGATCGACGAATGGCTCGCCGCCATGACGCTCAACTGAGCATGGTTCCGTTGCGGC
>DBUL01000020.1 GCA_002307905.1 Rhizobiaceae bacterium UBA1291
GAGTTCGTCGTCTTCGTCGGCCCGTCCGGCTGCGGAAAATCAACGCTTTTGCGCATGATCGCCGGTCTCGAGGATATTACCGCTGGCGAGATGATCATCGACGGTCATGTGGTCAACAACGTGCCGCCGTCGAAGCGTGGCATCGCCATGGTATTCCAGACCTACGCGCTCTATCCGCATATGACGGTCTACGACAACATGGCCTTCGGCATGCGGATCGCCGGCGAGAGCAAGGAAGAGATCGACCGCCGCGTCAAGAGCGCCGCCGACATCCTGCAACTCACGCCCTATCTCGACCGCCTGCCCAAGGCGCTCTCCGGCGGCCAGCGCCAGCGCGTGGCAATCGGGCGCGCCATCTGCCGCGATCCGAAAGTTTTCCTGTTCGACGAACCGCTGTCCAACCTCGATGCGGCATTGCGCGTCGCGACCCGTATCGAGATCGCCAAGCTCAACGAGTCCATGCCGAACACGACGATGATCTATGTCACCCACGACCAGGTCGAGGCGATGACGCTTGCCGACCGCATCGTCGTCCTGTCCGACGGCCGGATCGAGCAGGTCGGTCCGCCGCTCGAGCTTTACGAGCGCCCGGCCAATCTCTTCGTCGCTCAGTTCATAGGCTCGCCGTCGATGAACATCATGCCGACCACCATCGCCTCGGCCGGCAATCCCACCACCCTGACGCTCAAGGACGGGACTTCGGTCCTTGTCGACATCGAGACGCCGGCCAGCGATGAGGGCAAGGTCGCGAGCTTCGGCGTCCGCCCAGAGGATCTCGATATCGCCACCGGCGAAGATTTCCTGTTTGAGGGCACGCTCAGCATCGTCGAGGCGCTCGGCGAGGTAACGCTGCTCTATGTCGAGGGACCCGTCGAGGACCAGGCGATCGTCGTCAAGCTTCCGGGCATCGTCGATGTCAAGAAGGGCGAGAAGCTGCGTTTTGCCGCCGACCGTTCCAAGCTGCATCTGTTCGATGAAACGGGCCACACCTACAGGAAGTGACCTTCGAAAATTAAGATCCCGTTTGCCCTGACCGCAGACGGGATCGCCTTGTCCACAGGGCGGCAGGGCGCAAACACCATCTGTTAAATTCCCTCCTGCTAGGCTCTCTTCCATAACAACTGGAAACCAGGGGCAGGGACATCAGATGAGACAGGCGGTCGGTGGCAGCCATTATCTGCAACGCGAGGAATCCTTCATGTACGACCGCGAGGCGCGGTTCGCGATGGAGGATACGATGAATGCGGCGCGCATCGAATATACCGAGAAGGGCGTCATGCACATGGCCGCCCGGCGCTGCGACGTAATCAAGATTTCCATGAGTGGTGCGGTCCTCGGCCTGCTCACCCAGTATAACCTGCCCCAGCAATTCTATCTCGATCTTCCCGACGCACGCATCACCAAGGTCGGCTGCCTGCTGATGAAGGCCTTTGCCAACAATACCGCGGAAGTGCGCTTCCTGCGCCTGCTGACGAAGAAGGAGCTCGACCGGATCTTCGTCTTCTCGACCCATCCCGCCCATAGGGACCGGGTGCTCGACGTCCGCTCCTGGTAGGGCGGGCGAAGCACGGTCCATGCACGACATTAAAGGCCGGCGGAGCGCAAGCTTCACCGGCCTTTCGTATTTCTGACTCGACTTTGCCGGCAAACGGCGAAATCCTCCCGCCCTCATTCAGCAGAAGGAATTTGTCATGTCCGAACAAAGAGTCGCCATTATCACCGCCGGCGGAAGTGGCATGGGGGCGGCTGCGGCAAAACGCCTCGCAAGCGATGGCTTCAAGGTCGCGGTCCTGTCGTCCTCAGGCAAGGGTGAGGCACTGGCGGCCGAACTCGGCGGCTTCGGTGTGACCGGTTCGAACCAGTCGAACGACGATCTGAAGTATCTCGTCGACGGCACCATGGAGCGTTTCGGCCGCATCGACGTTCTTGTCAACAGCGCCGGCCATGGACCGCGCGCCCAGATCCTCGAAATCACCGACGAGGACTGGCACAAGGGTATCGATACCTATTTGCTCAATGTCATCCGCCCGACGCGGCTGGTGACGCCTGTCATGCAGTCTCAGAAATCCGGAACAATCATCAATATTTCAACGGCCTGGGCCTTCGAGCCGAGCGCCATGTTCCCGACCTCCGCCGTGGCTCGCGCCGGCCTTGCGGCCTTCACCAAGATCTTCGCCGACACCTATGCGGCCGATAATGTGCGCATGAACAACGTCTTGCCGGGCTGGATCGACAGCCTGCCGGCAACCGAGGAACGGCGCGGCAGCGTGCCGATGCAGCGTTACGGCAAGAGCGAGGAGATCGCCGCGACCGTGGCCTTCCTCGCTTCCGAGGGTGCCGGCTATATCACCGGCCAGAACATCCGTGTCGACGGCGGCCTTACGCGCGCCGTCTAGTTGTCAGTTTTTGCCTTTTTCTCGCCATTTCTGCCAGCGATAAAAGAATCACGCGGCGTAAACTTCTTGGTTACCAAGATTCTTCATAGTTTAGGACATCCGGAATAGCGGAGGTCCTGACAGAGGATCTCTCGGCTCACCGGATGTGTAAAGGCCGCGGCGATCAACCCCGCCCGGCCGTCCGGCCTCTGGTAGCGAGTGAGAGTATGGCGTTCTCGACCGAGACAAACACCAAGGACAGACCGTCCGCTGGTATCAAATCCCGATCCGGAAAAGGCCGCAAGGCCTCCAAGAGCCCCGTCGCCATCGGTGTCGGTCTGGCCGCCATCCTTTGGGTGACGGCCGGGATCGCCAGCGTCTATTCCCTGACATCGGAACCGAAGCTGGCCCCGCCTG
>DBUL01000252.1:0-516 GCA_002307905.1 Rhizobiaceae bacterium UBA1291
GCCCGAGATGGCGGGCGACGGCGGCCGCCTCCAGGCCGATATAACCGCCGCCGACGATCAGCAGGCGCCGGCCGGGTTGCATCTCGGCCGCGAGGCGGTCGGCGTCGGCCTTATCGCGCACGGTGTAGACGCCCTCGAGATTGCCGCCGATCGCGTCGGGCAGGCGCCGCGGCGTCGCGCCAGTGGCGATCGCCAGCGTTTCATAGGCCAGGGTGGATCCGTCAAACAGACGCACGGCCTTGGCCGCCCGGTCGATATCTTCGACCGGCGTCGCAAGCCTGATCTCGACGTCGTTTTCGCCATACCAGGCCTCGGGGCGAAACAGCAGACGGTCGAAGCTCATCTCGCCGAGCAGGTATTTCTTCGACAGCGGCGGGCGCTGGTAGGGAAGGCAGTCTTCCGCGCCGAGGATGGTGATCGGCCGGGTATCCTTCAGGCCGCGCAGTTTTGCCGCCAATGCAAAGGCCGCCTGCCCTGCCCCGATGATGACCAGTCTGCCTGTCACGTGAAGCTCCC
>DBUL01000252.1:559-10456 GCA_002307905.1 Rhizobiaceae bacterium UBA1291
GCCCCGCCTCGGATCAAAGGTCGAGCATGAGATGCGGCCGACCGTTGGAGGTGTGACGGGGCGAAACGCCCTTTGCGTCGATCGTCGCGGTGACGCGCTGGCGAAAGGCCGAGAAGCTGTCGAAGGTGACGACATCGACCGGATCATCGAAATGCAGCGTGATCGCGTAGTAGCTGCTCTGCGACAGGCGCGACAGGGAAAGCACCTTGCCGCGAAAGCGCTGGCCGAGATATTCGCCGGACACGACCGCACCGACGGCGACGGGTGCCGGCTCGGCATTGTCGCTGCGGGCGGCAAGCGCCGACATCGTGTTCCAGTCACGCACGCCGTGGCTCTTCGCCACCAGCTCGAGTGCCGCGCTATGGGTGACCGGCGTGCCGCCGCCAGCCATGGCGTCGCGCAGGCGCCGGGCCTGGGATTTCAGTTCGTCAATCGTCAGTGTGGCCATGGACATGGCAAACCTCTCTTCTCATGGCATGCGAAAAGATCGAAGGGAGCCCGCATTGCCCCCATCGCGCACGCGCACAACAAGGGTTTCATTCCATGCTTCAAGAAGACTTCACCAAGGGCATCTCACCCGCGGGCGGCCGGCGCTTCAAACCGGGATCACATATGGAAAGCGGCAAAGCCTGTGTCAAGGGAACAAGGCAAAGCTCACAAGACCGAGAGGTCGGGATCGTCAGAGGCCTCAAGATCTGCGGCGGATGGGCGCAGATGTTTCCGTTTTTATCGACGCCATTCAGAAAGCGTCAGGGAAGTTGCGCTAAAGTGGGACCCTAAAACAATATTGGGGAGGGTGCGATGCCCCTGCAGGTCATACCGGACGTAAAACAGGACATCCCGCGGGACAAAGTCTACGAGAAGTTCACGATCGATCGCCCCGGCAAGATCATCTTCGTCGGTCGGCATCTCAGCACCAAGACCAACCTGCGCTGCCTGATCCATTCGATTTCGCTCTATGGCGCGGAACTTGAAGTCAGCCCACATGTTCCCGTGCCGAGCAACTTCTTCCTGGAGATCCTCGGCATTCACGACGAGATCGGCTGCACGCTGATCCGCCGTGAGGAGGAAAAAGTCACCATCGGCTTCAACATGCTGATCGATCCGGAATTCCTGCACCACGTCGTGCGGCTCTCCTTCGAACTCTGAGGCATACTGAAGTCCGAGACCGGCGAAACAGACAGGAGGCCGCCGGCTTTCGCGCCGGAGGCCTCTCTGTGCGGTTCCCACCAGGCACTTATTTCAGTGCGGCGAGGTGCTTCTCGATTTCCGACACGGTCAGTTTCACCAGATCCTTGTCGATCTCGGCGCGGATGATGCCTTCCGGCAGCGAGGCGAGCTCCGCCCGCAGGATGCCGAGAGCCTTGGGCGGCGCGACCAGGATCATCGCCTCGATTTCACGCGATTCCACCAGTTTCTCGACCTTCTTCGCGACGTCCTTGAGGAACTCCGCTTCGGCCTGTTCGTGCCAGTCGGTCTCCTCCATGGCACTGCGGCTGGCGCCATGCGACTGGTGCACGCGGCCGGGCCGGTCAGAACCGAGATCGCGCGTTGCCTCATCGGGTTGGGACTGGTGCTCGACGACCGTCAGATTGACGAGGCCGGCATCGCCGTCGTTGCGCAGGAAGAGTGCCTTGGCGCCGTCGCAGACAATCACCCAGGATTTGTGGCCAATATTGAAACGGCTCATGATTTTTTCCTTTTTTGGCGAGGCAATTCCGCCTCTATCTTCATACTAGGCGCGTCGGACCGCCCGTTCAAGGCGAGCCGCTCGCCTTGAGGTCGCAGTCACCGTGCGGCCGACAGCCCACCCTTGGCCATGCTCCCGGATGGAATCATCCGGATCAAGGTGGCCTGTCGCCGGCATTGCGTTCCAGATCTGGACGTTCAGCACGACCCGGTCTCCCGATTTCTGGGGAAAAGGCGAAGCCCGTAGAATTTTAGTGTCTGCATTGACCGCACTACAACGCTTTTGCTGCAGCCTCCCCTTCAAGAACTCGCCCAAAGGCGCAAAAGGGGAATGCCATGCAAGATGGGACACATCTGGCGGCAGTGACTTCGGAAATGTACGAACGCAAATGGGAGCGGTTTTACGTGCGCCGCCCGGCGCGCATCATGGCCGTCAGCCCTGGCCTCAGTGGCATCACCATGCGCAGCGGCGAACTGGTGGACATTTCGCAAGGCGGGGCTGCGCTGGAAATCACCACGACGATCGGCCTGTCGTCGCACTACTATCTCCAGGTTATCGGCCTGGCCGACCGCATCGGCTGCGCAGAAGCCTATCGCAACGGAAACCGTGTCGGCGTGAAATTCATCTGCCCGATTCCGGAGCACGTACTGCATTCCATCGTCCGCGCCGATTTCATCATGGGCGAGAAAGTCAACAAGCCCGCCGCAGCCTATCGATAGGGGCTTGCCTCCCAGGAATAAGGATCTCCCGAAGGACGTGCAATTCCGGCGGAACCTGCTCTTGCGCAGGGCGCAATTGCACCTATTGTGTGCCGGATTTCAATTTTTCCAGGATTCTCAAGAACAGCATGTCCGGTTTCTCGCGCTTCACCCCCTTGATCAGCGCCCTTCCCGCCACCGTGCCCTTTGTTGGGCCCGAGGCCATCGAACGTCAACGCGGTCTGCCGGTTCGCGCCCGCATCGGCGCCAATGAGAGCGGGTTTGGCCCTGCCCCTTCTGTGCTGGCGACGATCCGCGACAAGGCCGGCGAAATCTGGAAATACAATGATCCGGAGAACTTCGCGCTGAAGACGGCGTTGGCAGCGCATCTCGCGCTTGCCCCGGCCAATATCGTCGTCGGCGAAGGCGTCGACGACCTGCTCGGCCTGATCGTCCGGCTGATCATCGAGCCCGGCATGCCGGTGGTCACCTCGCTCGGCGGCTATCCGACCTTCAATTTCCACGTCAGTGGTTTCGGCGGACGCCTCGTCACCGCGCCTTACGTGAACGACCGCGAAGACCTGGACGGGCTGCTTGCCGCCGTGAAGCGGGAAAACGCCCCGCTCGTCTATTTCGCCAATCCGGACAATCCGATGGGAAGCTGGTGGGATGCGGAAAGCATCGTCGCCTTCGCCCGGGCGCTGCCGGAAACCACGCTGCTCATTCTCGACGAAGCCTATTGCGAAACCGCGCCGGCCGGCTCGGCGCCGGCGGCCGACGCGCTGATCGGCCTGCCGAACGTCCTTCGCATGCGCACCTTCTCCAAGGCCTATGGCCTGGCNNCATCGCCGCGATCGCCACGGCCAACGGGCTTGCTCCGCTACCCTCGGCCACCAATTTCGTCGCCATCGACTGCGGCCGCGACGGGGCCCATGCCCGCGCCATCGTTGACGGCCTGATGCAGCACGGCGTGTTCATCCGCATGCCCGGCGTCGCCCCGCTCAATCGCTGCATTCGCGTGTCGACCGGACTGCCGGCCGACATGGACCTGTTCGAGGAGGCCCTGCCGAAGGTGCTGAAGACGCTCTGACCGGGGCGTCTTAGGCCCCAATAAAAAGAACCGCGCCGGCCTTGTTCCTGCCGGTCGCGGTTCTCATGTGTTGGCACAGGCCCCGTCCAAAGGTCCCCCGCCACGCTCCCCTCTTCCAGGGTTTTTCTTGTCTGTTGAACCCGGTATCATACCGGGGAATTGGTCGTGACGATCAGTGCATCGTCATCCATTCGCGGGCCGACCGCAGCGCTTCGGCGAGTTCGCCCTTGCTCATCGTCTGGGCCAGATCGGCGCGGAGTTCCGCGGCGCGGCCGCAGCCTTTGATGGCGGCGATGTTCAGCCACTTGTGCGCCGAGACGAGGTCGATCGGGCAACCGCGGCCGGTCGCATACATCAGTCCCATGTCGCAGAAGACATCGGCCCGGGTTTCGCCACCCATGGTGGACATTTCGGAATTATGCATTTCAAAGCGTGCCATCGGTTTTGTCCCTGTCTAGCCTAACGGTTTAAACTGTCCCTGTTTTGGCCCTTGAGAGGCCTCCTTCCGAACCCTTGGCCGTCTGTCGCGGCGTCTTTGAGGTCCTTCCGGGCGGCGGGTTTTCCCTGCTCGTTTGATGACTTCACTATGCCGAAAGCCTTTCAACGGGCGCTTAAAATCCATGCTTAATTTGCTGAAAACAAAGTACAAATTCTTTGTAAACTTGGCTTTTTGTTAAGCATCGCCCTGCCTGAATCCCAAGGATTTCCGCTCAAAATTTACGAAAACTTCAGGTTCCGATTTAAACCGGATGATAACCACGAAAAGCACTTGGCTTTCGATCTCCGTCCATGACAGCCCGAGAATCCCGGCTTTCGGTGCCCCCCTGAAATGCACGCGACGGCTATTTACCTTTACGTCTGCGTAAGATAATTTTGGCTCGCTGAACCATGTACGACCATTACAATGGCGCCGACATGCCGGCTTTGGAGCGCCGGTCCATCAGTATTCGGATTCATCTCGGGAGGAGAGTTACACAATGCGCATGATCATCGTCGCCGCTGCCCTGGCATTTTCTGCCGCCTCTGTTCAGGCTGCCGAGCCCATCGAAGGCAACTGGAAAACCGCAAGCGGCGCCACCGCGCAGATCGCCCCCTGCGGCGGCAGCTATTGCGTGACGCTGAAGAGCGGCAAGCATTCCGGCAAGCAGATCGGCAAGATGGCCGGCGGCGGCAATAGCTACAAGGGCACGATCACCGACCCGGACGCCGACAAGACCTATTCCGGCTCCGGTACCGTGTCGGGCAATTCGCTCAAGATGAAGGGCTGCGTCATGGCCGTTCTGTGCAAGACCCAGACCTGGTCGCGCCTGTAAAGGACAAGGCCGTCGCGTCCGGCGCCGATCGCCGGGCCGGAAACGCAATCAAGGCCGGCCGATGTCCCCATCGGCCGGCTTTTTCGTTCAGCTGCCCGCTTTGGCGCGGTAGGCGTCCGGGAGGATGAAAACCTCGTCGGCGCGGGCATAGCCGCCGTCCTTGACCTCCTCGATCAGGACCATTGTATGGGGCCGCGCGGCTTCCGAAAAATACTCGACCAGCATATCGGTGGTGCGATGGACGATCTCTTCCTTCTGCGCCCGGGACAGCGCCCCTTCCGGCGTCTTGATGTTTACGAATGGCATGTTGCTTCTCCTGTTGCTGAGATTGAACTTGTCGGCGGGTTGCCCGGTCAGATGGCGCCGCCATTGGCGCGGATGATCTGGCCGCTGACCCAGCAGCTGTCGGAGCTGGCCAGGAAGGACACCACCGAAGCGATGTCGCCCGGTTGGCCGAGGCGCTTGCGCGGATTGAGGCCGATGATCGTCTTCAGCAGGTCCTCGGACTTGCCGGCCATGAAGAGATCCGTTTCCACCGGGCCCGGCGCCACGGCATTGACGGTGATTTCGCGGGGCCCCAGCTCCTTGGCGAGGATATGGGTCAAGGCCTCGACCGCCGCCTTGGTGGCGGCATAGACGCCGTAGGCGGGCTGGTAAAAGCCGACGACGCTGGAGGAAAAGTTGACGATCCGGCCGCCGTCGCGCAGGCGCCGGGCGGCTTCGCGCATGCCTCGGAACGTGCCGCCGAGATTGACGGAGACCTGCCGCTCGAAATCCGCATCCTCGACCGTCGCGATCGGTCCGAGCGCCATGATGCCGGCATTATTGACCAGGACATCGACGCCGCCGAACGCCTGCTCTGCGGCATCGAACAGAGCCGCGGCGCCGGACGGGGCGCCGATGTCGGCCTTGACCACGATGGCACGCCCGCCAGCCGCCTTGATCGCGGCCACGACGTCGAGCGCGGGCTGCTCGTCTCGCGAATGGTTCACGACAACCGCCAATCCATCCGACGCAAGCCGTTTGGCGATAGCGGCGCCGATGCCTTTGGATGCGCCGGTGACGATGGCTGTCCGTTCGAATGTTTCTGTCATCACATCTCTCCTTGTGTTGGTGCCGCAGAATTATGCCTGTCGTCATACGGAAACAATCACGGGAAATTTGACATTAGAATTCGGCTGTGGTGAACAAAATCATGGACCGTCTCGATCGCATGCAGCTTTTCGTCCGTGTCGTGGAACGCCGCAGCTTCACCGCTGCGGCGGCGGACGTCGGCCTGGCGCGATCGACGGCAACCGAGGCGATCAAGCTGCTGGAGGCCGATGTCGGGGCGCGGCTCCTGGAGCGCACGACGCGGCATGTGACGCCGACGCTCGACGGCCAGGCCTATTACCAGCGCTGCCTCTCGATCCTGTCGGAGGTGGAGGACGCCAACAGCGTGTTTCGCAACGCCCAGCCGCAAGGCACCTTGCGCATCGATGCGCATGGCTTGCTGACGCGAACATTCCTGCTGCCCCGGCTGCCGGAGTTTCTCGACCGATACCCCCTGCTGGAGCTGTATATCGGCCAGGGGGATCGGCTGGTTGATCTGGTGCGCGAAGGCATCGACTGCGTGATCCGGGCCGGAGACCTGGCGGATAGCGGCATGATCATGCGGCGCCTTGCCACGATCCNNCGCAAGCCCCGCCTATATCGAGAAACATGGCATGCCGTCATCGATCGACGATCTGACCGGCCATGTCTGCGTCGGATTCGTCTCGTCGCGAACAGGCGAAACCATGCCGCTGGAATTCCTCATCGAGGGGCAGACGCGTTTCGTCCACCTGTCGAGCCGGCTGACGGTCAATAATTCCGACACCATGGCCGATCTGGCGCGACAGGGGTTCGGTCTCATCCAGGCACCGCGCTATCGCCTGGCGGCCGACTTCGAATCCGGAGCACTGGTCGAGATCCTGCCCCAGTATCCGCCGCCACCGACGCCGCTCTCCGCCCTCTATCCGCAGAACCGGCAGCTCGCGTCGCGCGTAAGGGTCTTCCTGGACTGGGCAGCGGACGTGTTTGCCGGCGCAAAACTCTGATCGTTGGCGCGAGCGGCCACGAAAAAGGCCCCGGTGTTACCCGCACCGGGACCTTGACGGCATTTGCGACCCGGCTGTCCGGTCAACTTCGAGCCCGTCAGGTACATCGTGAACCAGCCGGGCTCCAGCTCATTCGTTTACGTCTGTCTTTTCGGGAAAACCGTTCCCGCTTTTCCCTGACAAACTTCAGCGCGCCTTCTGGCCGAACAGAACCTTCTTGGCCTCTTCGTCCTGGGCGATATTGCTGCGCTTTTCCTGTCCGACAGCGATGCCGCGCTCAACGGCAGGCTTTGCCATCATACGTTCGAACCAGCGCTTGAGGTTCGGGAAGTCGTCGAGATCCTGGCCCTGGTTCTTGTAGGGCACCACCCAACCGATGGAAGCGATGTCGGCAATCGAATAGTCTCCGGCGAGGTAGTCGCGGTCGGCGAGCCGCTTGTCCATCACGCCGTAGAGCCTGTTCACCTCATTGGTATAGCGGTTGATGCCGTATTCGATCTGTTCCGGCGCATATTGGCGGAAGTGATGCGCCTGGCCGGCCATGGGCCCCAGACCGCCCATCTGCCAGAACAGCCACTGGTCGACTTCCACGCGCGCACGCTCGTCGGTCGGATACAGCTTGCCGTACTTGCGGCCGAGATACTGAAGGATGGCGCCTGACTCGAAGATCGAGATCGGCTCGCCGCCCGGACCGTCCGGATCGATGATGGCCGGCATGCGGTTGTTCGGGGCGATCTTGAGGAAGTCCGGCTCGAACTGCTCGCCCTTGCCGATATTGACGTATTTCACCTCGTAGGGAACGCCGAGTTCCTCGAGCATGATGGAGATCTTCCAGCCATTTGGCGTCGGCCAGTAATAGAGTTCGATCGGCTTGGTCATGGGGCTTCTCCTGTTTTCGGGAAGATTGGCTGTTGCCGGAGAGTTAGGCACGGCCGGCCCTTGTTCAAGTGAATTCCCCTTAACCGATCTGAATGCCAGATGAACCGCAACCTCAGCACGCGTTCAGGCCCGATACGTCATAAAGCCCTCATCGCAACAACGAAGCGGGAGAAACGGTGATGGCCAAGGTGGCAAGGCGACTGACAATCTTCACTCTCGCCATGACGATCTTTGCCATGCTCGTCGCGGGACTGGTGACCGCCGGAAGCGGCGCGGCCGGACGGCCAGTATCTGTTTCCGCAGCCTGCCTGACATCCACCGCCCCGTTCTGCAACTCCAGCCTTTGACACGTTGACCGAGGATATGATCATGCCCGCAACTCTCAACCCCTTCGCCGCCATCTGCCTTCGGTGCACGCTGGCCCTCGGCCTCTTCCTCGGCCCACTCGTCGCAGTCGGCATCGCCCGGTCGGAGGAACTGAGAGTCGCCAAGAATGGTGCCGGTCTGGTGCTGTTTGTCAGCCTGCAGCGTCAGTCGATGAGTTGAGTGCCGCCCGCGGCCGATAATTGCCCAGTTGCAATCCCGCCCAACTCTGCAATGAATTCGTCACCAATACCGTCGTTTGCTTGTCAAGAAGTCTTCACTATAATGACTTATGAGCAAGCGAATCCATTTCCACACCCCCATCAATTTCATCAGTCCCGATCCGTTAGAGCGGCAGGTCTTCACCGATGCAAAAGCAGCCGTCGACGCGCTGACCGCGCTCTATGAGCGCAATACGGCCTTTCTGATCGATGGCTTTTCGGCGCTTTCCAACGGCGCGCCGATCTCAGGCCGCTACCGGGCCTTCTATCCGCAAGTCACTCTTGAGACGACAAGCTACGGCCAGATCGACACTCGTCTCGCCTATGGCCATGTCACTGCGCCGGGGCTCTACACGACCACGGTGACGCGGCCCCAGCTCTTCCGCCACTATCTTGAAGAGCAGCTGGCACTATTGATTCGCAACCACCAGGTCCCGGTCGTGGTATCGGAATCGACCACCCCGATCCCGTTACACTTCGCCTTCGGCGAAGGAGCCCATGTCGAAGCGGCAACGAGCGGACTTCCGGACATCCCGCTGCGCGATCTGTTCGACACGCCGGACCTCACCGTCACCGACGATGAGATCGCCAATGGCGAATATGATCCGCGGCCCGGCGAACCGCAGCCGCTGGCCCCGTTCACTGCCCAGCGTATCGACTACTCTCTGGCGCGCCTGTCGCACTACACTGCGACGAGTGCTGCCCATTTCCAGAACTTCGTGCTGTTCACCAACTACCAGTTCTACATCGACGAATTCTGCGCCTATGCCCGCAAGCTGATGGCCGAGGGTGGCGAGAGCTATACCGCCTTCGTCGAGCCCGGCAATCTCGTCACGCTGCCCGGCGACAGCGAGCCGAGCGAAGGCGTGGCGATCGGGCGGCTGCCGCAAATGCCGGCCTATCACCTCAAGGGCAAGGGCCATGCCGGCATTACCATGATCAATATCGGCGTCGGTCCGTCGAACGCCAAGACCATCACCGACCATGTGGCGGTGCTCCGGCCCCATGCCTGGCTGATGCTCGGCCATTGCGCGGGCCTGCGCAATTCGCAGCGTCTCGGCGACTACGTGCTGGCGCATGCCTATGTGCGCGAGGACCATGTGCTCGACGACGACCTTCCGGTCTGGGTGCCGATCCCGGCGCTGNNTCGAACTGAAGCGCATCATGCGCACCGGAACCGTCGCCACGATCGACAACCGCAACTGGGAACTGCGTGACCAGCGCGGTCCGGTCAAGCGCCTGTCGCAGTCGCGCGCCATCGCGCTCGACATGGAATCGGCGACGATCGCCGCCAACGGCTTCCGCTTCCGCGTACCCTATGGCACCCTGCTCTGCGTTTCCGACAAACCGCTGCACGGAGAACTGAAACTGTCGGGCATGGCAACGGCCTTCTACAAGACGCAGGTCAGCCAGCATCTCCAGATCGGCATCCGTGCCTTGCAGAAGCTCGGCGAAATGCCGAAGGAAAGGCTGCATTCACGCAAGCTCAGAAGCTTTTTCGAAACGGCATTCCAGTAAGGACCAACCAGCCCGCCCCATCATGGGCCGCATCCCTGCAACCGATC
>DBUL01000257.1:0-11570 GCA_002307905.1 Rhizobiaceae bacterium UBA1291
TCACCGACAACATCGTCGGCGGCAATATCGTATCCCCCGCCGATACGGTACGCCGCGATGAGGACGATCCCTACTTCGTCGTCGCCGCCGACAAGGGTACGGCAACCTTCTCCGACACGGCGAACGGTCTGGCCCAAGCGGCCGGTTTCTGGCTCGACGATGCCTTCGCCTCCGGCGGTTCGGCCGGCTACGACCACAAGAAGATGGGCATCACGGCGCGCGGCGCCTGGGAGGCGGTCAAGCGTCACTTCCGCGAAATGGACATCGACATCCAGACGACGCCATTTTCCGTGGCCGGCGTCGGCGACATGTCGGGCGACGTTTTCGGCAACGGCATGCTCCTGTCGGAGAAGATCAGGCTGGTCGCCGCCTTCGACCACCGCGACATCTTCATCGATCCCGATCCGGACACGGCCGTAACCTTTGCCGAGCGCAAACGCATGTTCGCGCTGCCACGTTCAAGCTGGCAGGACTTTGACAAGACGCTGCTGTCAAAGGGCGGCATGATTATCTCCCGCACGGAAAAATCCGTGACGCTGACGCCCGAGGCGGCTGCCGCGATCGGCCTCGACAAGGCTGTGGCGACGCCCTCGGACATCATGAGCGCAATTCTGAAGGCACCGGTGGACCTGCTTTGGTTCGGCGGCATCGGCACCTATATCAAGGCAGCCGAGGAGACCGATGCGGAGGTTGGCGACCGGGCCAACGACGGGATCCGGGTGACGGGCGCGGACGTGCGCGCCAAGGTGATCGGCGAAGGCGCCAATCTCGGCGTCACCCAGAAGGGCCGCATCGCCTATGCCCTCGCCGGCGGACGTCTGAACTCGGATGCGATCGACAATTCGGCCGGAGTCAACTCCTCCGACGTCGAGGTCAACATCAAGATCGCCCTTTCCTCGGCACTCGCCGACGAGCGGTTGACCCGAAACAAGCGCGACAAGCTGCTCGCCGAAATGACCAACGAAGTGGGCGAACTGGTTCTTCGCAACAATTACCTGCAGACGCTGGCGATCTCGCTGACGGAGCGAAAAGGCGCTGCCAATCGCGAAGAACTCGGCCGCCTGATGAACTATCTCGAAGAACTCGGCCGTTTGAACCGCAAGGTGGAAACCTTGCCGGACAATCCGACACTTGCCGAGCGCTACGCGTCCGGCAAGCCGCTGACCCGCCCGGAGATCGGCGTTCTGTTGTCCTACGCCAAGATCGTGCTGTTCGACCAACTGGTCGCATCCGATCTGCCGGACGATCCCTATTGCGAGAGCGCGCTCACCAACTACTTCCCGGCCCGCATGCGCAAGACCTATGCGGCAGACATAGCCGGACACCGGCTGCATCGCGAAATCATCTCAACCGTGCTGGCGAACCACGTGATCAACCGCGGCGGCCCAGGATTCATCGCCGCCATTGGCGATGCCACGGGCGCGCTACCGCCGGAGATCGTCAAGGCCGCGCTGATCACCCGCGACGGACTGCAACTGCCGGCGATTTGGGAAAAGATCGACGCCCTCGACGCCAGAATCCCCGGCGAAACCCAGAACAGGCTTCATGCGCTCGCCGCACGCGTCTATACGGGGGTTACCCGCGTTCTGGTCGAGACCGGCATGACGAGCGGCGACCTTTCCGATGCATTGACGCGGCTGAAGATCGCGGTCAAATCCGCCAAGCAGACCTTCGATGCGACGCTTCCGGCCAACCTGCGGGCCATGCTGGAAAACGAGGTCACGGAACTGCTGGAGGCNNCGGCCGAGGAGGTCGTTGGTCTACTCACCCTGCTGCTCGTGCCGGAGGTGATGCAGATCGCCGCGCGCACGCAGGCCCCGCTTTCGCGGGTCATCGAAGGCTTCTTCGCCATCTCCGATGTCTTCCGCGTCGACCGGATCCTTGTTGCCGGCAGCCGGATCGTCAGCAGCGATCACTATGAAAGCCTGGCACTGGCCCGCAGCCTCGATCAGATCGCCGCGGCACGGCGCAACATCGTCGTCTCTGCCTTCACCCACCATGGCGGAGCAAAACAGCCCGTCGCGGCGTGGATTGCGGCTGCTCGTCAACGGGTCGAGCATGTCGGGCGCGAGCTCGCAGCGCTAAGCGAGACGAACGAGGCCAGCCTGGCAAAGATCACCGTCGCCGCTGGCTTGTTAAGCGATCTTGCGAACGACTGGTCAAGATGACAGTCTTCGCCTCGGGGTATCGAGGAAGGGACTTCGCGTGACCGACATGGCAGATGCAATGGGTCGCCGCCGCGGTGAAGGGATTTACAGCCGCGGCGTGGTGGGCTGGATGCTGTTCGACTGGGCAGCCCAGCCCTTTTTCACGGTGATTACCACTTTCATTTTTGGACCTTATTTCGTCTCTCGGATGACCAGCGATCCGATCGCCGCCCAGGCGACCTGGAGCAACATGGCGACGATCTCGTCGATCATCATCGCCGTGCTATCGCCAATCCTCGGATCGATCGCTGACGAATCCGGCTCACGAAAGCCCTGGATCGCCTTTTTCGCGATGATCAAGATCGCCGCCCTCTGCCTCCTTTGGACGGCCGCGCCCGGCTCTTCGGTCGCTTTTGTCGTCCTTCTCATGGTCCTTGCCACGACATCCGCCGAATTCTCGATCGTCTTCAACGATTCGATGATGACACGGCTTATCGGCCAGAAGGATGTGGGGCGCGTTTCCAACATAGCCTGGGGCATGGGTTATCTCGGCGGCATGATCGTGCTGATCAGCGTCGTCCTGTTCATTGCGGCAAACCCGGACACCGGCAGGACCATTCTAGGCGCAATACCATTGTTCGGACTCGATCCGGCGACAGGCGAGGACGCGCGGATTACCGGGCCGATCTCGGCGCTGTGGTACCTCGTCTTCATCCTGCCCATGTTCTTCTTCACGCCGGATGCGAACCGCGGCAAGCCGCTCGCCAAAGCGGTGCGCTCCGGGCTCGCCGAACTCGGAAGCACGCTCAAGGAAATGAAGGGAAGGGCCGGTATCTTCCGTTTCCTGATCGCGCGGATGATCTACCAGGACGGTGTCAATGGCCTGCTCATCCTCGGCGGTATCTTCGCCGCGGCGATGTTCGGCTGGCATACGATGGAAATCGGTATCTATGGCATCATCCTCAATGTCATCGCCATCTTCGGCTGCGTGGCGGCGAGCTCGCTTGACCGGTGGCTCGGATCGAAATTCGTCGTCGTGCTGGCGCTCTTGCTCCTCCTCACTGCGACCTTCGGGATGATCTCGACGGGACCGGACTTCACCTTGTTCGGGCTGATCGGCCTGCCGATCGAAACGACCGATGGCCTGTTTTCGACGCCGGCAGAAAAGGCCTATATTCTCTATGGCCTTTTGATCGGCATCTCCTTCGGGCCTGTGCAGGCCTCCTCGCGCTCCTATCTGGCCCGCAGCGTCAGCCCAGCGGAAGCAGGCCGCTATTTTGGCATCTACGCGCTCTCCGGCCGCGCCACGAGCTTCATGGCGACGCTTTCCTTCTCGCTGCTCACTTATTGGACGGGATCGGCGCGCATCGGGATGGCGAGCCTGATCGTCTTCCTGTTGGGCGGCCTGCTCATTCTGCTGAAGACGCCCTATCCCGCCGCCCATCCGGCAAAGCCGCTGGAAGCATGAAAAAGGCCCGGTTTCCCGGGCCTTTTTCCTGTCCATCGCGACGATCAGTGATCAGTGGCGGAAATGACGAATGCCGGTGAAAACCATCGCGACATTGTGTTCGTCGGCAGCAGCGATGACTTCGGCATCCCGCATCGAGCCACCGGGCTGGATGACGGCGGTGGCACCGGCGGCGATTGCCGCGAGCAGACCGTCGGCGAAGGGATAGAAGGCTTCCGAGGCAACCGCCGAGCCCCTGGTCAGCGGCTCTGCCAAGCCGAGCGCCTTGGCCGCATCCTCGGCCTTGAGCGCCGCGATGCGGGCGGAATCGACGCGGCTCATCTGGCCAGCTCCGATACCAGCCGTCTGACCGTCCTTCGCATAAATGACCGCGTTCGACTTGACGTGCTTGGCGATCTTGAAAGCGAACTTCATGTCTTCGAGCTCGGTCGGGGTGGGCGCGCGCTTGGTGACCACCTTGAGCTCAAGGTCCTCGACCATGACATTGTCTCGCGACTGGACGAGCAGTCCGCCCGAAACAGTCTTGGCCACGATGCCGCGGGCGCGCGGATCCGGAAGCGCTCCGGTGGTCAGAAGCCGCAGGTTCGGCTTGGCGGCAATGATCGCCTTGGCCTCGTCGGTGACCGACGGTGCAATAATCACTTCGGTGAACAGCTTGACGATCTCCTCCGCCGTCTCAGCGTCCAACATCTGGTTGAGCGCGATGATTCCGCCAAAGGCAGAGGTAGAATCGCAGGCGAGCGCCCGTTTGTAGGCCTCCACCAAGCTCGGACCGGTTGCCACCCCGCAAGGATTGGCATGCTTGATGATGGCGCAGGCCGGGGCCTTTTCGGCCGGGAACTCGGCGACGAGTTCGAAGGCCGCGTCGGTATCGTTGATATTGTTGTAGGAAAGCTGCTTGCCCTGCAGCAGGGTCGCGGTGGCAACTCCCGGGCGCTGGTCGCCGGTGACATAGAACCCGGCGCTCTGGTGCGGGTTTTCGCCGTAGCGCATGGCTTCCCTGAGGGAACCGCCAATGGCGCGATACTGCGGCATGTCAATCGACAGGGCCTCTGCGAACCAGTTGGAGATCACCGAGTCATAGGCGGCGGTGCGGGCAAAAGCCTTGGCGGCGAACTGCTGGCGCAGCGCATAGGTCGTCTGGCAATCGTCGGCCTTGAGAGCGTCCAACAGGGCCGGGTAGTCCGACGGATCAGTCAGCACGGTGACGTAGGCATGATTCTTGGCCGAGGCACGTATCATTGCCGGGCCGCCGATATCGATGTTCTCGACGGTCGTCGGATAATCGCCGCCGGCGGCGCGGACTTCCTCGAAGGGATAGAGATTGATGACGGCAAGATCGATGCTCTCGATGCCATGCTGGCGCATTGCGGCGACATGGTCCTCGTCGTCACGGATTGCCAGCAGGCCACCATGCACGTTCGGATGCAGCGTCTTGACACGGCCATCCATGATCTCCGGGAAACCCGTGACTTCGGAGACGTCGGTGACCGGCAGACCGGCCGCGGCGATCGCCTTGTGCGTGCCGCCGGTCGACAGAAGCTTTACGCCCATGGCATTCAGCGCCTGCGCCAGTTCCGCAATGCCGCTCTTGTCGGAAACCGAAAGCAAGGCGGTGCGGATTCTGACGCGGTCGGGAACGGGGATTTTCTTGGATACGACGGCCATGGTTCTGCTCCGATCTGAACTGCCGCGCCGCATGAAGAAGGGAGATCGCGAGCGCGATGCCGCCGCCTAGCACAGCTTCCCCGCGGATGGAACCATTCTATGCGTGATGGGCGAGAAACCAGCGTATTTCCGGGCCTTGAAAGGCCACCTCCAGCTGTTGCGACGGACGAACACCCGAGGCATCGGCAAAAAAGATATCCTCGCCGATCGCAAGTTCTCCTGCCGGGATCGAAAATGTCCAGCTCTCGCCGTCCTGCGCCAGCATGCGGACCTTGCGCTCGTCGATGCGCTCGAGCGTGATTGCCGGATGAATATGAAAGCGGGCAACCGCCGGCTCTGGCGGGGCTACGGTCGAGGGCGTGCCATCAGGCTCCAAGAACCGGTCCCGTCCAGCAATCTTGTTGCCCGTCTCGTTGAGGCGGATCTCGCGCTCGTGAAGCAGGCCGAACTTCGTCAGATAGCCGTCATGGCTGGCGCAGAGGCGGTCGCTCCCGTCAGGCCCGGTCTGACGCGAAACATCAACCTTCGACACGCCGGCCACCATCACCGGCCCAAGAAAATCGGACTGAGAAAATCGCGCCGAGGAAGCCGTGCCGATGCAAACGGTGGAATGGGCAGCCGTGGTGCGCGCCAGCTGCCTGAGCTTTTCGCCGGCAAACCGCGGCGAACCACTGTTGATGATGAAGCGATGCCGACCCGAGGACAGTTCGAACGACAAGCAGCCAGCATGGGCGGTTCGCGAAAGGTCGGCGGAAATCGGCAGGCCGGTGTCCGCCAGAAGTACCGTACCGCCAGAAGCCATCCGTTGATATTGCGAATGGGGCAACGCCTTGAACGGCTGGCCAGCGGTTTCGTCGTACCGCAGCACCGACATCAGGTCGTTGGCGAGCGTGGAACTTGCCCCGTTGAACAGGCCGAGGTCTCCGCTCTGATGCCGGAAAAAGCGGATTGCCGGATACATCCGGTCGATCGCCGGGATCAGCTTCACCGGCACATCATGGCCGAGATTGATATAGGTCTGTCTGAGTGGCAAAAGGTCGAACAACAGGTCGACCGCCGCCTGCGGATTGCGCGACACATGTCCGCCGTCCGGCAGGATTTGCCGATCGATCTCCCGGTTGAGCTCACGTGCCGCCCGTCTGATCGTCGAGGGCCGCGCTTCCATCGAGATCGAGGCCATGGCAAGCGCGATGCGCAGCCTGAGGCGCGGAAGACCTGCCGGCGCGTATCGCGCACGCCGACGCAAATAGCGAACCTGGAAGGAAAGACTGGACAGGAAGCGCCGGTAAAAGCCGCTGTCGGCATCCTGAAGCACTACGGTCGAATGGGAAAGCCAGGCAATGATTCGCTGAGCCATCACATCGGCTTCCCAGGCGATGCCGTCGACGCGCGATCCGTGCAGTTCGATCCAGTCGTCGACGATCGCCCGAGCATTGGCGCAGGCCTCAGCGCTCTTATCAGACCGGATGTGCCGCAGCCACGAAAAGGCATGGAGCCGCACGGCGAAATGATGGGAGGGCAATTCCAGCAGAAAAGGCGACTGGTTGCCGGCATCGAGGACCCGCCCGGCAAGGGGAAAGCGTCCCTGGTAGATTTCTTCCGCGACAAAAGGATCGATAGCACGCAGATCGGTCGGGGCAACAATCAGCCGTCCCGGCGCAGCACCTGGCAGACCGATCGACAGCGCCCGTGGTGGCGCAAGAACGCAGAGAACCCGCCGGCACGCTTCCGCGAGATAGAGATAGACCAGCCTTTGGCGTTGCGTCAGTCGCATCGTATTCCCAAGCCGTGGCGCTGGATCCACGCCAGCGCCGAGGCCGCGAATGGCCATCCCGCCCTGATCCGCTCCATCATCCGCCTCGGTGTTCGGATCTCGTCCGTCGACCGACCGCTGCAGCACGTGCTCAATGAGCCGGCGTCCGCGCATTCCTTCAAAGTCTAACAATTCTAGTGAAATTTCCGTTAAATTTTAGCGATGACGCAAGCATAAAATCCGTCGAGACCACCCTCTTTCGGCAGCATGGCCGGGGTCGTGCGGAATTCGCCGCGCGGCGTGATCGCCTCTTCGAGATCTGGCCAGTCTGCGGGTTCTATCTCGATGCGCCGGCAAGTGGGGCAGTCAGCCAGTACGCGGGCCACCATATCCTCGCCCTCGAGCGGATCAAGCGAACAGTTGGAGAAGACCACGATGCCGCCCGGACCGACGAGCGTCAAGGCATGGCGCAGTAGTCTTTCCTGCAGTTCCGCTAGCTTGACAATGTCGGCCGGCCCCTTGGTCCAGGGCACATCTGGATGGCGCCGCATGGTTCCCGTCGAAGAACAGGGCGCATCGAGCAGGACTGCGTCAAAGAGCTGCTCCGGCCGAAAATCGAGGAGGCTGGCCAGCACGCAGTCGGCCTGCATGCCGAGACGCGCCAGATTGCCCTCGAGCCTTTTCAGACGAGACTGGGACTGCTCGACGGCGGTCACTTCGGCGCCCATGGCTATCAGCTGCGCGGTCTTGCCGCCGGGTGCTGCGCAAAGATCGGCGACGCGCTTGCCGCGAATGTCGCCGAACAGCCGGGCCGGTATGGCCGCGGCAGCATCCTGCACCCACCAGGCACCGTCATCGAAACCCTCAAGCGTCGGAATGGCACCACGGAACTTCTCCAATCGCACGCTGCCGGTCGGAAGGACCTTGCCGTTCAGCTTGTCGGCCCAGAGGGCCGCATCATGCTTGACCGTCAGATCGATTGCCGCCGGCTGCAACTGTGCTTCGGCGATGGCCAGCGCCGCATCGCGACCGTATATCGCGGTCAGCCGCTCGAGGAACCAGGCGGGCAGGCAGGGTAGCTTTGCGACATTCGCAAGGAGCGCCTCCTTCTCGCGGCCGATTCGCCGAAGCAGCGCATTCACCAGCTTGGCGAAACGACGGTTGCGCGGATCGCGATTGGCCTGCTCAACGGCGAGATCGACTGCCGAATGATCCGGAACGTCAAGATAGAGCATCTGGGCGGCCGCAATAATCAGCAGGTGCTTGAGTGAGCGGGCGCCTTCCGGCAGCGGCGTATCGAGCAGGATGTCGAGGATCGCCTCGATGCGGGGAAGGTGTCGCAGCGCGCTGTGCAGCATGGCCCGCACCAAAGCCCGGTCGGCTTCGGAGAGGTCGCGTATCGCGGGATTACCGTGTTCGGCATCCAGCATGCCGTCGAGCGAAGTTTTCTTGTCGATCACCGCGCCGAGGATTTTGGTCGCCGCGATCCGGGCGTCGAGCCCGGCCTTGGGGGCATGTTCAGGCCGTCGTGCAGAACCCGGTCGGCGTCCTGGATTGGAATTCTTCGATTTTCCGCGCGATTTCTCGTCGTTCAAGACCATGGACCTTTGGGTGGTTCGGAGCCGCCGCGGCCCCATCCGGTATTCGGAACGGAACGCGCTTTACGGGGCGCATTAGCAGTGCGCTCCGGCCGCGTCGATCCCCCAATGCCTGTTTCCCGCATCTCGAGCAGAGCCGCAATCCGGTTTTCCGTGTCCGGATGCGTGGAAAACAGGTTGTCCATGCGCTGTCCAGAGAGCGGATTGATGATGAACATATGCGCCGTCGCCGGATTGCGTTCGGCGTCGTCGTTTTCGATATGCGAGGCATCACCGGCGATCTTCTCCAGAGCAGAGGCAAGAGAACGCGGGCTGCCGCAGATTTCCGCACCGCGACGGTCGGCGGCATATTCCCTGGTCCGGCTGATCGCCATCTGTACCAGCATGGCTGCGAGCGGTGCGACGATCATGGCTAGCAGCACGCCGACGAAACCGAGCGGATTGTTGCGGTCATCCCGGCTGCCGCCGAACAGGAAGGCGAAATTCGCCAGCATGGAGATCGCACCAGCCAGTGTCGCCGTCACCGTCATGGTCAGGGTGTCACGGTTTTCGACATGGGCCAGTTCATGGGCCATGACACCAGCGACCTCCTCGGGCGTCAGGCGCCCAAGGAGGCCGGTCGAGGCAGCGACTGCCGCGTTCTGCGGGTTGCGGCCGGTGGCGAAGGCATTCGGCTGCGGATTGTCGAAGACATACACCCGGGGCATTGGAAGACCGGCATTTGCCGCCAGATCACGGACCATTCGATAGAACTCGGGAGCGGTGCGTTCATCGACCTCCTGGGCATGGTATGCGGACAGCACCATGCGGTCGGAATTCCAGTAGGAAAAGAAGTTCATGCCCGCAGCGACGACGAAGGCGATCAGCATGCCCGTCTGGCCGCCGATCAGGTATCCGACCCCCATGAACAAGGCTGTCATGAAGGCGAGCAGCATCGCGGTACGCATCATATTCATCGCTTCTCTCCGTCGGCAGGAACAATTCACGGCTTGGTTAGCGCGCCGGACTGCACTAGATGTAAATTGCCCAAGCCAAGTTTCAATGATCGCCGGAATGAATCAGACATGAGCGCAAACGCCGACAATGACAATCTGCGGGCCGCAACGGAACAGCCAGGCGTCGAACAACCGCCGCGCAAGCCGCTGTCCGAGGCGGCGAAGCGCGCCTTGGCCGAGGCGGAGGAACGCCGGAAGACCGAACAGAAGACCGACCCCGCGCCAGAAATGGGCGGACGCGGCGGCGCTGATCCGGCGCGCTTCGGTGACTGGGAGATCAAGGGCAGGGCCATCGACTTCTGACCAGAATAAAAGCCTATTGATTGGCGCGTATGATAGGAATATGTTCTCCTCATGCGCAATCGTCTTTTCTCCGCCACGAACTGCATTCTACTGGCCCTGCTGAGCACGATCGTGTTCTGTGGAAGCGCCGAGGCGGCCGAGAAGATCGCCGGTCCGGTCGCAGCCGAACTCATCCGCGTGGTCGACGGGGACACGGTTCTGGTGAGTGCCATGCCCTGGCCCAATCATCATGTGACAACCTATGTGCGGCTACNNCGCGCTGCGCGGCAGTCCGCAGTGCCGCGCAACAGGCGCAATCGACCCTTACCAACCTGTTGAACGCCTCCCCGGTCGTTGCGCTCACTGACATATCCGGTGACAAATATTACGGGCGCGTGGTCGCGGCGATCCTTCTCGCCGACGGCAGCAATCCGGCAACCGCCTTGCTCTCCGCCGGTCTCGTTGATCCCTACCGGGGCGGACGAAAGAAGGTGGCCGCTTGCCCTTGAACGGCTTCGCGTGCAAGTGCGGGCTGTGAACGAAGAGTGGACAGTCGCAATTTCATCGTCTTCAATCAGGGCATTGCCAATGCCGCGATGGAGATAGCTGTCAAACGCGCCCTTCCCACCCTTCTGATTTCACTGAACTTGCTGCTGCCCCAGGCGAGAGCTGAAGGCTACATGTCGGCAGATCGGGATACACCCTATACCCTGGCCGCAGGGCGTACCTGCAAGCAGGTGACGAACTGCCGGGAGGCGGTGGAGCTGTGGTGCAGCGGTTACCGACGCGCCGATGCGGACAGTGACGGCATTCCATGCGAAAATATCTGCCATTCGCGCGAGCAGGTTGATGAGATTCGCCGGGCGATCGGCTGCTGACGGAGAAACGAAAAAGGCCCCTCCGGGCGGAGAGGCCTTGATCAAAGGTTAAAAGAGCGATCAGGCGATCTTGTTCTGTCGGTTGGCGATCAGGTCATCGACAACGCCCGGATCGGCCAGCGTCGAGGTGTCGCCGAGCGCGCCGAAATCGTCCTCCGCGATCTTGCGCAGGATGCGGCGCATGATCTTTCCCGAGCGGGTCTTCGGCAAGCCTGGCGCGAACTGGATCTTGTCGGGCGTTGCAATCGGCCCGATTTCGGTGCGCACATGCTTCACCAGCTCCTGGCGCAAGGCATCGTCACCATCATGCTCGGACATCAGCGTGACATAGCAATAAATGCCCTGACCCTTGACCGGATGCGGATAGCCGACGACCGCAGCTTCGGAAACGAAGTGGTGCGAGACCAGTGCCGATTCCACTTCGGCCGTACCGAGGCGGTGGCCGGAGACGTTCAGAACGTCGTCGACGCGCCCGGTGATCCAGTAATAGCCGTCCTCGTCGCGGCGGCAGCCATCGCCGGTGAAATACTTCCCCTTGTAGGTAGAGAAATAGGTTTCGGCGAAGCGATGATGATCGCCATAGATCGAGCGCGCCTGGCCCGGCCAGCTGTCGGTGATGCAGAGATTGCCGTCGGCCGCGCCCTCGAGCACATTGCCCTCGTTGTCGACAAGCTGCGGCTTGACGCCGAAGAACGGCAGCGTGGCCGAACCCGGCTTCAGCTCAGTCGCGCCCGGCAGCGGCGAAATGAGGATGCCGCCGGTTTCAGTCTGCCACCAGGTA
>DBUL01000257.1:11715-11890 GCA_002307905.1 Rhizobiaceae bacterium UBA1291
GCACGCCCTCGAACATCAGCGTGGTCGCGCAATTGGCGAGCGGTCCGTAGACAATGTAGGAGTGACCGGTCACCCAACCCACGTCGGCCGTGCACCAGTAAATCTCCCCATCCTTGTAATCGAAGACATATTCGTGCGTCATCGAGGCATAGACGAGGTAGCCGCCGGTGGTGTG
>DBUL01000151.1:0-5009 GCA_002307905.1 Rhizobiaceae bacterium UBA1291
CAGGGTTGTTGAGGCTTCCACGCAGTCCAAGCGCTTCCATCGGGCGCGTGGGTGCGGGCGTGGCAACTCTGGCGGGCGCCGGAGCCGCGACCGGCTGTTGGGCAACGGGAGCCGGAGCAGTGGCCGCCCTCGGGGCTTCCGCGGGCTTTGCTTCGGAAAGCTTGCGGGCGACCGGTGCGGAGATCTCAAGGACCTGGGTCGAGCGGCCAACCAGCTGCGAAATGTCCTGAAGCGCCTTGATCTGCTCGGACACGGCGCGGCGCATGGCGGCGGCACTTTCCTTGGCTTCTTCGGGAAGATCGAACGCGCCCCGCTTCAGTTCGCTGCGGGTCAGGTCCAGTTCCTTGCGGATGTCCTGTGCCGACCGACGGATCTCGTCGGTCGCGCCGGCAAAGCGGCCAACGGCGTCATCGACCGCTTCACGCATGGCTTCGCGCAGATGGGTGGCGGCGCCGTCGGATTTGCGCCCGGCCTCGCCGAGCAGCTTGTCGACGTCGGAAAGCGAAGCGGACAGCCCGCCGCGCAGGCGGTCGGCCAAGTCGCCGGACCGCTTTTCGGCCTCCGAGAGTGTCTTTTCGATCGCGCGATTGGCATCTTCGCCGGCCGACATCAACGCACCGCGCATGTTGCCTGCCGTTGACAGTGCCTGCTTCTCGGTTTCGGACAGGATCTTGCCGATATCGGCAAAGGACGTCTGAATGCTCTGGCGCAGGTTTCCTGCGACCTGACCCGAGCGCTGTTCGGCGCGTTCGAAAGCGCCCTCGACCATGTTGCCGAGGTTCTGCATCGTCGTCTCGATTTCTTCCGAGCGCTTGACGAGACCGACGGCAAGATCGCGCAACGCCTGCTGGCGTTCCTCCAGCGTGCCGACGAGGTTGGATTGGGCGGCCGACAGCAGCTCAGAGGCCTGGCTCAGCACCTTCGAGTGGTCGCCAAAACGGCCGACGATTGAGGTGACCTGCGAGAGGGTCTCGCCGGAAACGGTGGACAGCCGCTCGAGCTTGCCGTCCAGCAGGCGACCCGAGGTCTGCAGCAGGTCCGCGGCCTTGGACGTGGATTCAGCAAAGCGTTCGGTGGTCTGGTTGAGATGGTTGTCGGCCGTCGCGATATTAGCGGCGACCTGCTCGATCATCGTGGCAAGGCCCGAGTTACTTTCGCTGAGCCGCTCGATCAAACGGCCTGCACTCTCGGTCAGGCTGACCTCGGCCGCATCGATGGTTTCCGCGGCCTTGTCGGCGCGGCTGCTGATCGCCTCGACGATGGCATTGTTTTCGGCACGCAAGCGCTCGGCGCTGAGGGCTGCGGCTTCGGTGATCCGCTCGGCGGCGGTCCGGCCAGTCTCGGCATAGTCGGCGATGAGCGGGGACGCCTTCTCGTCGATCAGGCGCNNAGTTCACGGGTCCGCTCGTCGAGCACCGTGCGGATCGTGTTGCCACGCGCCTCAAGAGCCTTCTCGACGGCATCCATGGTCGAGGTGATTTCCGCGGTATTGCCGGAAAGCTGTTCGCGGATCGCCGCGGCGCGGGCTTCCAGGACCGAACCGGCTTCGGACAGGGTGCCGGAAAGGACCGAAATCTGGTCGCCGACGAGGGTTTCCGCTTCGGCAACTTTCTTGGCGATGGCATCGCCCGCTTCCGAGAAGGTCTGTGCCACTGCAGCGGCCTGGCCGCTGAGACGGTTTTGTGTCTCGGAAATCCGATTGGCGAGATCCTGTGACTTTTCCTCGACCGTGCGGCTCAGCTCGGCAGTGCGTTCGCCAATCCGTTCGGCGAACTGCGCGCCGGTCTGGTTGAGCAGTTCGACGGAGCGCTGAGCTTCGCCGTCCAGTTCGCGGGCAGCATCCGCCACGGCGCCGCGCAGGGCGGAAGCGAGGCCCGCGGCCTTGCCTTCGATCGTGCGGTTGACGTTGTCGAGGCCGACATTGAGGGCGCGGTCCATGGTCGACAGGCGCTCGTCGATCTGAGCAGTGCGGCCGTCGAAGGTTTCTGCGACCTTCGCGGTTCCGTCGTCAAGCACGCGGGCGACGCGGTCGACAGCCTCGCCACCGACGCGCTCCAGATCGGAGACCTTCTCCGCGAGACGGCTGGCGAACGTCTCGCCGGCGTCGCCGACTCGGGTTTCAACCCCGTCGAGCCCGTTCTTGATGCGCTCCTCAAGGGTCTCCAGGCTGAGTTCAATGCGGCTGCTGGTGTCATCGAGGCGGGTCGACATGCCGCCGACCGACTGTTCGATGCGGCCGGAGAAATCCTCGGCGGTTCGGGTGATTTCGTTGGCGGCCTCGCTGAGTTGGCCGACAAGTGCGCCGGTGGTGCCCCGCAGGCGTTCATCGAGCGTCTTGCCGCTTTCGTCGATGGCGCGGCGAAGGGCTTCTTCACGTTCCTCAAGCGTCATTTCCAGCATGCCGGCGCTTGCGGCAATCGACGCGCCGATCGCGGTGCCCTGCTCGGCTAGAATCGTATCGAGTTGGCCGTGGGCGGTGCGCAGGGTCAGGTCGATGGCGTTTCCGCGCTCTTCGAGTGTCGCACGGATCCGTTCATGGGTGTCGGTCAGTTTGCCGTCGATGCCGGCAAGGCCGGTGGCGAGGGTCTCGCCGATACGGCCCGAACCTTCCCCGAGCGATTTTTCCAGCTGCTCGCCGGCGTGCTCCAGCGTGGAAGCGAGATAGGTGGCGTGTCCGGCCAGCGACAGGTCGAGCCGGTCCTGGTTTTCGTTATAGGCGCTGCGGATCGCCTCGGCCTTGTCAGCAAAGGCGGCTTCGATGCGTTTGTCTGCGTCGGCTACGGTGTCGATGATCGTCGCGGTGCGCCGGTCGAGGGCGTCGGCGAGGCGGTTTTCGGTGCCGGATACCGCCTCGATGATCGAGGAGGCGCGGCCGTCGAGCGTCTCGTCGAGGCGCTGCTGGCCCAAGGCGAGCGTGGATGCGATCGCCTGATTGCGGCTGTCCAGAATGTCGGCGAGGCGGTCCTCCGTGCCGGATACGGCCTCGATGATCGAGGAGGCACGGCCGTCGAGCGTTTCGTCCAGACGCTTTTGCCCATTGGCCAAGGTATCGGCGATCTCGCGGCTCTTGGTGTCGAGGGTTTCGGCAAAGCGCTCCTGATTGCCTGAAAGCGCGTTGACGATGGTTTCGGCGCGGGTCGCAAGCGTTTCCTCGAAGCGCGACTGGTTGTCGGCGAGAGCCGAATAGAGGGCGCCACTGCGCTCTTCCATCACGGCGTCGATGCGCTTCTCGGCGTTTTCCAGGCTCTCGCTGAGCGACAGCGCGCGGGCCGACATGGCGTTTGCGCTTTCCTGTGCGCGGGTGGAAAGCGCGTCGTCGATCAGTTCCTGACCGGTACCGACGGCGGTGGCAAGCGCGAAGGACTGGTCGGTCAGAGTCGAGCCGAGGCGTTCGATGCTGGAGTTGAGGATGCCGTCGATCGCGTCGGAGCCGCCGGTGACCGTCTCGTTGATGCGGGCAAGGCTTTCCATTAACTTGCTGTCGAGCGAGCCTGCGCGCTGGTCGAAAGCGCTGGCGAATTCGGCGACGCGCTCGTCGAAGGCGGTATTGACAAGACCGATGGTCGCCTGGAGGCGATCCTCGAACAGGCCGGAGCGCAGGTCGAGGTCAACGATCGCATCGTCGGCGCTCGATTGCAGGCTCTGGCGGAAGGCGGCGCCCTTGTTGTCGAGTGTGGCATTAAGCTTGGCCAGGACGTCCTCGAGCGAACTGGTGATACCCTGTTCTCCGCTCGTCAGGCGTTCGGCGATTTCGCGGGTGCGCTCGGCGAGTGTCTCGTTAAGCTGACGGGCGCGTTCGCTGAGTGCCGTGTTGAGCTTTTCGGTATTGGCGTCGAGAGTCGAGGCGCGGGTCTCAAATTCACCGAGCAGTTCACGGCCGCGTTGCTGCAGCGTGCCGGTCAGTTGCTGCAGGCGGGTATCGAACTCGCTGGCAAGCGAGATGCCCGAAGCGCTGAGCGTCTGGACCAGGTTTTCGGTCTTGCTGGATAGCAGGCTGCCGATCGAGGTGGCGGCGGCATCCGACTTTTCCATGAGGGCGGCGGCGCGGGTATCGATCAGCGAGGCGAACGCTTCGCCTGAGGTGGCTAGGCGGACCGCGATCTCCTCGGTCGCCAGCGAGAGTTCTTCTTTCAGCTGTTCATGGGCGCCGACGATCGAACTGCGAATGCGCTCGGCATGATTGACGATCGCGTCGCGTTCCGAGCCGAGTTCATGGACGAGCCCGCGCACGCGCAATTCGTTGTCGGAATAGCTGCGCTCGAGCGCGTTCACTTCGGAGTGCACCAGCGTCTCGAGTTCGGTGGCGCGCGCAATCGTGCGCTCGATGCCCTCGTTCATCGCCGAGACCTCGCGGCGTACGGCCTGGCCGACGGTCATGATGCGCTCGGAGGCAACCGTCTCAGGCTCTGCGAGGCGAAGGGCGACCTCCGCCATCGACCGTGCGGCATTGCGAAGGTCATGGGCTCGGGCCATCATGATGGCAAAGTCGAAGAACAGCATGACCGGAAGGATGGTCCCGATGAAGATCGCGACCACGCCCGGCATTGCAACGACATCGGCCACGCTCGGCGCCTGCCAGATCTGGCTGCCGTAGAGAAGCTGGCTCAGGCCGACGGCGCCCAGGACCCACAGTGCCGAAACGATNNATCGCGGCGTTGCGCATCGCGCTACGCATGGACGCACCTTCGAGGGTCTTCATGATGGCTGCCGGGCTGCGGCGCGAGGCGTCGTTGGCAGGCTCGAAGGCGGGTGCTCTCGGCGCCATTTCGGGCGCAAGCTCGCCGCCACGGGCCGGACGGCGGTCGGCCGGNNGACGGGACGCTGGTTGCTGGACTCAGACACTTTGGCCTCCGGTGCGTCTGACGCCTGCCTGCCTTTGCCGGCTGACGTCTCCTCTTCGTCGAAATCGATCCTCAGAGCCGCTTCAAGCGCCTGGAACGCGCTGTCGTCAATCGACTCGACCGTCTTTTTGTTCGCCATAGGATTACGCCTCGTTACCAAGCCTATTG
>DBUL01000151.1:5082-14235 GCA_002307905.1 Rhizobiaceae bacterium UBA1291
GAATCTCCTTCGGAATACGCCACCGGAACTGCTCCAAATTATGAGCACGATGATTGTTTCCTATCACCATCCGGCTTGAGGGCAAAGGATTCCACCCCTTAGCCTTACCATGCGTATCGTAGTGACACATTCAGAATGCAGAGACAATTAAGTGGGGGCGGCATTCCTAACGCGCTGGGGAGATTGTTAACAGCATTTAAACTAAATTAGCGCCTGAAAAACCATATGGTTCCACCGTTTAGGCGTTGTTAACCATATCCTAAGATTTTACCGGGGCATCGGTCCCTGTTTAACCGGAAATGGACGCTGTCGCCCGAAGGATGCAGGTCTCACAAATAGCCTCAAGAAGGAAATCGACCCATGGCTGCGCCCAGTATTGCGTTCGAAGCCCCCGAGAATACCGGTGGGCGTTGCCCCTCGAAAGATCGTCCGATCGACCTTGTTCAACTGGCGACAAGGACCAAGGGCGACAAGGCGGTGGAAATCGAAATCCTGCAGATCTTTGCCCGCCAGGCCCGCGGTTGCCTCCAGGCTCTCGCCAACGAAGTCGAGGCCGCGGCCAGAGTGACGATCGCTGCGCGTCTGAAGAATGCTGCCGGGGCAGTCGGGGCCCACGCCGTACTGCGGTCTGCCGAGGCGGTCGAGCGTGAGGGTGCGGATGCCGGCCGACTCGCCACGGTCGCCGCGAGCGTGATCGAGGCGGAGAACTTCATCCTGAAGCTCTGCCGCTGAGCGCTCTGCGTGCGCACGGTTCCCTTGGTGCAATGCGGTAGAGCTAGCGGAAATTCGGTTGTCGTAATGTTGACTGCCCGCCGGATTTGGGTGATGACTTCGCGGTTTTTTGCAATCGGCGAAGTCTGGACACCTCATCATGGCACAACTCACCATCATCGCTTTCGACGGTACGCGTTTTGAGATCGCTGCGGACGAAGGATCCACGGTCATGGAGAATGCCGTGCGCAATTCCGTTCCCGGTATCGAGGCCGAATGCGGCGGCGCCTGCGCCTGCGCGACCTGTCATGTCTATGTCGACGAGGCCTGGACCGAGAAGGTTGGGGCTCCTTCGCCTATGGAAGAGGACATGCTCGACTTTGCCGTGGATGTTCAGCCCAATNNTCCTGCCAGATCAAGGTCACGCCGACGCTCGACGGTCTCGTTGTGCGCGTTCCTGAACGCCAGGGCTGATCTTCGGCAAAAAAAGCCTCGCTCATCGACAAGCGACGAGCGAGGCAGGAGGGCGCATCGCCATGATCAGGCGAGGGAGGAACACCTGTGGCTCCTGGATGCGCCAGGGAGAACTCGGGAACCCAACACGTGAACGACTGAGTGTTATGACATTTATATTTCAGTGTTTGTTCAAGTACCACACCGAGAAATAGCCAGTTATTCACAGGCTCGCGTGCAAGTTTCGCGCAAGCTCTGTGGCATTTTTGCCTGTCTAATAGGCTGAACCACCTTAGTTTTTAGGGGAGTTCTGTTTCGCCCGATAATCGAGGATGCGAATCATCCGCTTCTCGAAGTTCACGGCTTCGACTCGGTCGAAACGCATCTGTGCGGCGTCATGCGCGGCGACGACCTTGTCGGTAGCCTCGGTGACCTTTGCCTGCATGGCCTCGCAGTCCCGTTGCGGGCGCAGCGACTTCAGCGTCTTTTCCAGCCGGCGGGCATAGTCCCTCGCGATCTCCGCGTGACGTTCTTCGTGGCGCTTGATGTCGCTCGACAAGGCGTCCCAGATAAGCGCAATATCGCCCTTTGCCCTTTTGCGGTTCTTCCAGCGGGGCAGGACGAGGCGCGTGTCGAGGGTCACATCGACACTGCCGACCCGGCAACGCCCCGCAGACTCCACATATCCCAGTTCCCCGCCGAACTTGATTTGCGTCGCACCCGGATGACGCGATCCGCTGGCACGGGTCATCGGACCTCGGCGCTCAAGCTCGCGGTCAAGTTCCTCCGCGGTGGTGCCGCCGATCTGAAAATAGGAGATCGATTTGCGGACGATTGTTTCGGCCTCGGTCGTGCCGCTCAGAGCGAGCCACAGTGCTGCGGCGGCGGTGAGGACGCCTAAACGGCGTTCAGTCTTCATTCTTGATGGCTCGCTAAGTTGAATTCGCCGCGACCTTGGGGCATAGGCTGTGAAAGTGCAATATCAGCACAAGCAAATTCTCGCCGGGAAGGACAGCAGCGTGATCAGGGCAACGACCGGATACTGGCGCGCGGCCCACGGGCGCGGAATCGCGCTTGAGGCTAAGGGCAGGCTGATGGCGATCGTCAACGTCACGCCGGATTCCTTTTCCGACGGGGGGCGGCACTTCAGTGTGGACCGGGCGGTTGAACACGCGCTTTCTTGTCTCTCCGATGGTGCCGAGATCCTCGACATCGGCGTGGAATCAACCCGGCCGGGTGCAACACCGGTAAGCGCCGCTGAGGAGCAGGATCGCGTTCTGCCGGTGATCGAACAGTTGGCGCGCGAGACAGATGCGCTGATTTCGATCGACACCTACCGCGCCGACACGGCGCGCCGGGCAATCGCGGCCGGTGCTCACATCATTAACGATGTCCACGGGTTGCAGCGGGAACCGGAGATTGCAGCGATCGCCGCGGAATACGGAGCGGGGCTGTGCGTCATGCACACGGGGCGAGGCCGCGACCGGCTGGCCGATGTCATCGCTGACCAGTTCGACTACCTGGAACGTTCGCTGGCGATCGCCGCTGCGGCGAAGGTGGCCCGCGAGACGATTGTGCTGGACCCTGGTTTTGGATTCGCCAAGGAAACGGTCGAGGAGAACATGGCGCTGATGGCGCGCTGTGACGAACTGCTGGCGCTCGGTTATCCGCTCCTGGTTGGGACGTCGCGCAAGCGCTTCCTTGGGACGCTGACCGGCCGGGAAGCAGGCGAGCGCGATGCGGCGACCGCCGCGACCACTGTGCTCTTGCGGATGAAGGGCGCTTCGGTTTTCCGGGTGCACAATGTCGCGATTAACCGGGATGCTCTGGCGATCGCCGATGCTATGATCGCGGCGCAACGAGAAGCCGGCAAGGAACAGGCACTATGACGGACATCTACACAATCACGCTGGAGAATTGCGCGTTCTTCGCCCGTCACGGGGTCTATGCCGAGGAAGAGTTTCTCGGCCAGCGCTTCTTCATCGATGCCGAGTTCGACGTTGCAGCCGGAACCGCGCTCGAGAATGATGATATCGACGGCACTGTCGACTATGGGATCGCCTTCAAGGTGATCGAGGATACGGTCACAAATAGCCGCCGCTACCTGATCGAGGCGCTGGCACTGGCAATTGCCAAGGAGCTATGCACTCGCTTCCCTATGATCCGGCGGGCGAAGATCACTGTCCGCAAGCCGAGCGCCCCGGTTCCAGGCATCCTCGATTATGTGCAGGTGAGCGTTGAGCATTTCAATTGAGGACGGCTGGCGTCGCGCAACGCTCGGGCTCGGCGGCAATATCGGCGATCCGGTTGCGGCCATGGCGCTTGCGCTGCGCCGGCTCGATGCGCGCGCGGATTGCCGGGTAACGGCGGTGTCGCGACTCTACCGTACGCCGCCATGGGGCAAGATCGACCAGGCCGACTTTTACAATGCATGTGCGACTATCGAAACGACGCTTTCCCCGCTGCGACTGCTCGAAGCGTGCCTGGAGATCGAGCGCGACATGAAGCGGATCAGGACCGAGCGCTGGGGCCCGCGCACCATTGATATCGATGTTCTGACCTTTGACGGGCTGGAAATCGCCGAGGACGCGCTGACCGTGCCGCATCCGCGCATGACCGAACGCGCTTTCGTCCTGATGCCGCTCGCCGATATCGCTGGCGACCTCAAGGTGAAGGGAAGGGCGGTCTCGGATTGGTTGGCCGCGACCGGTGCCGAAGGGATTGTGGTGGCAAACGAAAACCGCGCCTGGTGGCGCGGCTGAGGAATAGTTAATCGGCTGGCGACTGCGGCCGACAGCGCGTCAGTTCTTGATCGCGCCGGCGTAGGCTTCGGCCTGGCGATTCAGCTTCAGGCCGATCACCGGTATCATGCGATCCTCGACCTTGACCGAAATCGTGATGTTCAATGCGCTGTCGTTGTGCAGGCGAGCGACCATGGCGCCGTTCAGCTTTTTGCGGTTGATACCCATCACGACGCGATCGCCGGTCACGGCGCCGGAAACGATGTCGAGGCCCTTGCCTTCCGCGCCGTCGAGGAACTGACCCTGGTACTTGCCGCCGACTTCGGAGATTGTCGCTTTCATCGGCTGGGAGAATACACCGACGCGGCAGGTGCCGTCGAGCGTCAGCCCTGTCAGGTTGCCGTCGGCTGGCAGGCCGGTGAGGCTACAGGTGAACTTGGTGCCCTTGTACTTGCCGGCTACGATCTCGCCCGGGCCTTTCCAGACACCGGCGACCGATTGGAAAAAGCGCTTGTCGCGCGATGCGGCATCGGCCACGGGTGCCGAGGCAACCATTGCGGCGACGGACATGGCGATGATGCGGCCGAATGGCGAGATGAAACGATGTGACATCGACTTACCTTGGTACGAGCAACCAGAATACCCGCAGGCAGACTACCCTCAGAATGGTTAACGCATCATTGCACTAGCCGCAAATGGCGCGGCGGGCAACGGCAAAAGAGGGCACGCGAGACCGGCTCTTTCCTACTTCGCGGCCTGGGTGGGTTTGCCGGTCATGCTGGGCGTTAGGTCCGAGATGAAATCGCCGATGCCGGGTCGTTTCACGGCCCGGAACGGCAGGGGGCGGCAGAGATCCATGGCGGCGATGCCGATTCGCGCGGTCATCAGACCGTTGATCACGCCTTCGCCCAGCCGCGCCGAGAGCCTTGAGGCGAGTCCGTGGCCGAGGATCTGCTGGGCCAGACCATCGCCGACGGCAATCGATCCGGTGATTGCGAGATGTGCGATGACGTCGCGCATGAGCCGCAGCATGCCGACCGTACCCGGCCGTCCGCCGTAGAGCTCGGCCATGGCGCGCACCAGGCGGAAGACTTCGAACAGCACATAGGCCAGATCGACGATGGCACGCGGACTGACCGCAGTAACCACCGACACGCGCTTTGCTGCGCCGAGGATGAGGCCGCGCGCCCTCATGTCGAGCGGAGCCAGCAATTCGCGTTCGGCAAGTTCAATCAGCTGCGGAGCGTCGATGATGTCGTCCTCCGTCGCTTCGAGCGTCGCCCGGCCACGGGCGGTCTCCGGGCGCGATGAAACAAGGCGGGTCAATTGCCGGACAAGAGCCCTGGCCGCGGGTTTTCGCCCTTCCGCCGCGGCCTTCTCAGCGTCGGCCTTGAGGTTCTGGACAGCTTCGAGGCGGTAGAGGCCTATGGCCTCGCGTGCCAGCAGGAGGAAGAGTGCGAGAAGGCCGACGGCAAGCACGGCCATGGCGGCATAGCCGAGCCAGTCGGATCGCGCGAACAGGTCGCGAATCAACCCGTCGAGCCAGAGCCCGATCGCCAGCGAGACGAGCAGGCCGAAAGCGCCGGCGGCGATCTTGCCGAGAGACAGGCCTCTGCGATGCGGCCTTGCGATGGCAATCGGGTCGATCGCGTCGAGTTCGGCGCCGAGAAAGGGGTCGGCCTCGTCGGGCACGATTTCGACGCCGTCGTCGAAGCATTGCGGCGCCCTCGGGCCTATGTTCTTCGGAGCGGTCGTTTCCTCCGGTTCGACGGCGAAGGAAGCCGGATGACGGCGAGGGGCCTCTGGCGAAAGCGGTGGCCTTTTCATGCGAGGCGATCTCCGAACAGGAACTGCATGGCGCGGTCGAGCCGGATATGCGGCACGGAAAGCGTGATCCCGCCGGCGGTTTCCTCGATCAACGGGGGGCGGAAACGAACGATGTCGAGATCGGGCAGGTCCAGATGCTCGGCGCCTTCGTCGATCGAGCGAAAGAAGGCCAGTGGGTCTTCCGGCAGATCGCCCGGGAAAACGGCGGTCTTGCGCATGCCGTCGAAGCGATCGGCCCCAACCTTCTCGCCTTCGATCGGTGTACCGACGATCACCGGCAGCTCGTGGCCGTCGCGCTTGACGGTTGCTTCGCGGGTCGCGCGGACCGAGGCGATCGCCATGACGTCGATGCCGGCGCCCGACATGCCGATCGTCTGGATCGCCCTGTCGACAAGGCGGCGTGTGATCGCCTGCAGCCTGTCGTGGCTTTCGTGGTGCAGGTGGTCGGCCTTCGTGGCGGCGACCAGCACCCGGTCGATCCGTCGGCGGATCAGCGAGGTCAGCATGTTGTTCGTGCCGGCGCGGAAGCAGGCGAGCACGTCGGCCAGTGCCCGCTCGAGATCCTGCACGGCTTCCGGACCGCGATTGATCGCCTGGAGCGCGTCGACCAGCACGATCTGCCGGTCGAGCCGGGCGAAGTGCTCGCGAAAGAATGGCTTCACAACGACTGACTTGTAGGCCTCGTAGCGGCGCTCCATCATCGCGCGCAGAGATCCCTTCGGCGCGCGCGTCTCTGGTATGCCGACGAGGGGCGCGAAGGTCAGCGCGGGAGAGCCGTCCAGATCGCCGGGCATGAGGAAACGGCCGGGTGGCAGGGTCGACAGCGAACGCTCGTCGGCCTTGCAGGCGCGCAGATAGGTGGTGAACGTGGTCGCCAGTTGCCGCGCCACCATCTCGTTTGCGGGCGCGTCCATGTCGATCGCAGCGCACAGGTCGAGCCAATCGCGCGCCAGTTCGGCACGTATGCCGGTGCGGGCAAGGTCGGTCGTCGCCTCGCTGAACTGGCGGAAGTCCTGTCCGAGCAGCGGCAGGTCGAGCAGCCATTCGCCGGGATAGTCGACAATGTCGATCGACAGCCGCCCGGGCGAAAACATCCGGTTCCAGCCGCTAGCGCTCTTGTACTCGATGGTCAGCCGAAGTTCCGAAATCGCGCGCGTCGAATCCGGCCAGACCCGGTCTCGCACCAGCGCACGGATATGATCCTCATACTGGAAGCGGGGTACGGCGTCGTCGGGCTGCTCCTCCAGCCGTGTTGCGCTGACGCGACCCGAGCGGACCGGCTCGAACAGGGGGAGCCGTCCGCCATGCAGAAGGTTGTGAACCAGGGAGGAAATGAAAACCGTCTTTCCCGCGCGTGATAGGCCGGTGACGCCGAGGCGCAGCGTCGGATTGACGAGATTGGCGGCGCGGTCGGCAATATTGTCGAACGCGATGGCGGCTTCGTCGGTCAGGCTGGTCAAGGATGGCGGCAATTCATTCGTCCCTGCGTGATGTGCGTCCCGTCATATAGGAAGCTTACCGGCGCGGAAACAAGAACGGGACCGGCGCCGGATCGTCGCGGGCGTCAAGCGGTCGTCGCGGCGGTGTTCAACCGACGAGAAAATCGTGCAGTATCCATCGGTCACCGTCGCCGCTGCGATCCAGGACTGCCAGACCGGCGGTCGGATAGCCTTCCGGGATCGTGCGGTTGACGACATCCATCCCGACGAGCCTGGCAAACAGTTCTTCGATCGCCGGATTGTGACCGACCACCATGACCGAGGGGGCGCTGTCCAAACGATCAAGGGCGTCGGTGTAGGTTTCGGCCGGTGCATTGTAGAGTTCATCGATGTAGCGAAACTCGGTTTCGCCGTCGATCGCGCGCTGCACAGCCTCGGCCGTCTGTCGGCACCGCATCGCCGATGACGAAAGTACCAGACTGGGGCGATAGCCGCGCGTGGCCGCCTCTTCGGCGACCTGAGCCGCCTCTGCACAACCGGCCTGATCCAGGGTGCGGTCGAAGTCCCGTCCGCCGGGCATGGCCCAGCCGGACTTTGCATGCCTCAGGAGGTAGATGCGTTCAGGGGGCGAGGCAAGGAGGGTCATCCGAGGAAATTCCGCGACTGGGCTTCTTATCCTGAACTAGCTTTTGTCGGGGAGGTCCGTCAACCGCCGTTCAAACCGATTAGACCACAGTAGTGTATGCAGCGTGAGGCTTCTCAGGGCGCCTGACTGCCGAATTCGGAAATAGTGGTTAAAAAATATGCCTTTAGCCTAAAAATATGACAGATTTAAAAATGGCTTAATACGCGGCCATTAGGCTTGAACCCCGGTTATTGAAAGGATATACAGCCCGCCATTGAGATGTTCTTCAGGAGAATCGCGTTGAGTGAGAAGATCAATCTTAGCAATTATGTGCTCTCGGAAGACGATGAGTTCATGAACGCGAGCCAGAGAGCTTACTTCCGTGCCAAGCTCGTCGCATGGAAGAACGACATCCTTAGGGAAGCGCGTGAAACCCTCGGTCACCTTGCCGAAGAGAGCGCCAACCATCCCGATCTTGCAGACCGGGCTTCCTCCGAAACTGATCGTGCCATCGAGCTTCGTGCCCGCGACCGGCAGCGCAAGTTGATTTCCAAGATCGACGCAGCCCTGCAGCGGATCGATGACGGAACTTATGGCTATTGCGAAGAGACGGGTGAGCCGATCGGCTTGAAGCGGCTGGACGCACGGCCGATCGCGACGTTGTCGATCGAGGCGCAGGAGCGCCACGAGCGGCGCGAGAAGGTCTATCGCGACGAATAGGCAGCGCTGGACGCGTCTAGTTTTTAAGCAGAATCGGCCTTGATGCCGGGGGAGAATGCCGGCCTGTGCCGGCATTTCTCGTTAGGCGAAATCATCGGCGGTCGGCCGACATCTCGCCGAAGATGCGTGCGATCTCGTCCTGCAGGTCGGGCTCCTCGGCCGTGGTGGCGCTCGGGCGTGACTCGTCGCTGCGTATCGGCGCGGCAATTGGCGGTACGACCGGACGGTCGGCGCGCGTTTCTGGCAGGATCGGCTCGNNATGCCTTCGCCGGGACCTCGCTGGCGGCAAGATGCAGTGCCATTTCCTCCTCAAGGACGCGCTCAAATTCGCTCGGCTCGCGATTCCGTTCGGGCACTTCGGTCGGTGCAGAAGGTGGGCCGGAAGGACGGACGAGAGGAGGGGTTTCGGCAGCCGGTGAAAGAACGCGCTGGCGAGCCGCCTCCAGGATGTCGGCAGCATTGCTTTGTGGAATCGTGGTCTCCTCGGCGGCCGGTTTCGACAGGCCGAGAGCGGGGGCACCAATCGATGGGGCGATCACCGCGGCTGCGGCGACCGGGGCGGCGGAACTTGCCGAAGTCTCCATTTTTCTCGTTTCATTCGCCGGACCCAGGGGCGGAACGGCAGGGGCGAATCTAT
>DBUL01000046.1 GCA_002307905.1 Rhizobiaceae bacterium UBA1291
TGCCGATCGATGTCTTCTGGCAGACCGGGGCCCCGCCCGAGGGTGTCTGGTTGCCGGAACAGGGCGTTGCGGCCTATCGTGGACGAGGCTGAACGGGGCAAACCGCATTCTCTCCAAGTCGAGAGCGGATCGGACCCTGCGAGGTTAACGAATTTGAAACCTTGCCGCGAAGCGCAGCGTTAAGGGGAATCTGCCATTTGTTGAGTACATGAACAGAGGCTCACATATCATGACGTTTCACGGTTTGCGTCGCTCGGCCGATTTTTCCATCCTGAAGGTCATTGCGACTGCTGTCTTCGGCATGGCCGCGCTTGCCGTGATAACCCTGTCCTTCCTGGTCTGGTCGACCTGGAAGATCGACGCTGTCTCGACTGCCCGACAGACACAGATGGCGAGCTATGTCATCAGCCGGTTCCGTTTCGAGATCGCCCATGACCAGGAGAGCGTCACCGTCTGGGACGACGCCGTCAAGAATATTCGGGAGCATGCGTTATCCGAGAATATGGCGTGGATCCATATCAATCTCGGCGAGTGGATGCAGACCTATTTCGGACATGACGCCGCTTACGTGGTCGACCCGGAAGGGAAGCCGGTCTACGCCTTCGAAGATGGCGCACAGCAGGACGCGGGTGCCTACGCCTCGATCGAAGCGACTGCGGCTCCGATGTTGCAGCAATTGCGAGAGGCACTTCGCGGGGGAAACCCGATCGGCGTTGAGGACGGTATCGACAGCCCCGGCTTTACGGATTTCCGTATTCTCAACGGCCGTCCCGCCGTGATCAGCCTCAAGCCGATCGTCAGCGACACCGGTGAGATCGAACAGGTCGTCGGCGCGGAATATGTCCATGTCGCGGTCCGCTTTCTTGACGGACCGTTCCTCAAGATACTCGAGACCAGCTACGACTTCAACAACATGCACTTTTCGCTGACGGACGAGGCGGATGAAAGAAAGGCCGCATTGCCGCTGGTGACCAATGACGGCAGTGTCATGGGCTTCGTCGTATGGGAGCCCTACCGGCCCGGGCAGGACTTTCTCACCTCTATCGCGCCCGTACTGCTGACCATCTTCTTTTTGCTGGGCGGCGTGGTCAGCATCTTCATTGCCATGCTCTACCATCGCGCCATGGCCAATCGCGATCAGGAGACGCGCATCCGCTATCTCGCCAGCCATGATTCCTTGACCGGGCTGTTGAATCGCGCCTCGTTCGAGACATTGCTCGACGCAGCGCTGCGCGAGCGAGATGGCATACCGGCGCAGGTCGCCATCCTCTACCTGGATCTCGATCGCTTCAAGCCGATCAACGACACGCTTGGTCATCCGGCCGGCGATAACGTCATTCGCGAGGTCGGCGAGCGCATCAGCAAGCTTCTGCCACCTCATTCTTCGCTGTGCCGTGTCGGCGGCGACGAGTTCAATGTGCTGACGCCGTATCGCCAGATCGACGAAGTCGAGGCGCTCTGCACGGCGATCGTCTCATCGGTCTCCCAGCCCATCGTCCTCGAGGGCCAGAATGCCTTTGTCGGCATATCGATCGGGGTGGCGCTTTCGCCGCAGCATGGGACGGAGCGCACAGAACTGACCCGCAAGGCCGACGTCGCGCTCTACAGCGCCAAGGCGAGCGGACGCGGGTGCTATTCGATTTTCGGACCGCATATGGACGCAATGGTTCGGGAGCGGGCAGAGATCGAGCGCGACCTGCGCCGCGCGCTGGCCGACCGTAGCCAGCTTCACGTGCTCTATCAGCCCAAGTATTTTGCCGCGACCGGTGAGGTCGGCAGTGTCGAGGCGCTGGTTCGCTGGCATCATCCGACGCGCGGGCTGATTTCCCCGGTCTATTTCGTGCCAATCGCTGAAGAGGGGGGACTGATCCGGGAACTCGGCCGCTACGTGCTCGAGGAGGCCTGTCGGGCCGCGGCTCATTGGCCGATCGACAACATTGCCGTCAATGTTTCCGCCGTCCAGCTGCGGTACAATGGCTTTGCCATGGAGGTCATGTCGATTCTTGCTGCAAGCGGGCTCTCGCCGCACAAGCTCGAACTCGAGGTCACGGAAACGGCGTGGATGGACGGATCCGAAACCTGCACCGCCAATATCCGGGCACTGCGGGCCGCCGGGATCCATATCGCTCTGGACGACTTCGGTACCGGTTTCTCAACCTTCGGACGACTGCATGAGACCGAGGTCGATCATATCAAGATCGACAAGATGTTCATCGACGGTCTCGGCAAGGATCGGGGCGACGAGGCAATCGTCCAGGCGATCGTCGAGTTGGCACGGGCCAAGGGCCTGAAGACCACGGCCGAGGGCGTGGAGACGAACGAGCAGAACGACTTCCTGACCCGAATCGGCTGCGATGAATTGCAGGGCTTCCTGTTTGCCGGGCCGATGAGCCAAGAGGATGTCGGCACGCTGCTCGGCGGGCGGAGCGACACGACACCGCGCCGCCCTGGGTTGAGAAAGTCCCCAACGATCAAAAACAAGATCGGCGGGTGAACCCCGCCGACCACCTGTTCAGGGAGTGGTTTTGCTGATCAGCCAAGCACGAGGGCGGCACCGCCGACAGCGGTCGCCAGACCAAGCAGGCGGGTGACGAGCGGGCCCATACGGCCGAGCGCGATGCCGAGGCCGATGCCGGCGGCATGCAGGGCGGTGGTGGCGACGAGGAAACCGAGGCCGAACTGGAGCGCGCCGGCGGCACCGAGTTCGCCGCCATGGGCATGGCCGTGGAACAGCGCGAAAACACCGACGACGGCGGCAGACGCGGTAAGCGGCAGGCGTGCGGCGGTTGCAACCAGCAGGCCAAGGCCGATCACCGAGGCGAGAATGGCCGGCTCGACGAACGGGATTTCAATGCCGGATACGGCCAGCAGGAAGCCTAGCGCCATGGTGCCGACGAAGGCGGCCGGCACGGCGAGGAGGGCGCGTCCGCTGATCTGCGACGCCCACAGACCGACGGCGACCATGGCAAGGATATGGTCTGCGCCCGAGAGCGGATGGGAGAGGCCGGCCATTAGCGAGCCGTGTTCCGCGGGATTGAGATGGGCGAAGGCCGGGGCGGTGGCGGCGCCAAGAAATGCGGCGGTAATGGAAAGGCGTTTGAACATGGTTGTCCCTCTTATTGGTCGACACGGCGCCCGGAAATCAGTCGCGCCGGCCTTCGGCTATATCGCGCTGCGAAGACTATCGTAAGCGCTTTGTCGCTGTCTACGGCAAAGCCCTGGCCGAGGCTGTCCCCACAGCGGCGTCGGCACCGCCGGAAATGCGGCGTCCGGGATAAAGTAATACCCTCCGCGCGCGGGGGGCGGAGGGCAGTTTCACAGCCTGTCCGGCCAAAAATCACTTCTTCGGGTGCGCGTTCAGCACTTCGGCGCAACGCGAGAAGCTCAAGCCCTCGCCATCGGTGTCGTTGGTCGCACGGATGGCGACGATGCGATCCGACGGGTCGGCGGTGAGCTGCAGTTCGCAGAACAGCTCCTCATAGCGCGGCGGCGAGATCATCTGCGGCTGGGCCGTCGGAAAGCCGCCAAGGGTGGTGGTCTTGGTGACCGTCACGCCGGGCTTCGTCTCGCGAGTCACCGTCCGGGTCGTGGTCTGGGCCGGCGTGGGGGTCGAATACTGCGGCGGGATGTAGCGGGTCTTGTCGCCGCCCCGCCAAGTGTAAAGGATGTTGCCGCTGGCCATCGGAAACTCCGAGATCGGCGGGCCATACTGGGTGAAGAACACCTCGGCCGGCTGGCCGATCCAGCGCGATTGAATGACGGTATTGGCTTCTTCGGTGGTGGTGCAGCCGGAAAGCACCGCAGCGGCCAGGACCGCGACGGCGGCGATGTGTATCTTCATGACAATCTTCCCCTCGATAATCAGTCGCCCAGCATCGCGCGGCCCTTCAGGCGTGGCAAGAGCCGTGCACAAATACGGCTCTGGTGCCCCATGACCTCGGAGCGCACATTCCGTTCGGCAGACACGTTAAGAGGACGCTATTCCCCGAGACAAGAGCGCGACAGCTATCGGCCCAATTTTGGTCCGTTTTTCCGGCTGACAATTCGGGAGCGCAGAGCCTTTCGGCGTTTCCGCTTGTCCGCATGGAGCGGCGCCCCATATTGAGGTGCAGGAATCCTGCCCCTCTCCCGGCGGGCGACAATCCGGAGCGATGAGCCGTGTTTGCATTCGACAACAGTTACCAGCGCCTGCCGGAACGTTTCTACCGGCCAGCCGATCCGGCCGGTGCAAGGGCGCCGCGCCTGATCCGTTTCAACGAGGCCCTGGCCGGGGAACTGAACCTCGATTTTGCTGAAGCGAGCGACGAGCTTCTGGCCGCGATCTTCTCCGGTAACCGTCTTCCTGAAGGAGCGGCCGCGATCGCCATGGCCTATGCCGGCCATCAGTTCGGCAATTTCGTGCCGCAACTCGGCGACGGGCGGGCGATCCTGATGGGCGAGGTGGTCGACCGACACGGCCAGCGCCGCGACATCCAGCTGAAGGGGGCTGGCGTGACACCCTTTTCGCGCAATGGCGACGGGCGCGCGGCGCTCGGCCCGGTGCTGCGCGAATATCTCGTCTCGGAAGCCATGCAGGCGCTCGGCATCCCGACGACCCGGGCGCTGGCCGCGGTGCTGACCGGCGAGGCGGTGCATCGCGAGACGAAGCTGCCCGGTGCGGTTCTGACGCGTGTAGCGGCCAGCCATATCAGGATCGGCACATTCCAGTTCTTCGCCGCGCGAGGCGATGCGGAGGCGGTCAAAGTGCTCGCGGATCACGTCATTTCCCGCCACTATGCGGAGCTGGAGGGCATTGAACAACCCTATCTTGCGCTCCTCAATGCGGTCGCCGCGCGCCAGGCAGACCTCATCGCGCGCTGGCTCTCCGTCGGTTTCATCCACGGGGTGATGAACACCGACAATATGGCGGTCTCGGGCGAGACGATCGATTTTGGTCCCTGCGCCTTCCTTGACGAATACGATGCGCGCAAGGTGTTCTCCTCGATCGACCTGCGCGGGCGCTATGCCTATGCCAACCAGCCTGGGATCGCGCAGTGGAACCTCGCGCGCTTCGCCGAGACGCTGCTGCCGCTTATGGCAGGGGGCGAGGATGAGAATGTCGAGGCGGCGAATGCCGCGCTTGCCGAATTCGGCAGGATGTTTCAAGCCCGCTGGCTCGATCTCTTCCGCGCCAAGATCGGTGTCACGGGAGAGGCAGAGGGCGACCTTGATCTCGTCAATTCGCTGCTGAAGCTGATGGAGGGCGCGCAAGCCGACTTTACCCGCACCTTCCGGGCGCTCGGCAAGGTGGCCGGCGGTACAGACCCGCAGATACTTGCGGCGGAGTTCGCCGATCCGATCGGCCTCGACGATTGGCTTTTGCGCTGGCGGCGTCGGCTCGAATCCGATCCCCGACCAGCTGCGGAACGGCAGGCGGCGATGGACGCGGTCAACCCGGCCATCATTCCCCGCAATCACCAGGTCGAGGCGGCGATCGAAGCCGGGCTGGAGGGCGATTTTGCCGTCTTCGAACGGCTGCACGCGGCCCTGCGGTATCCCTATGCGGAGAGCCCGGAATTTGCGGCCTATCAGGACAAGCCTTTGCCCGGGGAACGGGTGGAGAGAACCTTCTGCGGCACCTGAGTTCTCCGTGGCTTGAAGGACCGGCGTCTTTCCGCGGCGTCAGCCGACCGGCATCGTCCTCTGCCGCTGCATCATCATCCCCACAGCCTCCGGCACGGCCTTTCCTTGAGGATGTGCGATGTTGCCATCGCTCGCCTTGTGCCTTCGTCCGCAATGTCGCAAACTCAGTCGCAGCGGCTGGGAGACGCGGAAAATCCGGGTCGTGCAGCATTGCAGATTATGTCGCATTGAGGATGAAATGGCGGGTCGACGCGCCCTAAGATCGGTTCTCAATATCAATCGGGATTTGGGGCAATGGCAGAGTTTCCGTCCAAGGCAAAGGTCGTCATCATCGGGCTGGGCGGCATTGTCGGCGCCTCCATCGCCCATCACCTCATCGAACGCGGCTGGGACGACATCGTCGGTATCGACAAGTCGGGCATTCCGACCGACATCGGCTCCACCGCCCATGCCTCCGACTTCTGCTACACCACCAGTCATGACTATCTCTCGGTTTGGACGACGCAGTACTCGATCGATTTCTACGAGAAGATGGGCCATTACGCCCGCATCGGCGGCCTCGAAGTGGCGCGCACCGGAGACGACAGCTGGATGGAGGAGATCAAGCGCAAGCTCTCCTCGGCCAAGGCTTTCGGCACCCGCGCCCATTATGTTTCGCCGGCCGAGATCAAGAAGCTCTTCCCGCTGATTGAGGAAGACCAGGTGATGGGCGGCATGTTCGATCCCGATGCCGGCCTGGTCATTCCGCGCAGCCAAACGGTTGCCGGCAAGCTGGTCGATGCGGCGGAAAAGTCCGGCAAGCTCAATATGTTCGCCAACACGCCGGCAAAATCGCTGATCGTCGAGAACGGCGGCATCAAGGGCGTCGTCACCCATCGCGGCACGATCATGGCCGACCATGTCATCGTCTGCGCCGGCCTCTGGGGCCGTCTGATCGCCGAAATGGTCGGCGAGGACCTGCCTGTCATGCCGGTCGACCATCCGCTGACCTTCTTCGGCCCGTTCAACGAATTCGAGGGTACCGGCAAGGAGATCGGCTATCCGCTTTTGCGCGACCAGGGCAATTCGGCCTATATGCGCGATACCGGCGACCCGAAGACCACCGAGGGCGGCCAGATCGAATGGGGCTATTACGAGACCAAGGAACCGCGCATGTGCCATCCGCGCGAGCTCCTGGAAAAGCACGAGGCGCGACTGTCGCCCTCGCAGCGCGATCTCGACATGGAGCAGGTCCTCGAGCCGCTCGAGCGGGCGATGGAACTCACCCCGATACTCGGCGAGCTCGGCTATAACGAGAGCCATTCCTTCAACGGCCTGCTGCAGGTCNNCCGTCCTGTGGCGAGAGCCAGAAGGTCCGGGGCCTGTGGTACTGCGTCGCCATCTGGGTCAAGGATGGTCCGGGCTACGGCAAGCTGATCGCTGACTGGATGACCGACGGTCGCACCGAGATCGACCACAACTCGATCGATTACGCCCGCTTCTATCCGCACCAGCTGACCGAAGAGTTCATCGCCGGCCGCTGTTTCGAGGCGGCGCAGAAGATCTATTTCCCCGCCGTGCACCCGCGCGAGCCCTATGGCAGCGGCCGCAACGTCAAGCGCTCGCCCTTCTACGAGCGTGAAGTGGAGCTCGGCGGTTACTTCATGGAACTCGGCGGCTGGGAACGCGCGCACGGCTACAAGGCCAACGAGCATCTCCTCGAGAAATACGGCGATCGCGTTCCCGTCCGCGCCAACGAATGGGACAACCGCCATTTCTGGCGCGTCTCGAACGCCGAGCATCTGGCGATGAGCGAGGATTGCGGCATCGTCAACCTTTCCCACTTCCACATGGTCGACATCGAAGGGCCGGACCATGTCGAACTGCTGGAATGGCTCTGCGCCGCCAAGATCGGCGGCGACGGCAATATCGGCAAGGGCATCTACACCCACTTCCTCGACGACGAGGGCATGGTGCGGGCCGACTTTACCGTGTTTCGCATGGCCGACCGTTGCCGTCTCGTCAACGGCGCGGATGCCGGCCCGCGCGACTTCCACTACATGAAGCGCGTGGCTGAGGATCGCGGCCTCGACGTCACGATCACCGACGTCTCGGAAAGGTTCGTCACCATCGGCATTTGGGGCCCGAACGCCCGCGCCACGTTGAAAAAGGTGGTTGCCGACCCGGCCGGCCTCGACCCGGAAAATTTCGCCTTCGCCGCGATCAAGCCGATCGAGATCGCCGGCAGACAAGTCACCGCCTTCCGCATTTCCTATGTCGGCGAGCAGGGCTGGGAACTGCACATGAAGTACGAGGACGGCCTGGCCGTCTGGGACGCGCTGCGCGCCACCGGCGTCATGGCCTTCGGCGTCGAGACCTATGCCAACTCCCGCCGCATGGAGAAGAGCCTGCGCCTGCAGAACGGCGACCTCCTGACCCAGTACAACCTGATCGAGGCCGATCTTGCCCGCCCGAAGGTCAAGGAAGCCGATTTCCGCGGCAAGTCCAAGCACCTGGAATACAAGGTGCGGGAGCACCAGCCGGCCATGCTCTGCACGCTGGTGATGACCGACAATGTCGATGCCAAGGGTATTGCCCGCTACCCGGTCGGCGCGCTGCCGGTCATGGACCCGGAAACCGGCGAAACCCTGATCGACAGCCTCGGCCGCCGCTCCTACACGACGTCGATCGCGTATGGGCCGACGATCGGCAAGAATATCGCGCTGGCGTATTTGCCGCACGACTATTGCCAGGTGGGGCGGAAGCTGAACGTCGAGTATTTTGCCGAGGTGTTTCCGGTCGAGGTTGCGGCGGTGGGGTACAAGCCGCTGTATGATCCGGAGAATTTGAAGCCGCGGAGTTGAGGCGGGGGCTTAGTGCTCAAACTGATGACGGCCATTGGGCTGAAGCTCTCGGCGTCGCGCGAGCGGTTCCTCTCCATGCCCCTCATGCGGAGGTGGCGGGCCGCCTCCGGCGTCGAAGCACGAGGCCACCGATCCACGACACGTCCGCATGCTTCGAGGACCGTGTCGTGGGCATTCCTGCCTGACGGTGATCGCGGATCGACGGTGTTTAATTCCCTCCGCTATCTGTTCGCACTTGAACAATCTCCGGTCTCGGCACATCTGTAGGACTTCAGAGTTTTGGGAGGCGGATGATGGACGGGAATGTGAGCGATCGGCAGGCGGTGTCGCCGGAGGCGGTGATCGAGAGCGTGCTTTCGCGCCAGAAGGCGGCCTATCTGACCGACATCAATCCGGATCTGGCGCTGCGGCGCGATCGGCTCGACCGGCTCGAGCGGATGGTCCTCGCCTGGCAGGAGCGCCTTGCGGCGGCGATCACGGAGGATTTCGGCAATCGTTCGGCGGTGGTGACCACGCTGGCCGACATCGTGCCGACGCGGGCGGCGATCCGCCATGCGCGGCGGCACCTGAAGGGCTGGATGCGGCCGCGCCGCGTGTCGCTCGCCTGGACCGGGCAGCCGGGGTCGGCGCGGATCCTGCGCCAGCCGCTCGGCGTCGTCGGTATCATCGCGCCGTGGAACTATCCGCTCAACCTGATGCTCTCGCCGCTGGTCGGCGCGCTTGCCGCCGGCAACCGGGCGATGCTGAAGCCGTCGGAACTGACGCCGCGGTTCTCCGAGGTTCTGGATGCGGCGGTGAAGGAATTCTTCGCCGAGGACGAGGTGGCGGTCATGACCGGCGGGCCGGACGTTGCGGCGGCTTTCAGCGCGGCGCCGTTCGATCATTTGGTGTTTACCGGCTCGCCGGGCGGCGGGCCGCGGGGGGGGGGGGCGGGGGGGCGGGGGGGGGTGGGGGGGGGCCGGGGGGG
>DBUL01000094.1 GCA_002307905.1 Rhizobiaceae bacterium UBA1291
GGTGCGCACCAACCTCTTCGTCATCGAGGAACTGGCCAGGCGCCTCGGCGTTGCCGACCGGCCCGGTTTCGGTCTCTCGGAATATCAGCACATCGACCACATGCTGAAGGCGAGCGGCTGGCCAGGTTACGACACGCTGAAGGAAGAACGCTGGTTCGACTGCCAGCCGGAGTTCCGCAGGGCCCATTATCTCGATGGTTTCGGCCATGCCGACGGCAAGTTCCGCTTCCGTCCGGACTGGCAGAACGGCAAGTCGCCCAACAAGCCGCCGGCCAATCTCGGCAATCTCGGGCCCGTCGCCGCGCTGCCCGAGTTTCCCGACCAGGTCGACCTGATCGAGGTGGCCGATGCCGCGCATCCCTTCCGGCTCGCGNNACCTTCTCCGAGACACCGACGTCGCGGGAGAAGGAAGGACGACCCGAGGTGATGGTCAATTCGGCCGATGCGGCGCGGCTGGCGATCGCAGACGGCGACGTTGTCCGCCTCGGTAACATGCGTGGGACCCTGCGCATCCACGCCCGGGTGACCGACGCGGTCAAGCCCGGCGTGCTGGTGGCCGAGGGGCTGTGGCCGAACAAGGCGCATCTCGACGGCGAGGGGATCAACGTGCTGACCGGGGGAGACGCCGTGGCGCCGCATGGTGGGGCTGCCTTCCACGACAACAAGGTCTGGCTGGAAAAGGCCGCCGGATGAGCCGCTTCGATCAGATCCGCATCGCCATCCTCAAGGACGAGACTCTGTGGAAGGGCTGGAGCCATGTCCGCCGCATCGTCTTCGACTACATCCGCCCGGACGACAGCAAGGTCGAACTGGAANNCGAGGCCGTGGCGATCCTGCTCTACGACCCTCAACGGCGCGCCGTCGTCATGGTCCGGCAGTTCCGTATTCCGGTCCACCTGATGGGCGACCATGCTTTTCTGCTGGAGGTGCCCGCCGGCTCGATGGAGCATGGAGAGGACCCGGCCGAAACCGTGTGTCGCGAGGCCATGGAGGAGACCGGCTATCAGATAGAGAAACCGCGCCACCTGTTCAGCGCCTATGCCTCGCCCGGGGCAGTGACGGAGAAGGTGCACTTCTTCTNNTGTCCATGTCGACCACAAGATCGCTGAAGGCGGCGGGCTCGCGGAGGAACACGAGGACATAGAAATCACTGACGTGCCCCTTGAGGCTGCGTTACAGATGATCGAGGACGGTCGTATCATGGATGCCAAGACCATCATGCTGCTGCAATGGGCGGCACTCAACCCGGCCATTCTCTCAGGCTGAAATAGAAAGGGCCGCGGACGTGCAAAGGGGCGTCCGCGGCCGGACGGACAGCGTTGACCGCTGCCCGCGGGGGGCTCGGTATTTTTAGAATTTGCCCTTGAGGCCGAATGAGATCGACATCGCCTGGTATGTCGCACCGGCTGCGTCTGACTGGCGGACGTCGGGGCTTGCGCCCGTGGTATCGACCATTTTCATGTCGCCTCGGGCATGGAAGACGCGCTCGAACGAACCGGTGACGAAGAGCGCCGCCATTTCGTTGAGCTGGTAATTTGCCGTGACATTGGCGCCGAGCATCGGGGCGACGTTCATGTTGTCGTAGAAGCGAAGGTCGCGCATCCAGTGATCATCAATGTCATCGATGCCGAAGCTCAAGCCGCCTTGCAGACCGCCGCTCAGCGTCAACGCGCCAATCGTGTGCGAGCCATTGACCGCCAGAAAACCGACCGGGATTTTCTGTTGATAGCTGATGCCGCGCTCGCCGTCGGGGAAATTGCCGATCGTGTCGCGGAATCCGCCGCCACTGTAGATGAAGGAGCCGCCATAGGCGGTCCACTTGACGTCGGTATAGCGGAAGCCTGCGCCGACGTCGAAGCTCGTCGTGTCGTTCTCGTACACTCCACGGTCGATCTCGATCGAACCGCTGAAATAGTGGTCGAGCCGCGTGTCGGGATGGATGGAACGGTCCGTCCAGTCGGGATTGCTGTAGTCCATCCAGTCGTAGTCGACCATGTGGCCGTTACCGCCGGTACCCACGTTGAAGGCCGCGCGGACCTTCCAGTTCTTGTCGATCTGGGCATCGGCGCCGAGCGTGTAGAGCGTCATGCCCTGGCTTTCCCAGTTGAGCTGGCTGAGCTTGTGGGAACCGTCATAGACGAATTCGCCAGCCTTGACATTGGCAAGGCCGACGCTGCCGTAGAGCGAGAAGGCGCCATCGGGCGAGGTGAAGAGATCGTCCGCCGCGACAGCGAAGGTCGGGCAGAGCGCAATACCGGCAAAAAGAGCGGTCGTGGTCAGCAGTCTGTTCATGCGAGAGGTCCCCATGTGAAATGTCCAATGGCCGGCACCATATGGAAAAGGCAAACACTCTCAATGGCTTGGAGCGACCACATCTGGGCCTTGTAGCGGCCAAAAATGGGCCCATAAATCGCCGGTGCCCATGCCCCTTTCCGTCGGCTCGCAGAGCGCCTTGTTTCTGCGGCCATTCGAGCTTGCGAGCGGGTGCATTTTTCCCGATGATCCGCCGCAAGTGGGGAGATGCGAATGGCGGGCGATCGGAAATGGGCTTTGATCACCGGGGCGACCGGCGGGCTGGGGCGTGCCTTCGCGGTGGCGCTCGCCACGCGCGGCTACAATCTCGTGCTGACTGCCCGCAAGGCCGACGCTCTGGAGGAGATGGCGGCGGAACTATCGCTGGCTCATCCGATCGAGGTCGCCGTGGAAGCTGCGGATTTCGCGGACCCGAACGCCTGTTTGCGGCTCAAGGAGACAATCGGCGCCCGCGGAATCGCGATTGACACCCTTGTGATCAATGCGGGTTATGGTGTCCAGGGACGGTTTGCCGGCCGGCCACGCGATGAGGCCCTCGGCATGGTGGATGTCAACGTCCGGGCACTGACCGATCTTGCTCACGTCTTTGCCGGAGAGATGGCCGATCGCGGCGGCGGGCATATCCTTCTGGTCGCCAGTACGGCCGCCTTCCAGCCGATCCCGGGCTATGCAGTCTACGCGGCGTCCAAGGCCTATGTCCTGTCATTCGGCCATGCGCTGCACAGGGAATTGAGGCGACGCGGGGTCGTGGTCACCGTCACCTGTCCCGGCCCGACCGAAACGCCGTTCTGGGACCGGGCAGGGCACCGGCTCAACCGGATGGCATCAGCGGTGCTGATGACGCCCGAGGTTGTGGTCGAGGCCAGCCTTAAAGCCCTCTATGCCGGGCGGCCGAGCGTGGTGCCGGGCTTCGCCAACAAGCTGATCACCCTTTCGACGCGATTTCTACCCCGCAGCCTGCTGGCCTGGGGCGCGTCCTACTTCATGAGCAACGCGAAATAGTCTCTTAGACCGAAACCAGGGTCGCCGCCGCGTCTCCGGCATAGCCGGTCCGCTCGACGCGGCCGTCGGCGCCCATGCGCAACGTGCCGTCGGCGAAAAGGCGCAGCGCCCTGGCATAGCTGCGGTGCTCGATGGTCAGCACCCGGGCGGCGAGGCTATCCGATGTATCGCCCGGCAGAACCGGCACGACGGACTGGGCAACGATAGGCCCGTCGTCCATGCCTTCGGTGACGAAATGCACGGTGCAACCGGCCACCATCATCCCGGCGTCGATCGCGCGCTGATGGGTGTGTAGCCCAGGGAACAGCGGCAGCAGGGAAGGGTGGATGTTGAGGATGCGGCCGGCGTAGGGACGGATGAAATCGGCGCTGAGCAGGCGCATGTAGCCGGCGAGGCAGATGATGTCGGGCGAAAGTGCTGCCAGCACATCAAGGATCGCCGCCTCGTGCTCGGCCTTGCTGGCATAGGCGCGCCGCTCGAACACGTAGGTGGCGATGCCGCGCACGGCGGCCTTGGCAAGTCCACCCGCCGTTGGCTTGTCGGAGATGACCGCGACGATCTCTGCCGGGAAGTCCGGTGCGGCGCAGGCATCCGCCAGCGCCACCATGTTCGAACCGCCGCCGGAGATGAAGACGACGACGCGTTTGCGGGCCGTCGTCATAGAGCGAGCTTGCCTTCGTAGCGGGTGCCGGCCTCACCCTCGGCGCGGGCGATCATGCGGCCGAGCGTCACGACCTTTTCACCTTCGTCCGAAAGCACTTCGGTAACGCGCGCGGCGTCCTTTTCGGCGACGACGACGATCATGCCGACGCCGCAGTTGAACGTGCGCAGCATCTCGTTCTGGGCAACTCCGCCGGTGCGCGCGAGCCAGGAGAAGACCGGCGGAACAGTGATGGCATCGAGGTCGATCGAAGCGGCAAGGTGTTTCGGCAGCACGCGCGGAATGTTTTCCCAGAAGCCGCCGCCGGTAAGGTGAGCGATGGCGTGCACGTCAACGTTCTCANNTCAGGGCCCCGGTCTCGCGGATCGCCTTCAGCAACGGCTTGACGTAGATTCGGGTCGGTTCGAGCAGGGCGGCACCCAGCGACTTACCGTTGTCGAAGGGCGCAGCCGCGTTCCAGTCGAGGCCGGAGAGACCGACGATCTTGCGCACCAGCGAAAAGCCGTTGGAGTGCACGCCCGAGGAGGCGAGCCCGAGGATAACGTCGCCTTCCGCAATGTCTCCGGCGGGCAACAGCTTGCCGCGTTCGGCTGCGCCGACGGCAAAGCCGGCAAGGTCATAGTCGCCGCCCGAGTACATGCCCGGCATTTCGGCCNNCGGGCATTTCAGCGGTTTCGCCGCCGATCAGCGCGCAGCCCGCCTCGCGGCAGCCGGCCGCAATGCCGCCGACGATGGCAGCCCCCTGGTCCGGGTCGAGCTTGCCGGTGGCGAAATAGTCGAGGAAGAACAGGGGTTCGGCGCCCTGGACGACGAGGTCGTTGACGCACATTGCGACGAGGTCGATGCCGACCGTGTCGTGGATGCCGGCGTCGATGGCGATCTTCAGCTTGGTGCCGACGCCATCATTGGCGGCAACAAGAACCGGATCGGTGAAGCCTGCGGCCTTGAGGTCGAACAGGCCGCCGAAGCCGCCGATCTCGCCGTCGGCGCCGGGACGGCGTGTCGAGCGCACGGCCGGCTTGATCTTTTCGACCAGCAAGTTGCCGGCATCGATGTCGACGCCCGCGTCGCTATAGGTCAAACCGTTGCGTTCAGACTGGCTCATCTCGTGCCTCCGATGGGTGTCGATATTGCCGTGGCAATTGCATGAAGAGCCCGGATATGCAAGCTGTGAGGCTTGGGTCGCGCGGTTTTCCGGCGTTTTTCAGCCGACTCCTATGCTTGCTGAGTGGACGCCCTTGACCTTGGGTTTCGCCCTGACCTATCTGGCGTTTTCTGCTAGAAGAGCCGGCGAGGTATGCCGACGGCGAAAAAAGAGGAAGGCGGACGATGGTTCAGCACATCAGTGGCAGCGGGCTGCGGCGTCAGTTGATGTTCTGGCTGGCTGCGCTCGTGATCTTCATCTTCTTCCTTATGATGTTCCGTACCATCCTTCTGCCGTTCATCGCCGGCATGGCGCTGGCCTATTTTCTCGATCCGGTCGCCGACCGGCTGGAACGGCTCGGCCTGTCGCGCATGTGGGCGACCGTGGTCATCCTGGTGACCTTCATCGTCGTTTTCGTCCTGTCGCTGATGATCATCATCCCGATTCTGGCAAGCCAGCTCAACGAGTTCATCCAGCGTATACCGGGCTACATCACGCAACTGCAGACCTATATCACCACCTCCAACGCCGCATGGCTGCCGAATTGGCTCAGCACCCAATCGGAAGGCATCAAGGAAAACTTTTCCAAATATCTCTCCGAAGGCGTCGGCTTCCTCGGCACGCTGCTCGCGCAGATCTGGAATTCGGGCAAGGCGCTTGTCGATATCGCCTCGTTGCTGATCGTCACCCCGGTCGTCGCCTTCTACCTGCTGCTCGACTGGGACCGGATGATCGCCAAGGTCGATGGCTGGATCCCGCGCAACCACGTCGCCGTCGTGCGCCAGATCGCCACCGAACTCGACAGCACCATCGCCGGCTTCGTCCGTGGGCAGGGTTCTCTTTGCCTGTTCCTCGGGATTTATTACGCGGTTGGCCTTTCGCTGATCGGCCTGAACTTCGGCCTGTTGATCGGCTTTCTTACGGGCCTGTTGAGTTTCATTCCCTATGTCGGCTCGACGGTCGGCCTGGTGCTCGCCGCGGGCGTGGCGGTGGTGCAGTTCTGGCCGGACTATGTTCACTTGATCATTGTCGTCCTGTTCTTCTTCTCCGGCCAGTTCATCGAGGGCAACATCCTGCAGCCGAAGTGGGTGGGCAAAAGCGTCGGGCTTCACCCGGTCTGGCTGATGTTCGCACTCTTCGCCTTCGGCGTATTGTTCGGCTTTGTTGGCGTGCTGGTGGCTGTGCCGGCAGCGGCGTCCATCGGCGTGCTTGTCCGTTTTGCCCTGACGCGGTATCTTCAAAGCGACCTATATTACGGGCAGACGTCTATCGCAGATGGCGAGACGAACCCTGGCGTTGCAGAGAAGTGAATGCGTGACATCAGCAAGGCCGCGACGCGTCGAGGGACAGCCGAACAGCTGCCGCTCGTTTTCGATCACGGCACGGCGACCGGACGTGACGACCTCCTGGTTTCGGATCGGTTGGCGACCGCTGTCGCATTGATAGACAGCTGGCCACACTGGCCCTCTCCGATCGTTATCCTGTCGGGACCGGCCGGTTCGGGCAAGTCCCATCTCGCCGAGATCTGGCGCGAACAGGCAGGCGCAACAGCGATCAACCCGGTGACCGGCGGCGAGGCCTCGCGTCTGGCGTCCGCAGGGCCCGTGCTTCTTGAAGACGCCGATCGCGTCGGCTTCGACGAAGTCGAGCTTTTCCATGTGATCAACAGCGTGCGCGAGCATGGCAGCAGCATGCTCATGACCTCGCGCAGTTGGCCGCTTTCATGGCCGGTGACGCTTCCTGACCTGCGCTCGCGTCTGAGGGCTGCGACCATGGTCGAGATCGGCAGCCCGGACGAGGCGCTGTTGTCCCAGGTCATTGTCAAACTGTTCGCCGACCGCCAGCTTAATATTGACGACAAGATCGTCGCCTATATCGTGAAGCGCATGGAACGGTCTTGCGCGGCGGCACAGGAGGTCGTCGAGCGGCTCGACCGGCTCGCGTTGTCCCGACGGACGAAAATTACGCGAGCGCTCGCGGCGGAGGTCTTGGGTGAACTCTACGAGCCGGAAGGCTTTAAGTGAGCGTCACAGGATTGTCGTTAAACTGTTATAATTGCGGGCACTCCGGCAATTGAGGGATGGGCAATGGATTCTGTGGCGACTGAGACGAACACCCCCGATGCAATCGTTGGGGAGGCACCGGAGGATCTGTCCAACAGCCCCTTGCGCTTCATCAATCGTGAGTTTTCCTGGCTGCAATTCAATCGCCGCGTGCTCGAGGAAACGCTGAACACGGCGCATCCCTTGCTGGAGCGGATCCGATTCCTGTCGATTTCCGCCGCCAATCTCGACGAATTCTTCATGGTGCGCGTCGCCGGCCTCGAAGGGCAGGTGCGCGAGGGCATCGCCATCAAGAGCCCTGATGGCAAGACGCCAGCCGAACAGCTTGATGACATCCTCAAGGAAATCGACAATTTGCAGATGGAGCAGCAGGCTTCGCTGGCCGTCCTGCAGCAATATCTTGCCAAGGAAGACATCCTCATCGTCCGGCCGGCGGCGCTTTCGACCGAGGATCGCACTTGGCTGGCGACCGAATTCGAGGAATCGATCTTCCCGGTGCTGACGCCGTTGTCCATCGATCCCGCCCATCCTTTCCCGTTCATCCCGAACCTGGGATTCTCGATGGGGCTGCAGCTTGGGAGCCGGCGNNGGGGGGGGGAGCCGATGACCGCCCTGTTGCGCCTGCCGCCGACGCTGGATCGATTCGTCCGCTTGCCGGACGACAAGACGACGATCCGCTACATCACGCTGGAAGACGTTGTCGGCCTGTTCATCGACAAGCTGTATCCAGGTTACGAGGTCAAGGGGTTCGGGACTTTCCGCATCATTCGCGACAGCGACATCGAGGTCGAGGAAGAGGCCGAAGACCTGGTGCGCTACTTCGAGAGGGCACTCAAGCGCCGCCGTCGCGGATCGGTGATCCGTATCGAGGTCGATTCCGAAATGCCGATCGGCCTGCGCCAGTTTGTCGTGCAAGAACTAGCGGTTCCGGACAATCGCGTCGCCGTCCTGCCTGGTCTGCTGGCCCTCAACACCATCTCGGAAATTGCCAAGGCGCCGCGCGATGACCTGCGTTTCGAGCCCTACAACGCCCGCTTCCCCGAGCGCGTGCGCGAACATGCCGGCGACTGCCTGGCGGCAATCCGCGAAAAGGATATGGTGGTCCACCATCCTTACGAGAGCTTCGACGTCGTCGTGCAGTTTCTGCTCCAAGCGGCGCGCGATCCGGACGTTTTGGCGATCAAGCAGACGCTGTACCGCACCTCGAACGACAGCCCGATCGTGCGGGCCCTGATCGACGCAGCCGATGCCGGAAAGTCGGTGACGGCTTTGGTCGAGCTGAAGGCCCGCTTCGATGAGGAGGCCAATATCCGCTGGGCACGCGACCTGGAGCGCGCCGGCGTGCAGGTCGTGTTCGGCTTCATCGAACTGAAGACCCACGCCAAGATGTCGATGGTCGTGCGGCGCGAGGACGGCAAGCTTAGGACCTATTGCCATCTGGGCACCGGCAACTACCATCCCGTCACGGCGAAGATTTACACCGACCTGTCCTTCTTCACCTGCAATCCGAAGATCGCCCATGACATGGCGAATGTGTTTAATTTCATCACCGGCTATGGCGAGCCGGAAGAGGGAATGAAGCTCGCGGTTTCGCCCTATACGCTGCGGCCGCGCATCCTGCGTCACATCGAGGAGGAAACCGTCAACGCGCGCAACGGCAAGCCAGCGGCGATCTGGATGAAAATGAACTCGCTGGTCGATCCCGAAATCATCGACGCGCTTTATCGTGCCAGCCAGGCCGGCGTCGAGATCGACCTCGTCATCCGCGGCATCTGCTGCCTGCGCCCGCGCGTTCCGGGTCTGTCCGACAACATCCGCGTCAAGTCGATCGTCGGCCGTTTCCTGGAACACAGCCGCATTTTCTGCTTCGGCAATGGTCATGGCCTGCCGTCAGAAAACGAGCTGGTCTACATTGGCTCGGCCGACATGATGCCGCGCAATCTCGACCGTCGCGTCGAGACGCTGGTGCCGCTCGTCAATCCGACCGTGCATGAGCAGGTTCTTTCACAGATCATGCTGGGCAACTTGATTGACAACCAGCAGAGCTACGAGATATTGCCCGACGGGACGTCGCGGCGCATGGAAGTGCGGCCCGGCGAGGAACCATTTAACGCGCAGCACTATTTTATGACCAATCCGAGCCTTTCAGGTCGGGGAGAATCGCTGAAAGAGAGTGCGCCGAAACTGATTGCCGGCATCATTTCCGGCAGGAAACAATAACTGGTACTTCATGACAAGATCAGAAGCACAGGGGCGATTGCCTGGCATAGCCCCTGTCTCCGTCGTCGACATCGGTTCGAACTCGATCCGACTGGTCATTTATGAAGGCCTGTCGCGGGCACCGACGGTGCTGTTCAACGAGAAGGTCCTCTGCGGTCTCGGCAAGGGCCTAGCGACCACCGGACGAATGGACGACGAAGGCGTGTCACGCGCCCTTGCTTCGCTTAAGCGCTTTGGTGCGCTGTCGCGGCAGGGGAANNGGCCACCGAGATGTATGTCCTGGCCACGGCCGCCGCCCGAGAGGCCGCAAACGGCCCCGACTTCATCCGCCGCGCCGAGGAAATCCTCGGTCACCGCATCGAGGTTCTGACCGGTGAGCAGGAAGCGATCTACTCCGCCCTCGGCATCGTGAGTGGTTTTCACCATCCAGACGGCATTGCCGGCGACCTCGGCGGCGGCTCGCTCGAACTGATCGACATCAAGGGCCGCGAGCTCGGCACCGGCATCACCCTGCCACTCGGTGGTCTGAGGTTGTCGGAGACGGCCGGCGGCTCGATAGCCAAAGCCCGGGCACATACCCGCAGAATGATCAAATCGGCTGAATTGCTGGAACGGGGCAGGGGCCGCACCTTCTACGCGGTGGGCGGCACGTGGCGAAATATCGCCAAGCTGCACATGGAGATGGGCAAATATCCCTTGCACATGATGCAGGGATACGAATTGCCTTTGGAGGAAATCACCCGTTTTCTCGACGACATCATATCCGGTGCCAACGCCCGTGACCCGGCCTGGGGATCGATCTCCAAGAACCGCCGAACGCTGCTGCCGTTCGGTGCGGTCGCCATGCGCGAGGTTCTGGAGGCCATGCGGCCTGCCCGGGTTTCGTTCTCGGCGCAGGGTGTGCGCGAGGGCTACCTCTACTCGTTGCTGACCAGGGAGGATCGCGCGCTCGACCCGCTGCTGGCGGCGGCAGACGAACTTGCGATTCTCAGGGCCCGTTCGCCGGAGCATGCCCGGGAACTCGCCGACTGGACCGGCCGGATGATGCCCTGTTTCGGCGCGATCGAAACGGAAGAGGAGAGCCGCTACCGGCAGGCCGCCTGCCTGCTTGCAGACATCAGCTGGCGCGCCCATCCCGACTATCGCGGCCTGCAGGCCTTGAACATTATCGCCCACTCCTCTTTCGTCGGCATCACCCATCCTGGCCGCGCCTTCATCGCACTTGCCAACTACTATCGTTTCGAAGGCCTAAACGACGATGGTCAGACGGGACCGCTCGCGACCATTGCCACCGAACGGTTGCTGGAGCGCGCCAAGCTGCTTGGCGGTCTTCTCCGTGTCGTCTATCTCTTCTCCGCCTCGATGCCGGGTATCGTGCACGAACTGGCGTTCCGAAAGTCCACTCGGCCGGATCTCGATCTCGAATTCGTCGTTCCGCACGCCTATCGTGACTTCGCTGGTGAACGTCTGGACGGTCGTCTGCAACAGCTCGCACGCCTGACCGGCAAGCGGTTGGCCTTCAGGTTCGAATAGCAACGACCTGTGGTCGCCGGGCTTCTGTGGGTATGGGAAGGCCGGCCTGCTTTCAATGAAATCTTAGCTGTTCTGTTTTTCCTTGTTTAACCAATTGGTTTCCAATGTAAATGGCCCCAATTCCGGTCGTTGTATTTGCTGCTGTTCGCAATATTTTGTCGATATTCGACATCACGAGGTGAATACTATGGCGGCCTACAGCTTATCGATCGTCAACAATACCAATCATTCCGGAAACTACACTATCTTTCAAAAGTCTCCGCAGACGGCGGAGGGCGCAAGTGTCGCCTGGACGACAAGGCTTCCATCCATGTCGACATCAGTTGACTGGAGTCAGTCCTACACTTTCAACGATGCGCCGGTCAGTGGCGCTCAGATGCCCGCTACGATAAAGCCGCCCCTGCAACAGAACGCGGGCGGCACCTATGCTTATGATATCTCCGGCAATAGCCAGACATGGGAAACCACGGACGGCACGACGCTCTACCTTTGATCGGCAACACCATCGCCGGGAGGTAATCTTCCGACGATGCGATTGATCCAGCTTCGCGGGGTCGGCGCGGCTGCTGTTCGCGACCGGGCTCTTGGAATGCGAGAAATGCCGTCACGCCTCCAACGCCAGTACGGCAAAGCTCGCCAGCCAGTGTTCGCCCATGTAGTCCCCGGCGACATGGGCAAGGGCGGCCTCCATGTGGCGGTCGGCCGCCGCGTTCATGATCGTGCGGCGGGCGTCCGTCTCCGCAACGGATATCGCCAACGAGCGCCAGCACCAGGCGCGCGACAGGTTCAGCCCGTCGAGATGGGCGATCTTGCCGTCGGAGCGATCCGAGACTGCGGCAGGGGCGAACAGCGTCTCTGGTTCTCCGCTCGCGAGGCCAGGCAGGAAGCGCGCAAACCAGTCGGCAAAATCCGAAGCAGGCAAGAGCCGCCGCATGCATTCCGCCTCGATCAGCGTCGAGGACAGGAAGTCGTCGCCCGAGGGCTCGCCCCAGGCAGGGCAATTTTGGTCCTTCCCGTACCAGCGGAGCGCCGTCGTGCGCAGCAGATCGATGAAGATTTGGTCCCGAACCGCGTCGCCATAGTCGGCCGCCAACCGAAGCGCGAAGGCGGTGTTGTAGTGCGTGCCGACGCGCACCGGATAGGTGGCGACCGGCAGGAACTCGTGAAAGCGCGCAACGATCCGGTCGCTCAGCGGCCGCAAGGCCTCGGCGAAGCGGTTGTCTTCGGCCGCCTCCAGTTCGGCGGCCAGCTTTAGCAACCAGCCCCAGCCATAGGGGCGCTCGAAACCGCGATTCATCGGGCGATCGAAGGTGGCGCATTCGCCCGCGATGCTCTCGCCGGTCAGCCGGCGGGTGAGCAGCGCGCGGATCGCCTCGGCCGATGGCATGTCGGGAAAACGGTTGAGCAACCGGACCAGCATCCAGTAGCCGTGCACGCAGGAATGCCAGTCGAAGCTGCCGAAGAAGACCGGATGCGTTTCGCGTGGGCTTTGCACATCGCTCTCCCCGGCAAGCACATGGCCGGGCTTTTGCGGGTATTCGCGCTCGACATGGCCAAGGGCGATCCGCGCGAAGCGGTCGGCGGTCTCGCGATCAAGCGTCGTCGTCATCGCTAACGTCCCCGGTTTCCGGCTCGAAGGCGTCGCCCCAGTCGGCGCGCCGGGCTGCCTTGAACACGGCGCCATCGCGGCGGCTGACGGGNNACGGTCAGTTCCTCGGCCCGACCATCGGCGAGACAGAGCTTCAGCCTGGCAAGTCCGCTGGAGGTGCGCGGCGGCGCCAGCACCCGGGCGGACGGTGGCGCGGCGGCATGGCGCGAAGCGGCGATGAAGATGTATTTTTCGTCTTCCCACGGCACCTCGGCGCCCTTGGAAAGGCGGTGGACCCGGGAACGCGCGACCCGACGGGAAAAGTGGCACCAATCGGGTGCGGTGATCGGACAGGTCTGCGCGTGCGGACATGGCGCCACGACCTGGGCGCCCGCGTCGATCAGCGTCTGCCGCGCCGCAAGGATGCGCCGCCATCCGGCGGGCGTACCCGGTTCGACGATGACGATGGTGTGAGCGGTCAGATCCCAGAGCCGCTGGACGACAGTGGGTATGGCCGTCTCGGCGATCTCGTCCAGCACATAGGCGAGCGTGACCAGGTCGGCCGGTTCCAGTTGCGGGAGGGTGCCTGTGACGTCGCCGGCGAGCCACTCGCTTGCCACGTTCGAGTGCGTCGCCAGCGCCGCGCCGACCGATCGGATGGCGGGGCTTGCCTCGACGAGCGTGGCACGATCCAGTTCCGGCCAGGCATCGGTGGCTGCCCAGAACACGGTACCGGGTCCGGCGCCGAAATCGAGAAGGCTCGCTGGTTCGAAATCGGGGGACGCCTCCTCGACCATCGAAAGCGCAGCGCGCACGGCGGCAAAAGTCGCCGGCAGGCGGGTGGCGAGATAGGCCTTGGCGGCCAGTTCGCCATCGAGATGAAATTTTCCGTCGCGCACTTCTCGACGATAGCGGTCGGAGAGTCTTTCGCTCGCACGGGCCAGGCGCTCGATCGGCTCATGCGCCAGCATCTGCTCGACGGCGGCTCTGAGCGGGGCGGGCAGTTCCATGGGTCCCGTCCTCTTCCATCACCGTCCAGGGATCAGAATTCCACCGCTTCGACGCGCTTGTCGATGAAGCGCAGGCCGACGTCGCCGGAAATGAGCTTCAGGGCGACATCGCCGAACAGTTCGCGCCGCCAGCCATGCATGGCCGGAACCTCGGCCTTTTCGCCCTCGGCGGCAATCTTTTCCAAGTCCTCGCTGTTGGCGATCACCTTGGATGCGACGCCATGCTTTTCCGAGGTGAGACGCAGCAGGACCTTCAAGAGTTCGACGGCCGCCTGTGCGCCTTCGGGGGCGTGGCTGTGGCGATGGATATGCGGCATGTCCGTCTTCGCCAGGGCGAGTGCGGTATTGACCTGTTCGATGATCGCAGCACCCGAAGCCGAGCGTTCCCAACCTTTGGGGATGGTGCGCAGGCGTCCCAACGCTTCCGTGTCTTTCGGTTGCTGCTGGGCGATTTCATAGATCGCGTCGTCCTTCAACACGCGCGAGCGCGGGACGTTGCGATTGCGCGCCTCGCGTTCGCGCCAGGCGGCGACATATTGCATGACGGCCAGTTCCTGCGGCTTGCGCAGCCGCATCTTTAGCCGCTGCCAGGCGTCGTCCGGATGCAGGTCATAGGTCTCACGGGATTCGAGGATGGCCATTTCCTCGGTCAGCCAGCCGGCGCGACCCTCGCGGTCCAGCTCTTCCTTGAGCTTCAGATAGACGTCGCGCAGATGGGTGACATCAGCCAGCGCATAGTCGAGCTGTTTTTCCGACAGCGGCCTGCGGCTCCAGTCGGTAAAGCGCGAGGTCTTGTCGATGTGGACGTTCTTCACCTTCTGCACCAGCTGGTCATACGAGACGCTGTCGCCGAAGCCGCAGACCATGGCCGCGACCTGGGTGTCGAAGATCGGATGCGGGATCAGGTTGCCGAGGTGGAAAACAATTTCGATGTCCTGCCGCGCGGCATGAAAGACCTTGATCACCGAGGTGTCGGCCATCAGCGCAAAGAAAGGCGTGAGGTCGAGGCCCTTGGCCAGCGGATCGACGATCACTTCGAGATCGGGGCTGGCCATCTGGATCAGGCAGAGTCCCGGCCAGAACGTCGTTTCCCGCAGGAACTCGGTGTCGATGGTGATGAAATCCGATTGGGCCAGCTTGAGGCAGGCTTCTTCTAATGCGGCTGTGGTCTCGATCATTGGGGCTCAGTCATGAAATAGAGTGGATCAACCTTAGTTCCCCTTTCGACCCGCGATGTCAATATCACCGGCCCCGCTGTGCGCCCTCGCAAAGCATCGCAACACCGCTTTCCGCTTTTCTCGATAGGTCAATCCGGATCTACGCTGGCGATCCCACGCGCTTTGCGCACCTCGGCAATGTTGGCGCGGTGAACCGCTTCATACGGCTCGAAATAGACAATATGCCCGGCGGCGATGTCGTCGGCCACGAAGTCGCGAAGGGAAAGGTTGGCGAGCGCGGGGTCTTCGGCGCGATCGATCAGCCGCTGCAGGTAGTCGCGATTGGCGTCGATGAGGCTGGGCTCATAGCCACCGGAGGCGATCCGTTCGCGCGCGCCGTGATCGGGCAGGATGCGACGGATCGGTAGGGTCTTCAGCCGGTTCAACTCGGCGATATGGATGGCGATATGCTCGGGCTCGGAAACATAGGTTATCGTGTCCTCCAGCGTGTCCCCGGCCAGCAGGATGCCCTCGTCCGGCAGAAAGAGCACGGTGCCGTCGGCGCTGTGAATGTTGAATTGCAGAAGCTCGATCGTACGCTCGCCGAGCGTCAGGGTCATCTGCCGGTCGAACAGCCGGTTTGGCATGACCACGGGATTGATCGGCGGCGTCTTGCGGGCAAGGGTTTTGATGTTCGCCACCAGCGTCTTTGCCGTCAAGCGGTTGGCGAGGATCTCGCAATCGGCAAAAATCGCATTGCCGGCGATGTGGTCAGTGTGCCAGTGGCTGAGCACGAGGCGCATGCTGGTGACGCCCCAGCCTACGAGATGGTCGCGCACCGCCCTGGCATGGTCGAGCGAGGTGTGGCTGTCGTAGAGGATCGCCTCATGGTCGGCGACCAGCGCATAGGTGGCGATGCCGAGCGAATAGGCGCCGTCGTCGAGCCAGTTCTTTTCTTCGGAACAGAGTCGCTTTCCGGCGATCCGACCGTCGTAATAGGCATAGAGGCCCGGATAGGGCTCGAGCACGGTCATTGTGGCGGCAAGATTGGTGGGCAAGGCTTGGCTCCTTGTGGCGTCTGCGCTGATGCATGATGGAACGCCGAAACTATTGCACCCCGCGCGACGCGTTGCCAGCCGTCAACGGCGTCGTGGGCCCAGACGATCCGCAGCAATGCCAATCAGCCGCAGCCTTACTCGCCCTTGTCGGACGGCGGTGCGGCGAGCTTGTTGAAGAAAGTCGACGTGCGCAGCAGGTTGCGGAAGCCCATGCGCCGCTCCGAGGCCGGCACGCCTTCGCGCACCATCATGCGGCTCAGCGTATAGGCCATGAAGCCGAAAAGCACGACGACCATATAGATGAACAGCGCCTGCGGCCCGAACAGGTCGAGCATGAAGGAGGCAAACAGCGGCCCGATCACCGCGCCGATCGACCAGAAGAACAGGGTGCCGGCCGAAACCAAGGCATGCTGGCCGGGCGCGGCATGGTCGTTGGCATGAGCGGAACAGAGAGAATAGAGCGGCATTGCAAAGGCACCGAAGGCGAATATGCCGGCGAAATTCAGCCAGGCATTGGTGCCGGCGAAAAAGGCGAGGAACAGTCCGGCGGCAAAGGCGCCGAAGGTGGCGATCAGGATGATCAACCGGCGGTCGAGCTTGTCCGAATAGTGCCCGAGCGGATATTGCAACACGACCCCGGCGAAGATGCCGACGCTCATGAAGGTGGCGATCGCCGTCACCGACATGCCTATTCCGTCGGCATAGATCGGGCCGAGCGAGCGGAAGCTGGAATTGGTCAACCCGACGACGATGCAGCCAACGGTGGCCAGCGGCGACACCTTCCACAGCACGCGGATGTCGAAGCGCACGTCTTCCGGCGCATCCGGGCTGGAACGGTCGGTCAGCGAGATTGGCACCAGCGACAGAGTGAGCGCCATGGAAATGATGACGAACAGTTCGAACCCGCCGATGCCGACCGCCGGGATTGCATATTGGGCAAGCGTGACGGCGCCGAGATCGACGAAGCGATAGACCGACAGGGTCCTTGCACGGGTCGAATTGGTGACTTTGGCATTCAGCCAGCTTTCCACCACGGCGAACAGTCCGGCAAAGCAGATGCCCTGGACGAGGCGCATGAGGAACCAGGAGGTCGGGTCGATGAACAGCAGCATCAGGATCGAGGCGGCGGAAGCGATGGCGGCGAGCGCCGAGAACGTGCGGATGTGGCCGGTCGCGCGGATCAGCCGGGTGACGTAGATGCAGCCGATGGCAAAGCCGATATTGTAGCCGGTGCCGACCACGCCGATCATCGAGGTCGAAAAGCCCTCCTCGAGTGCGCGCAGCGAGATGAACGTGCCCTGCAACCCGTTTCCGCCGATCAGGATGCCGGCAGTGATGAGCAGCGGGATGAGCGGACGCAGCGGCGACATGGAAGCCTATCTGGGCTAATGGAAGCACGACTCGGGATCCTCCCGGGTGCCAGTAATCTTGTATCTGTGGTCGGGTGTTGAAAACAGTTCATGTCGTGAATGCAGCCATCACGAAAATCGATTGACTCCAGTGGTTGCCGGGTGCCGGCAGCGCCTTCAGCCTTGACAAATCGGACGTGTCATGCGCTTGTCCGCGCGATTTAAAGCCCAAGATTCCGTGCCCTTGCCGGATACCCTTCAAAGAATATGCAGGATAAAACCATGCACCGTTACCGCAGCCACACCTGTGCCGCACTTCGCAAGTCCGATGTCGGCTCCACCGTCCGGCTTTCCGGCTGGGTTCATCGCGTTCGTGACCATGGCGGCGTGCTCTTCATCGACCTGCGTGACCACTACGGCATCACCCAGGTGGTGGCCGNNTGGCCGAGACGGTGCGCGGCGAATGGGTGATCCGCATCGACGGCTTGGTTAAGGCCCGTACCGATGACACCATCAACAAGACCATGCCAACAGGCGAGATCGAACTCTACGCCCAGGAAATCGAAGTTCTCTCGGCCGCCAAGGAACTGCCGCTGCCGGTGTTCGGCGAGCCGGATTATCCGGAAGACGTCCGCCTCAAGTATCGCTTCCTCGATCTGCGCCGCGAGACGCTGCACAAGAACATCGTCAAGCGCACCCAGATCATCTCCGACATGCGTCGCCGGATGGGCGATATCGGTTTTGGGGAATACACCACGCCGATCCTGTCGGCATCGTCGCCAGAAGGCGCACGCGACTTCCTCGTTCCGAGCCGTATCCATGAAGGCCAGTTTTTTGCCCTGCCGCAGGCACCGCAGGTGTATAAGCAGCTTCTGATGGTTGCCGGTTTCGACCGCTACTTCCAGATTGCACCTTGCTTCCGCGACGAAGACCCGCGGGCCGACCGTCTGCCGGGCGAGTTCTACCAACTCGACATGGAAATGAGTTTCGTCACTCAGGAAGACATCTGGGAAACCATCGAGCCGGTCATGACTCAGGTGTTCGAGCAGTTTGCCGAAGGCAAGCCGGTGACCCAGAACTGGCCGCGCATCCCCTATGACGTCGCGATCCGCAAGTATGGCTCCGACAAGCCGGACCTGCGCAACCCTATCGAAATGCAGGCCGTGACGGAGCATTTCGCCGGTTCCGGCTTCAAGGTGTTCGCGAACATGATCGCCTCGAACCCGAAGGTCGAAGTCTGGGCGATCCCGGCCAAGACCGGTGGTTCGCGCGCCTTCTGCGNNAGCCGGGCCTCGGTTATATCTTCTGGCGCCAGGAAGGCGCCGTGCTCGAAGGCGCCGGCCCGCTCGCCAAGAACATCGGCGAGGAGCGCACTGAGGCGATCCGCACGCAGCTCGGTCTGGAAGAAGGCGACGCCTGCTTCTTCGTTGCCGGCGATCCGGCGAAGTTCTACAAGTTTGCCGGGGAAGCCCGCACCCGCGCCGGCGAGGAACTGAATCTCGTCGACCGCGACCGTTTCGAGCTGTGCTGGATCGTCGACTTCCCATTCTACGAATGGAACGAAGATGAAAAGAAGGTCGACTTCGCCCACAATCCCTTCTCCATGCCGCAGGGTGGGCTGGAGGCGCTCGAAAGCCAGGATCCGCTGTCGCTCAAGGCCTATCAGTACGATGCGGTTTGCAACGGCTTCGAAATCGCCTCCGGTTCGATCCGTAACCAGTCGCCGGAACTGATGGTCAAGGCCTTCGAAAAGGTGGGCCTCAGCCAGACCGACGTTGAAGAGCGCTTCGGCGGCCTCTATCGCGCCTTCCAGTATGGTGCACCTCCGCACGGTGGTTGCGCCTTCGGGATCGACCGCGTGGTCATGCTGCTCGTCGGCGCGAAGAACCTGCGCGAAATCTCGCTGTTCCCGATGAACCAGCAAGCCCAGGACTTGCTGATGAACGCCCCGTCGCCGGCAACCCCGACGCAGCTGCGCGAACTGGCGCTACGCGTCGTGCCGCAGCCTAAGAAGGACTGATCGGTCCTTTGACCTGTAGTCTTCCGAAAACCCCGGTCGTAGTTTGCGGCCGGGGTTTTCTATGATCGTTCAAGGGGTTGCTTGCGGGTTTTGAATCAGGACGGCAGGGCGTTGTCGAGGAAGTACCACTGGTCGAGATGGGCGAGCACGACGGGCTCGATCACCGCATTCAACAGTCTGATGTCTTCCGCCAGCCGCTCTCCTGGCTTTTCCTCTGGCGGCAACTTGAATGGCGGCAGCGCATAGGCGTCGAAGCGGAAGCCGTCGCCCGTGCGCACATTGTACCAGGGGCAGATCGTCGCCCCGGTCATGCGCGCCAGGCGAATGGTCAGGGCAATATTGCCTTCCAGATGCGGCTCTCGGCCGAACAGCGGTCCGCGGATCTTGCCGGCAAAGGCCTCGTCAGCAAAGACCGAGACGACCCCACCCTTCTTGAGTAGGCTGACCGCCGGGCGAATGCCCTGCATGCCCGGCGGGATGAAGCGTAAGCCCGTCTTGCTGCGCACGCGCTCGGCGATCCAGGCCTTGGCCCGCTCGACCGGCGGAACGTAGAATGTATAGGGCTGTACGCCGATCTGCCGCAGAATGATTGGGCCGATTTCCCAATTGCCGAGATGCATGCCGACGATGATGATCGGGCCGGCCTTGGCCGCATCCTGGATATATTCCGGATTGTGCAGCACCATGCGCTCCTGCTGCCGGGCGATGCGGTTGACCACCGAAAACTCGGTCATCAGCCGGCCTTGTGCCTTGCAGTTCTCGATGTAGAGCGCTTCGCGCTGGGCCTCGCTCATGTGCGGGCAGAGCTGGGCAATTGTCGCCCGCGCCCGTTTCTGCGCCACCTTGTGATAACGGGGCAGGGCGAAGACGCCGAGGCGGGCGCCGAAGTTGGAACAGACATCCATCGGCATCAGCTTCATGCCATAATGGCCGGCAAGATGCAGGCCGTTCCACACATTGTCGGTCAGCCAGTATTTGACGAAAGCCTTGCGCCTCTTGCCGCCTGCCACGAAATCGGCAAAACCCGGCGCATCGGGCCGGCTGAACCGCCAGGCCTTGCGCTTGGCGATGTCCGGTTTTGCGCTTGCCGCTGCCAGTTTGGCGGGCGTCTCCTGCTCACTCATCGGCTCGAAGTCCCCCGGCGATGCAGGGTCACCGGCAAGCCCCCCTTGGGCCGCAGTGTCAGGCGGCAATGCGGTTCGACCTTGTGGCCTTGGCGAAGCCTCAGGCTGAACTTCTGCGCCAGGATGGCGAGGCACAGGACGGCTTCTGTCTGGCCGAAATGCTGGCCGGGGCAGACGCGCGGTCCGCTGGCGAAGGGAATATAGCTGTAGGGCTTTGGCCGATTGCCGCCCAGGAATCGTTCCGGCTTGAAGTGGTGGGGCTTGTCGAACAGGCTCGGCGTCCGGTGCAGCAGCCACGGCACGATCAAGACAAGCGAGGCGGGCGAAATGTCGACATCGCCGATCCGGTCCTTCTCCTTGGCCTGGCGGGCAAGGATCGGCACCGGCGGGTACAGCCGGAGCGTTTCCTCGATCACGGCGCCGCACCAGTCGAGCTTCGGCACGTCGTCGATGGTCGGCACGCGGTCGCCGCAGACGCGGGCGATCTCGTCCTGTATTTCCTTCTCGACCCAGGTCGCCTGCGACAGCAGGTACCAGGCCCAGGTGAGGGTGGCCGCCGTCGTTTCATGGCCTGCCATGAAGATGGTTGCCGCCTCGTTGCGCAGCGCCACCATGTCGAGGTTGAGTTCGGGGTTGCGCTGCTGGCGGCGGATCAGCAGTTCGACCATGGAATTGTGGTCGCCATGGCCGGCGAGGTGGTCCTCGACGACCTTGTCGATGATGCGGTGGATACGCTTGACCGATCGGCGGAGCGAGGGCGTCCGCACGACCGGTAGGCCTTCGTCAAAGCCGATGAAATAGCCGAGATTAACCGAATCGATCAGCGACTGGTAGCTGGAGAAGCTGTCCGTGATGGCATCGGAGCTTTCGCGGCCGAGCTGGTTGCCGAATACGCTGCGGGAGATGATCTCGGCGGTCAGCCCGGCCATTTCGTGCAGCACGTTGACCTCGGCGCCGTCTGGCATGGAATTCCAGCGTTCGACCATCTCGCTCGCCGTATTTTCCATTACCGGGCCGAAGGCTGGCACGCGGTTGCGGTGAACGATGTCGTTGACCAGCGAACGACGCTGCTTCCAGGTTTCGCCATCGGAAATGAACAGGCCGTCGCCCAGCAGATATTCGAGCGCACGCCGCATCTGCGGCGATTTGCGCTCGAAGTTCTCGTGCCGATTGACGACGACATGGCGGATCAGATCGGGCGAGTTCACCAGGACGATCTGTCGGCCCAGAATCCTGATTGAACTGACCTTCTCCTTGAAGTCACCGATCCGCCAGACGGACAGGAAGTCGGTTCGTGCCTGCAAAAGCAAGCTGAGAGGCCGATTGGGCTTGCCGTCATAATAGTCGGCATGGGCCGGCTCGAAGTCGTGTCCTTCGAGTTTTTCGGAGATGGTGACGGGGCGTTGCAGCCATTCGAGCATGGTGTTCCGTTCCGCAAAGTGAGCCGTTGTGGCGCTAAGTCCCGTGGGCTAGCCTTAGCGCAAGTTGCGCGCCGGTCAATCCTCATGCACGGGGTATACTGTCGCGGCCCGCCCCGCCCGCCCCCCCCGCCCCCCCCCCCCCCCCCCCCCGCCCCGCCGCCCCCCCC
>DBUL01000071.1 GCA_002307905.1 Rhizobiaceae bacterium UBA1291
TGTCTCACAACTCGGATTTCGAGTTGTCAACGACGTCGGCGCCGCTACGAAGCTTCTTGACTGCGGATATTTCGTGCAAGCTGCGAGCCTACTGCGCGATATAGCCGAGATCGGAATCCTAGCCCTTCATTTCGCAGTCTCACCGCGGGATATAACGCTTTGGAGATCGCTGAATGGCCGAAACCAGTCAAACCAGTTTGGCCCGCCAGCGCTCAGACGTAAACCGCACCTAAAAGACAGCAGTAAGTTGTCCTATCTCGACGAAAGGTTCAACTTGTTCTCCGATTACGGAGCGCATCCCTCAACAACGTCGATAATTGCCCATCACAATGGCGTCCGTTTTCACATCGGCCCACATTTCAATGAGAACATCTATATCGATACCTACCGCGACCTTGCCGACCTTACTTGGCATGTTACCGACGCGTGCGGCGACGCATATTGCGCTGCTTTCCACATCTCTGTTGCCGACATACTTCCGTCGGAAACGCAACGGTTCAGGTTAGCTTGGAACGGAATCGCACCAGAGAAGCCGGAAGACACGGAAAGCCGGTTGGATACTTGAGTTAAGCCGAAACACGCCGCCCCCACCTCTCCCCTTGTGGGAGAGGTTACAAAATCGCGGTCTTAGCGCCAGCTAAGTCGCAGATTTTGTTGGTGAGGGGGTAGGAAGACGGGCACAAACGCCCCCCTCACCTGAAGAATCTGGCACTTAGCGGAAGCCCAGATGCCGATTTTTCTTCCTCTCCCACAAGGGGAGAGGAAGAGATCACAAACGGCTCCGTCCTAGAACTTGTAGTTCAAGCCGCCCTTGATGACGTGGTCGCTGATGTCGGTGTTCGAGGTGGAGACACCGTTGAAGCTGCGCACGTCGTTGGTGCGAACATAGTTGTACTCGACCTTGGCCGAGAGGTTGGCGTTGAGGTTCTGCTCGACGCCGGCACCCAGCAGGTAGCCGGGCTTCCAGCCGTCGGGGCCTTCTGCGCTGCCGGTGTCGCGCAGGCTGGTCATTGCCATGCCGGCGGTGCCGTAGAGCAGCGTTTCGCCCATGGCGGCACCGGCCTTGGCCTTGGCCGCGACGCGATGGCGCTCCTTCAGCGTGCCGCCCGGCACGCCGACTTCCGTGTCGCCGAGATGCGAATATTCGAGTTCGCCGCCGACAATGACGCCGCCCACTTCGCCGTTATAGCCGCCCTGGATGCCGCCCATGAATTCCTTTTCGCCCGAGAACGGATTGATCCGCTCGGACGAGACGCCGGCATGGATACCGGCATAAGCGCCGGTGAAGCCGGAGGATGTCGCGGCCGGTGCCTCGTAGGAGGGAGTGGGTTCGGAATAGGTCAGATCTGCGGCGAAGACAGGGGTGGTTGCAAATGCCGCCGTCAGCACCAGGGCGAAGGACTTCACGGTCTTGGTCATCGGTTAACTCCATACAGAGCCCGCATCCCGAAAGGAGCGGGCGAACATTCGGATAGACTGCCTGCCGCGGCGCGGACCCTCTCGCCGGACCTTGTGTCCCCCCGGCGATCCCGCGCACAGCAGGTCCTTCTAATTTTCACGAACGGATAAAGACTTTGTTAATTCGAGCGGCACGTTCGGCCGTTTCGGGAGAAACATTTTCGTGATGCTCCGGCCGGTCGCACGAACCGCCCGCCCCGCCCTTCGAGGGTCGCTTGCGCGCCCACCTCAGGGTGAGGGCTACCGTTGCGCTTCAGGCAGGGAGTTCTCCCGATGCGCCTTGTAGTGCGAGCCAGACACTCCCCCTCATGCTGATGTGCTTGGCCAAAAGGCCAAGCCTCGAAGCAACCGGCCCACATCCCGGCCCCTGCCCCCAAATCCGGGGATGAAAAAACCGGAAACGGCTGGCCGAAACGCCCGCGTGAAGGGAAAACCGTATCCGGCGCCCGGATCCGCGCCTTTACAGCCGCCTCCCGCCCGGCCATCAACGCCATCAGCAAATGCGCTACGCCGCGAGTCGGACTGCAGGAAGGAAGAGACCATGCCGAGCCCCATCATCGAAGCCGTACCGGACCGGCCCTTGGACGAGGACCGCTATGCCATCTATGCCGCGCTTCGGGCCTATAACACCGCGCAGACAGGAAAGAGCGACCGGCCCGATTTCGCCGTGCTGGTGCGCCATCCCGAAACCCGCGCCGTCGAGGGAGGGCTCTATGGCGAGGAGAGCTTCGGCTGGGCCTTCATCCGCTATCTCGTCGTGCCCGAGGCCTATCGCGGACAGGGCATCGGCAGCCGGTTGATGGCGGAAGCGGAAAAGATCGCACGGGCCCGCAGCTATGTGGGCATCTGGCTCGATACCTACGAGTTCCAGGCTCGGCCGTTCTACGAAAAGCTCGGCTACCATGTGTTCGGCGAACTCGAGGGCGGCAATGGCGCCCATGGCCAGTTCTTCCTGAAGAAACGCTTTTGAGCGCCGCCATCGGTGGCCGATGGCGAGCGGAATCAAGACAAAAAGAGACCCCGGTGGAGGTGCCGGGGTCAGTGGAGTAGAGGGAATGGGAATGGCAATGGCGTTTGGCGCCTTGGTCCTATTTCAGACGACTGTCTTGGGTTTCAACTCGTCACGACGGCGCCAGTTGCGCAGGCGCATCCGCGGGGCGATGAGGCGGGCGATAAAGGGTGCCGCCACGAAGGAAATGACGATGACCAGCGGCAGCAGGTATTTTGCCTGCTCGGCCAGCGCCGGAATGGAGAGCACAGTGATTGCGCCCGTGCCGAAGATGACGGCATTCACCATCATCGAGACGAAAATGGTCAGATAGGTGTTGGTCTTCATCGGATTGCTCCTGGCGTTGGATCGTTGAAAGACAAACGCCGGCACCCGCGCTTTGTTCCCGAAAACTCAGGGCCTCTCTCGCCGCCCGTCCTGCGCGATCGCTGAAAAAACGCTTCCTTAACCGCCGTCGCCTAGATTGCCCGCCAGGATTTCACTGGACAGACGAGCAGCAGAATGGCCAAGCCGACCTTCCGCTTTACCCATTACGACCTGAAGGAACAGCGCGCCGGCGCGATCATCGAGGTGACGCTGTCAGCGGTCAACAATGTGCGGCTGATGACGCCCGGCAATTTCCAGCGCTTCAAGGAAGCCCTCGATTTCAAATATGTCGGCGGCGTTGCCAAGAAGTCGCCGATCCGGCTTGCCATCCCCGACAGTGGTCATTGGCACCTGATCGTCGACATGGAAGGCCATCACGGATTGGCCGATTCCTCGGTCAAGATGATTGCCGCACCGGTCGCCGCCAGGGCGCCGAAGGCCTCTTGAAGCGCGTCAGCTGTTGCGCTCGCGCCTGAGCTTCGCCCACCAGTCGAGGCGCTTGCGGATCTCCCGCTCGAAGCCGCGTTCCGGCGGATCGTAGAAGGTCTTGCGCCCCATCTTCTCCGGAAAATAGTCCTGCCCGGAAAAGGCATCCGGCTCGTCGTGGTCATAGCGATAGCCCTCGCTATAGCCTTCGCCCTTCATCAGCTTGGTTGGGGCGTTGAGAATATGCTTCGGCGGCAGCAGCGAGCCGTTCTCCTTGGCCGCCCGCATCGCCGACTTGTAGGCCATGTAGACTGCATTCGATTTCGGCGCCGTCGCGAGATAGACGCAGGCCTGTGCCAGCGCCAGTTCACCCTCGGGTGAGCCGAGATAGTCATAGGCGTCCTTGGCGGCGTTGCAGATGACCAGCGCCTGCGGATCGGCTAGCCCGATGTCCTCGACCGCCATACGCACGAGCCGGCGACCGAGATAAAGCGGGTCCTCGCCAGCATCGAACATGCGGCACAGATAATAGAGCGCGGCATCGGGATCGGAACCGCGAACCGCCTTGTGCAGCGCCGAGATCAGATTGTAATGGCCGTCCTGGCCCTTGTCGTAGACCGGCGCCCGGCGCTGGACGATCAGGGACAGGCCTTCGGTATCGAACACCTCGCCTGCCCTTGCCGCCCGCCAGACTTCCTCAGCAAGCGTGAGCGCGGCGCGCCCGTCGCCATCGGCCATGCGGATCAGGCTGATGCGGGCATTCTCGTCGAGCGGCAGCGGCTTGCCCTCGGTCTCCTCGGCGCGTTTCAAAAGCGTCTCGATGCTCGACTCGTCATGCGGCTTGAAGGTCAGGACCCTGGCACGCGACAGAAGTGCGGCATTGAGTTCGAAGGAGGGGTTCTCCGTGGTCGCGCCGACGAGGATCACGGTCCCGTCTTCCATGACAGGCAGGAAGCTGTCCTGCTGGGCGCGGTTGAAGCGATGGATCTCGTCGACGAACAGAAGGGTCTGCCGGCCCTCCATGCGGCGCATGCGGGCGGCCTCAAACACCTTCTTCAGATCGGCTACGCCGGAGAAGATCGCCGAGATCTGCTCGAAAGCGAGCCCCGCTTCGCCCGACAGAAGCCGCGCAACCGTCGTCTTGCCGGTGCCGGGCGGGCCCCAGAAGATCATCGAGCCGAGCGAGCCGGAAGCGATCATGCGCGCCAGCACCCCGTCCTCACCGGTCAGATGCTCCTGGCCTGTCACCTCGCCCAGCGTCTTCGGCCGCAGCCGGTCTGCCAGCGGCCGACGCGCCTCGACGTCCTTGGGAACTGTAGACGCGAACAGGTCGCTCATCGGAAAATCTGCCGGATGCGCTGGCCGTCACGCTCGACTTCCACCTGCCAGAAGCTCGGACTGTCGGCAAGCACCCCCAGCATGACTGCAGTCGAGGCAATGTTGACGCCGTTGACCGAGACGATGATGTCATGCGGCGCAAAGCCGAGGCGGGCAGCCGGCGAGCCACGGGCGATCTCGGTGATCACGACACCGGTGACTTCGGAGGGCATGCGCAACTCAAAGGCGAGCTTCGGCGACAGATTGGCGATGCGAGCGCCGGCAAAGGGGCTTCCGCCTTCAATCAGCCGCTCGTCGCGCGGCATGGTCTCCGGCGCACCGGCAAGCGTCATGGCAATCTCCTCTCCACGACCGTTTTCGCGAATGGAGAGCTTAACCGTCTTGCCGAGCCCTGCGGTCGTCAGCCGGTAGCCGAGCGCATCGGGATGCTCAACCGGAATGCCATCGACCTCCTCGACGACCTGGCCGGCCTTCAGCCCCGCATTGGCGGCCGGCCCGCCCTCTGCAACGCGCACGACAAGCGCACCGCGCACCTTGTCGAGGCCGAGCGCTTCGGCGACATCCGAGGTAACCGGCTCGAAGGTGGCACCAACATAGGGGCGCTCGAAGCTGGCATCGCCCCGCTCGGCGGCAGCCAGGAACACCTTGACCAGATTGGCGGGGATGGCAAAACCGATGCCATTTGACCCGCCACCCTTGGAGAAGATCGCGGTGTTGATGCCGATCAGTTCGCCCTTCATGTTCATCAGAGCGCCTCCGGAATTGCCCGGATTGATCGCGGCATCGGTCTGGATGAAGAAGCCGAAATCGCCTTCCGTCACGCGATTGCGGGCAAGTGCCGAGACGATACCGCTGGTGACTGTCTGACCGACGCCGAAGGGATTGCCGATGGCAAGCACAAGGTCGCCGACATCGACCCTGTCGCTGTCGGCGATCGCCAAGGCGGGAAGCTGTTCCCTCGCGTCGATCTTGAGCACCGCGAGGTCGAGCCGCTCGTCCTTGAGCACGACCTTGACCGGAAATTCGCGACCATCGGACAGCGCCACCTTGATGTCGTCGGCGCCATCGATGACGTGATTGTTGGTGACCACCATGCCGTTTGCGCCGAGGACGACGCCAGAGCCGAGCGAGGACTGCTTCTCCGTCCGGTTCGGCATGCGCTGTCCGAAGAACTGCTCGAAGAACGGGTCGCCGGCGAAAGGCGAAGCACGCCGTTGCACCAGCCGCTCGGCATAGACGTTGACCACCGCGCCCTGTGTCTGTTTGACCAAGGGTGCGAACGACATCTGCATCTCTGCGGCGGTCTGGGGAACGCGAAGCTCCTGCGCGGCCAGTTGCACGGGGAATGCCGCGAGAAGCGCCAGTACCGAAACGGCCAAACCACGAACGATGCCTTGCATGGGGTTCTCCTCATTGTTTCCAAGGATCAATAAGCGCCCGACGTACAAAAGAAAAGCGTCGGCGATGCGCCGGTCCGCGCGCTCCCAAAGGTAATGGTGAAATCAGCTTTTCCAAGACGTACGCAAGGACGCAAAACTCAGAAATAAGGCGTTTCCGGCTTGCCGGCCTATCGCCCCACGGACCGCATCGACGCCGAACGACCGCCACTCATCCAGTACCTGCCGCTGCAGAAGCGTTGACCGCGCTTAAAAAGCCCAAACCCGCTACGAGGCCCACCAGGCTAATTGTTTATTCCGTTAATTAGCTTTTCACCTAAATGCTTCGCCACATTTCACCGACTGATTGAGGGAAACCTCCTCACCCTTCTTGCCGGCGGGAATACGGAGCGCGAGCGCAAGGAGCGGGCACCACTGGCTAAACAGCCGTAGGGACAGAGGCCATGGCGCTCGCGAAAAAGGCCGGTCTTCGCGTCAGCCTGCCGCCGCCATGAAGGTGAAGCTGGCGACCGCAGCGGCGAGCAGCGACCCCACCNNTCATCGGAGACCGCGGTCACCATGGCACCGGGGCCGCACATCATGGCAATGGTACGCTGCGGGTCGAGGCCTTCCAGGAGTTCCGCGAGCCGCGCGCGATCCAGCCGTCCCATGAGACCGTCCCAGCCTTCCTGTGGTGTTTCGCAGATGAAAAAGGCTTTCAGATCGAGCACTGCGGTGGCCGCATCGATTTCCTCCCGACAGGCGATGTTGCTGACGGCGCCAACCGCATAGACCAGCCGCACGGGGCGCGGATCGCGCCGGGACACCAGATCACGCAGCATGCCCATCACGGGGGCGATGCCGACTCCGCCGGCGATCAGCAGCACGGCATCGGCGGGATGGGCTTCCAGGAAGAACTCGCCGTAAGGGCCGTCAATGCCGATCTTCGTGCCGGGTGCGAGGGCTCCGATCTGCCGGGTGAAATCGCCCACTTCCTTGATGATCAGGCTGAGACCTGGGCGGGTCGGGCTGTCGGCAATGGAAAAAGGATGGTCGAAAAGCGGGAAGCGGCGCTTGCCCTCGGTCATCCAGACGAATTGTCCGGCGCGATAGTCAAGCTGCGGCGTGCCGCTTTCCGGCTGAAAGTCGAGCTCCCAGAGCCGATCCGCCCGTCTCGTCACCGAGGCAAGCCGCCAGGGCTGGCGGTGCAGCTTCCACCAGCGATAGCCGTAAAGGGTCGCAAGGACAACGACGATGGCAATCGCGAGCAGGTTCCAATAGACAGCGGTGGGACCAAAGGCTGCGAAACGGCCGGTGCTGACGGCGTGATGCAGGCCGCAGCCGACAGCGAGGGATCCAAGCAAGACGTGGCTCGCTCGCCAGACCTCGTAGCGCCAGGGCAAAAACTCGCGCAGGGCAGCCGAAAAGACCAGCAGGACAAGCGCAATCCAGGCGATCACGCCTGTGCGATAGTGCGGCAGGGTGAGGTAGACGACAAGGCGTTCGGAGCCGAGCGCCGGCTTCTCCAGCCAGGTCGGCAAAACGTAGACAAGGGGATGCATGACCACGGCCAGAAGGATCCACCAGGCAGCAATCTTGTGGAACGCCATGATCTTGTCGATGCCAAGGCGACCCGATACGATCTCGAACCTCCCCGAGGTGACGAATTGCACGGCCATACCACCGAGGCCGACCATGCCGAGGGCCGCGGCCGCCAAGCCCCAACGATCGGCCGGCGAAACGCTGGCGGAAAGCGCAATGAGGAGCGGCACGAGGCAGATGCCGAGATAAAGCGCGGCGAGCGCCACGCCCGGCAGCCGGGGAAGCGAGTGGGCTGGAGCCACTGGCGTCTTCGCAATTTCATTCATGACTATCCTCCTTGCCCTTAGTTCTAACAGGCTCAATACTCCATGGAATTGATCTCTGTCATGTACGGCGGTGCGATTCTTGCGCAAGCTGCCATCCTAGCGAGATCAGGTCGTGGAGGAGAATAATATGCGATTGCACCATCTTTTCGGGTTGCTTGCCATGCTTGTCGGGTTCGGCGGGCTGCCGGCAACGCTTCAGGCCGAGGAAAAATCAGGCATTTCCGCGCTGGTCGATGCCTGGCTGAAATCGCCACACGGCAATTACCATTCGCCATCCTTCACCTATTGGAACAAGCAGGGAGAAATCCCGACCGCTTGCGCCGCCTGTCACTCCGAGCCCGGCTTCCTCGACTTTCTCGGCACCGACGGCAGCACGGCCGGTGTTGTCGATCATCCGGGCGTAATCAATTCGCCGATAGGGTGTGCCTCCTGTCACAGCGCCGAGGCCCACGCGCTGAATGCGGTACGTTTCCCCTCCGGCGTTATCGTCGACGGCTTGGGCACGTCGGCAACCTGTACCGTCTGCCATCAGGGCCGCCAATCGGGTGCCGCCGTGACCAAGGCGGTGGCAAACCTAGGAGAGGACGAGGTTTCAGCGGAGCTCGGCTTCCTTAACATTCACTACGGAGTGGCCGCTGCGACCATGCACGGTACCGAAACCGGTGCCGGCTATCAGTATCCCGGCAAGACCTATGCCGGGCGCTTCTTTCACGTGCCGAGCGCCAATACCTGTGTCGCCTGTCACGATCCGCACAGCACGAAAGTGGCGGTGGATGACTGTCTCAGCTGTCACCGCGGCGTCGAGCAATTGACCGATATCCGCATGCGGCACGGCGACTTCGACGGCGACGGCGACGTCAAGGAAGGCATCCAGGGCGAGATCATGACGCTGCATGCCCGGCTCGGCGAGTCGATCCAGGCCTATGGCCGTGACGTCGCAGGCACGCCGATCGGCTACCATAAGGACCGCCATCCCTATTTCTTCCGCGACACTGACGGCAACGGCACAATCAGCGATGAGGAGGCGGTGGCCGACAACCGCTATCAGGCCTGGACGCCTCGGCTCCTGAAGGCTGCCTACAACTATCAAGTCGTAAAGAAGGACCCGGGCGGCTACGTCCACCATCCGACCTATCAACTACAGTTGCTGTATGACAGCCTTGAAAGCCTCTCGGAACAGATCGGAATGGACATGGCCGGGATCACCCGCCCTTGACTGCATAGCACCTGCTGCACGCCTCGCCGCGCCCCCAAATGAGAACGCCGCCCGTCGGGCGGCGTTTGTCGCTCATCGGAGCTTGGCCGTGATTCACTCCGGGAGGATGCGCACCGCGCCCTTGTCGGCTGAGGCGGCAAAGGCTGCATAGGCCTTGAGCGCGGTAGTGACATTGCGCTTGCGGGGCTGCGCCGGCTTCCAGCCGAAGGCATCCTGCTCGGCGCGACGCTTCGCCAGCACATCCTCGGCAACGGCCAGGTTGATCGTGCGGTTCGGGATGTCGATCTCGATCGTATCGCCTTCGCGCACCAGGCCGATCGTGCCGCCGTTGGCTGCTTCCGGCGAGGCATGGCCGATGGAGAGCCCCGATGTGCCGCCGGAGAAGCGGCCGTCGGTGATCAGCGCGCAGACCTTGCCGAGGCCCTTCGACTTCAAATAGCTGGTCGGATAGAGCATTTCCTGCATGCCCGGACCGCCCTTGGGGCCCTCGTAGCGGATGACGACGACGTCGCCGGCGACCACTTCGTTGGACAGGATCGCCTTCACGGCCGCATCTTGGCTTTCATAGACCTTGGCCGGGCCGGTGAACTTCAGGATCGACTCGTCGACGCCGGCGGTCTTCACGATGCAGCCGTCAAGCGCCAGATTGCCCTTGAGCACGGCCAGGCCGCCATCCTTGGAGAAGGGATGCTGGGCATCGCGGATCACACCGTTTTCGCGGTCGAGGTCGAGGTCTTCCCAGCGGGCCGCCTGGCTGAAGGCGACCTGGGTCGGGATGCCGCCCGGTGCGGCGCTGAAAAGCTTGAGGGCCGCCGGATCCTCGGAGACGGAAATGTCCCACTTGGCCAGCGCGTCGCCCAGCGTCCGGGCGTGAACGGTCGGCAGCTCGGCATTGAGCAGGCCGGCGCGGTTCAGCTCGCCGAGGATGGACATGATGCCCCCTGCCCGGTGCACGTCTTCCATGTGCACGTCGGCCTTGGCCGGCGCGACCTTGGACAGGCACGGAACCTTGCGCGACAGGCGGTCGATGTCGTCCATGGTGAAGTCGACCTCGGCCTCGTGGGCGGCGGCGAGGATGTGCAGGACGGTGTTGGTCGAGCCGCCCATGGCGATGTCGAGCGCCATGGCGTTTTCGAAGGCACCCTTGGAGGCGATGACGCGCGGCAGCGCGGTTGCGTCGTCCTGCTCGTAGTAGCGCTTGGCGAGCCCGACAATGCTGCGGCCGGCCTCGAGGAAGAGCTCCTTGCGGTCGGCATGAGTGGCGAGCGTCGAGCCGTTGCCCGGAAGCGACAGGCCGAGCGCCTCGGTCAGGCAGTTCATCGAG
>DBUL01000219.1:0-5053 GCA_002307905.1 Rhizobiaceae bacterium UBA1291
CAGTCACGCAGGCGGAACTGGACCTTGCGTTCGCCCTGCGGCGCATTGCCGAGCGTTGTGGAGGACAGTTTTTCTGCCACCAGCTTGAAGGCTTCCTCCGTATCCAGACCGTTGAGGAACCCAGAATTGATCATGATTCCTTCGCCGTCATAGGCGGTCTTATCTACCGAGAAGGTGGCGGCATCACCGTCCTTGGGCATGACCACCGGCACGACCGGTAGGTTATATTTACGGGCAAAATCGAGGTCGCGCTGGTCGCCCGACGGGCAGCCGAATATCGCGCCGGTGCCGTAATCCATGAGGACGAAATTGGCGACATAGACCGGCAATTCCCAGTCGGGGTCGAAGGGATGACGAACCTTGATGCCCGTATCCATTCCTTTCTTTTCGGCTGTCTCAAGCGCAGCAAGCGACGTGCCCGCGCGACGGCAGTCGTCACAGAAGGCTGCGATTTCAGCATTGTTCTCCGCGACTGCCTTGGCCAGCGGATGATCGGCGGCGATGGCCAGGAAAGAGGCGCCAAACAAAGTGTCGGGGCGCGTCGTGTAGACGGTGACTTCGGAATGGCCAGCAGGGGCCGCGCCGGTGATCTCCCAACGTAGCGTCAGGCCTTCCGAGCGGCCGATCCAGTTCTTCTGCATCAGGCGCACTTTTTCCGGCCACTGGTCGAGTGTATCCAGCGCGTCGAGCAGGTCCTGGCTGAAATCGGTGATCTTGAAGAACCACTGGGTCAGTTCGCGCTGCTCGACAAGCGCGCNNTTGCGCTGCATGGTCTTGACCTGTTCCGGCCAGCCCGGCAGCTCATCCAGGCTCGACAACAGCTCATCGGCGTAGGCGGTGATCTTGAAGTAGTACATCGGGATTTCGCGCTTTTCAATCAGCGCGCCGGAGCGCCAGCCGCGGCCCTCTATGACCTGCTCGTTGGCAAGGACCGTGTGGTCGACCGGGTCCCAATTGACCTTCGACTGCTTGCGGTAGACCAGCCCCTTCTCCATCATGTCGAGGAACAGGTATTGCTGGCGATGGTAATATTCAACGTCACAGGTCGCGAACTCGCGCGACCAGTCGAGGGACAGGCCCATGGACTTTAACTGGCCGCGCATGGTGGCAATATTCTGGTAGGTCCAGTCCTTCGGGTGGACCTTGTTCTGCATGGCCGCGTTTTCGGCCGGCATGCCGAAGGCATCCCAACCCATCGGATGCAATACGTTGTAACCGCGGGCACGCTTGTAGCGCGCAACGACGTCGCCCATCGCATAATTGCGGACATGACCCATATGAATTCGCCCCGAAGGATAGGGGAACATCTCGAGGACGTAGTACTTTTCGCGCTTGTCGTCGTTGTCCGTGACGAAGACGCCGGCTTCGGACCATTTCGCTTGCCAGCGGGGCTCGGCATCGCGCGGATTGTAACGTTCGGTGGCCATATTTCGCATTTCCGGAATAGCTAGGAAGGATGTGCCGACCTTCACCACGAAACCGGCCAAGCGTCAAGTTTTCGAGGCAATTGCGGCGATATGCGGGGCACTGTCAGAATCTATGACAAACTACTCGGCCAGCTGCGCTTGCGTTGCGGCGGCGGCCTGGGCGATGATGGTCGCCCTGGTGCATTATGGACGGATATAGGTATGACGATTGAAGAGAGACTGGCCGATGTGCGGGCCCGGGTAAAGAAGGCGGCCCTGGAAGCCGATCGTGAGCCGGATTCCGTACAGCTGGTTGCGGTGTCCAAAACCTTTGATGCGGATCACATACGTCCCACCATTGCGGCGGGACAGCGGATATTCGGCGAGAACCGCGTCCAGGAGGCGCAGTCCAAGTGGCCGGCGCTAAAGCAGGAAACGACTGGTATTGAACTACACCTGATCGGACCGCTGCAATCCAATAAGGCGGCCGATGCTGTAGCCCTGTTCGACGTGATCGAGACTGTCGATCGTGAGAAGATCGCCCGGGCCCTGGCTGACGAGGCAAAACGTCAGGGCCGCATGCCGCGCTTCTATGTGCAGGTCAATACCGGCCTTGAACCGCAGAAGGCAGGCATCGCTCCGGACGATGTCGCAGCTTTCCTCACACTGTGCCGCGGTGAGATTGGCTTGGCGGTCGAAGGGCTGATGTGCATTCCGACGGCGGATGAATATCCCGGACCGCATTTCGCGTTGCTTGCCAGGCTCGCTGCTGAAAATGGTCTCGACAAGCTATCGATGGGGATGTCCGGAGATTTCGAGACGGCGATCGGCTTCGGAGCGACCAGCGTGAGGGTCGGCTCCGCGATCTTCGGAACGCGTTGACGGCACGTCCCGCAGCGGGTCCGCTCCGCGTTCGGAGACATACCGCTTTCGTCTACTTTCCAGAGGCGGGCCTGCTCCTTAGTATTGCGGCAAAATACAAAATGGTCTCGCGCCGCATCGGGAGGATTTCATGCAGAGCAAGTATCTGGAAACCTATCAATCATGGATGGGTGACCCCGAGGCATTCTGGAAGGTCCAGGCGGAAAAGCTCGACTGGTTCAGGCCCGCCGATAAAGTGTTCGATGGAGAGGCTGGTGTCTACGGCCGCTGGTTCGTGGGCGCCGAGACCAATACCTGTCACAACTGTCTTGATCGCCATGTTGCGGCCGGCCTCGGCCCGCAGAATGCTATCATCTACGACAGCCCGATGACAGGAGCGAAGCAGAGCTTCACCTATGACGATGTATTGGTCGAGGTCAAAGCGATTGCCGCGGTCCTGAAGAACCACGGCATCGGTAAAGGCGATCGTGTCATCATCTATATGCCAATGATCCCGGAAGCGGTCTTCTCCATGCTGGCCTGCGCCCGCATCGGCGCGATCCACTCTGTGGTGTTCGGCGGCTTCGCCGCTCATGAACTCGCGACCCGGATCGATGACTGCGACGCCAAGGCGATCATCAGCGCAAGCTGCGGTCTGGAGCCGGGCCGCGTCGTTCCCTACAAGCCCCTGCTCGACCACGCCATCGACATGGCGCAGGGAAAGCCGGAATACTCCTTCGTCCTGCAGCGCGACCAACTGCACGCGCCGCTGCGCTATGAGCATGGCGACGTCGACCTCGCCAAGGCGGTGGAAGTCGAGAAGGTCAACGGAACCGAGGTCGCATGCGAGCCCGTCGCGGCTACGGATCCGCTCTACATCCTCTATACGTCCGGAACAACCGGCCAGCCGAAGGGTGTCGTTCGCGACAATGGCGGTCATATGGTGGCGCTGGCCTGGACCATGGAGAACATTTACGGTGTTAAGCCGGGCGAAGTGTTCTGGGCCGCGTCCGACATCGGATGGGTCGTTGGCCATTCCTATATCGTCTATGCGCCACTGCTTTGTGGCAACACCACGATATTGTTCGAGGGCAAGCCGGTCGGAACGCCGGATGCCGGCACTTTCTGGCGCGTCGTGGCCGATCATGACGTCAAGACGCTGTTCACCGCTCCGACGGCTTTCCGCGCAATCCGCCGCGACGATCCGGACGGTGAGTTTGTCCGCAAATACGACATTTCCGGCCTGCGCGCCCTCTTCCTTGCGGGCGAGCGTGCCGATACGGAAACGATCAAATGGGCCGAGAAGGTTCTCAATGTTCCGGTGATCGACCATTGGTGGCAGACAGAAACCGGCTGGCCAGTTGCCGCGAACCCAGCCGGTCTCGGCCTGCTTCCGGTCAAGTACGGTTCCCCGGCGGTGGCCATGCCAGGCTATGCGATCGACGTGCTTGACGATGCGGGCCATCCGGTTCCGAACGGCACACTCGGCAACATTGTCGCCAAGCTGCCGCTGCCGCCCGGCTGCCTGGTCACCTTCTGGAATGCCGACGACCGCTTCCGTTCGGCCTGCCTCGAGGAGTTCCCCGGATACTACAAGACGGCCGATGCCGGTATTGTCGATGAGGACGGCTACATCTACGTGATGGCGCGCACCGACGACATCATCAACTGCGCTGGCCATCGCCTGTCGACGGGTGCGATGGAAGAAGTCTGCGCGATGCATCCGGATGTCGCCGAATGCGCCGTCATCGGCATCGCCGACGAACTGAAGGGCCAGATCCCTTGCGGCTTCCTGGTGCTGAAGCACAATGTGAACCGTGATTTCAAGGTGATCGAGCGTGAAATCGTCCAGTTGGTTCGCGACGAGATCGGCCCGGTCGCCGCTTTCAAGAACGTGATGAAGGTCGAGCGCTTGCCGAAGACACGTTCCGGCAAGATCCTGCGCGGCACGATGCAGAAGATCGCCGACGGCATGCCATGGAAAATGCCGGCGACCATCGATGATCCGGCAATCCTCGACGAGATCACCGAAGTGCTGAAACAGCACGGCATGGCGAAGTAGTCGCCCCTTATACAAAAGCCCCGGTCAGTGGTGAACTGACCGGGGCTTTTCCGTTTCATGCGATGCGGAAATCAGAAGCGGTGGTCGTCCTCGTCTTCAACATTGTCCGACTTCAGCGACTGAAGCTTGGCGAAGACAGCATTCGCGTCGATTTCCTTTTCCTTCTCTTCGCGGTAGCCGAGATCGAGGTGCTCGGTTTCGCTGGCCGACTGGAGGGTCGCGCCGAGTTCGGCAGCGGTCGGCAGAGGACGGCCCTTGGATGCCTTTTCGACTTCCATGTCGAGATCGATCTGGCTGCAGAGGCCGAGCGTGACCGGGTCCATCGGCGTCAGGTTTGTCGAGTTCCAGTGGGTGCGGTCACGAATCTGCTCGATCGTCGACTTGGTGGTGCCNNATGGTTGCGCACGAGCCAGAGAATGGCGTTCGGTCGGTCCTGACGTTTTGAGACCGGCGTGTAGCGCGGACCACGGCGCTTGGAATCGGGAACGCGAACCTTCGGTTCGGAGAGCTTCAGCTTGTGATTGGGATCCTTCTCCGCCCTGGCAATCTCGTCGCGTGACAATTGCCCGGTGGCGATCGGATCGAGACCCTTGATGCCCTGCGCTGCTTCGCCGTCTGCGATTGCCTTCACCTCAAGCGCGTGAAGCTTGCAGAACTGCGCGATCTGGTCGAATGACAGCGCGGTGTTGTCGACAAGCCATACGGCCGTCGCTTTCGGCATGAG
>DBUL01000219.1:5206-5633 GCA_002307905.1 Rhizobiaceae bacterium UBA1291
GGAGGTGTTCATGTCAGCCAAGAAATATCCAGTGCTGAAATCGGCGAAGAGCCGGGCCCTGATCGACAATGATAAATACCTGAAATGGTATGAAGAGAGCATCGAAGACCCGGATAAGTTCTGGGACAAGCATGGCAAGCGGATCGACTGGTTCAAGCCCTATACCAAGGTGAAGAACACCAATTTCAAGGGCAAGGTGTCGATCAAGTGGTATGAGGATGGCCTCACCAACGTTTCCTATAATTGCATCGATCGCCACCTGAAGACTCATGGCGAGCGCACAGCGATCATCTGGGAAGGTGACAACCCCTATATCGACAAGAAGATCACCTACAACCAGCTTTATGACAATGTTTGCCGCCTGGCGAATGTAATGAAGGAGCAGGGCGTCAAGAAGGGTGACCGCGTCACCATCTACATGCCGATG
>DBUL01000253.1 GCA_002307905.1 Rhizobiaceae bacterium UBA1291
TTGTGGGGGGGGGCGGGGCCGCCCCGCGGCGCCGTCATCGACGGCCCCCCGCCGACCTCGGCCGGAGCCCGTAGGCGGGTATCACAGAACTTGCACATGGCTCCCTCCCATTTCGGAATGCGAAAATTTATTCGGCTAATTTCGGGACCAGCGCTAGCGCGAGTCCGCATCATGCTTAGTCAGTTTCCGTTGAGAACGGCAGACAGCGCAGGCGCGCGGGCCGAGGCAGCGCTGATGCGGCTTGCGGCGGCGCGAAGATCCTGGAGGCGTTCGGCGACCATCTGGTCTACACTGACCAGACCGGAATAGCCGGAAGAATTTACGGCGGCAGTCGTTCGGCCATCGGCATTGCGGATCCGCACCGCAAGCGCGGTGATGCCATAATCGAGCTGATCGACCGTGGTGGCATAGCCGAGTTCGCGCGCCTTCCACACCAGGCGGCGCAACTCCTCCTTTGAGACTACCGTGCGCGAGGTCAGCGCCTTTGGCTCGACGGTTTCGAAATAGCGGTCGAGTTCCTTGTCTGGCAGGCCTGCTAGCAATACCCGGCCGAGCGAGGTGGCGTGGGCCGGATAGCGCGCACCAACCACAGCTGTGGCCCGGCGTGCGCGCTGGGTCGAATGGTGTGCAATATAGATGACATCATGGCCGTCGAGCATGGCAACGGAGGCCGCGTCCCCATGCGCGTCCACGATCTGGCGCAGTTCCGGGAGCAGCAGTTCGTCGATCCGGGCGGCGAAATAGAAGCCGGAGCCGAGCGTCATCACCTTGGGCCGCAGGTGGTAGCGCTTGCCGGTAAGCCCGACGTAGCCGAGCGCCGACAATGTGATCAGGGAGCGACGCGCGGCGGCGGGTGATAGGCCCACGCGCCTTGCGATCTCGCTGAGCGTCATATCGGGATGGGCGGCGTCGAAGCATTCGATCACCGCGATACCCTTGGCAAGGGCCTCGACGAATTCCGACGGTCGCGCCTTTTGATCCACCGTGTCACCCCGATCCAGCAAAGGTTCAGCCCTCTGGCGCGAGGACAAAGTCGAACCGGCACTTCGCATCCGGGCGATTTTCCAGAGCGAAGCCGAGTTCCTCGGTTTTTTTGACAGGTTCGAGCTTGCCAATCAACGATTTTCGCACACCGAAAACTGCGTCATTGTCGATATATTCGGTGTTCTCGAAGAACAGTTCGGTGGTGATTGCGCGCATTCCCTCGGCGCGCACGATGTAGTGCAAATGCGCGGCGCGCCAGGCATGGCGGTTGCCGGCCCGCAGCAACTTGCCCACCGGGCCATCATAGGGAACCGTATAAGGCTTGGGCAGGACGGTCGTGTAATAGTACTCGCCCTTCTCGTTGGTCGTCATCTTGCCACGCAGGTCGTATTTGTCCTGGCCTGACGCCTGCTCCTGGATCGGATAGGTGCCCGTGCCATCGGCCTGCCAGGTATCGACAATTGCCCCCGGCAGCGGATTCCCCAACGTGTCGCGAACCATGCCGTAGACGAGCAGCGAGGTGCNNACGCGCAAGATCAGCGCCCAGTTCAAGCACCGGCGCGTTGTCCAGATAGAATGGGCCCAGATTGGAGCCTTCGGTCGCGCCACCCTTGGTGTTGAGCATGTCGACCAGCGCCGACAGGCCGATCACGTCGGACAGCAGGATGAATTCATGGCGCTCCGGTGTGGAGATCTGACCGCAATCATAGAGGAAGTTGAGCATGCCCATCCATTCCTCGTGGGTCATGTTCACCTCGCGGGTAAAGTCGTGCAGGTGATCGATAAAGGCCTCGAGGAGGAACTTGAAGCGACTGCCCTCCTCCGCCTTGAAGCTGTCCTTCACGGACTCCGTAATGGTGAACTGATTTATCTGGCGCATTCTTTCCTCCACATCCCCCGAAACTCTGTCCCGAAACCCGGGTTGACGCAAAGCTAAAACAGGTCATATTATTCGGCAAGTGAATTTTTATTCGCTAGGCGAAAAAGGATAGGTGATGCGGATTGGAAAACAGGACGATGCCTTCACGGCCATTGCAACCTCGGACGAGCATTCGATTACCGTGCGTGGCCATGATCTGTGCCGTGACCTGATCGGCAAGATCGACTTCACCGACTATTTCTGGCTGTTGGTCTGCGGTGTCAGGCCGACGGACAAGCAGACGGCCGCGATGGATGCCTGTCTTGTGGCAATCGCCGAGCACGGGCTGGTCCCCTCGGTTCAGGCCGCACGGATGACTCTGGTTGCAGCGCCGGAGGCCTGGCAGGGCGCCATGGCCGCCGGTCTTCTCGGCATGGGCACCGTGGTCGCCGGGTCGTCGGAAGTTGCTGGCCGCTATCTTGCCGAGGTCGTGGCAGCTGGCGGCGACGATGCGGCGGCGATCGCCTCGCTCAAGGATCTGAAGGCCGCGAGGAAAAAGGTGCCGGGTCTCGGGCACCCGCAGCATTCGGGCGGCGATCCACGCGCCGACCGGTTGCTGGAGATCGCCGACGAACTCGGCGTCTCCGGGGCGCATGTTGCGGCGCTGCGCCATCTCGGCCGCCACGCGCCCGATATCATGAACCGGCCACTGCCGATCAACGTGTCGGGGGCGATCCCGGCCCTGATCCTTGATGCGGGATGGCCACTGGAGGCGCTGAAGGCGGTGCCGTTGCTGGCCCGCGCTGCCGGCCTTGCCGCCCACCTCTACGAGGAGAGCCAACGGCCGATCGGCTTCATCATGTCGCATCAGGCGGACCAAGCGATCGCCTATGACGGAAAGGCCGCAGAATGAAACCGCTGAAATCCATCCGCGTCATCGAAATGGGCACCTATATCACCGGCCCGGCGGCGGCCATGCAGCTCGCCGATCTGGGCGCCGACGTAATCAAGGTGGAGCGTCCCGGCGAAGGAGACCCCTTCCGCGCGTTCAAGGGCGGCCTCTATTCGCCGCATTTCCAGACCTACAACCGCAACAAGCGGTCGATCGCGCTCGACACGCGCAAGCCCGAAGATCTCGGCGTGTTCCACGAACTGATCACCTCGGCCGATGTCTTCATCCAGAACTTCCGCCCCGGCGTCGCCGAAAAAGTTGGGGCCNNCAAGCTCAACCCGGCGCTGGTCTATTGCGCCATCTCGGGCTTCGGCACGTCGGGTCCCGCCCGCGACCGGCCGACCTATGACACGGTGGCCCAAGCCGCGAGTGGTTTCCTGCGGCTGCTGACGCCGCCTGAAAGGCCAAGGGTGATTGGTCCGGCGCTCGCGGATGCGGTAACGGGCCACTATGCCGCGACCGGAATTCTCGCCGCACTGATTGAGCGGGGCCAGACCGGCAAGGGGCGGCGGCTCGATATTTCCATGCTGGAGGCGATGAGCCATTTCAACCTCGACAGCTTCACCCATTACTACAGCGAAGGCGAGATTATGGGCCCCCTGTCGCGCCCGGTCGTGAGCCAGTCCTACACCTTCGAATGCGCCGACGGGAAGTGGATCGCCTTCCACCTGTCGTCGCCGCCGAAGTTCTGGGAAGGCCTGCTGGAGGCGACCGGTCAGCAGGCACTGGCCAGCGATCCGCGCTTTGCCGAACGGCTTGAACGGATCGATCATCAGGACGAACTGATCGATATCCTGACGCCAGTGTTCAAGACCGCCACGCGGGACGAATGGTGCGCCCGGCTCGAGGCCGGCGAAGTGCCCTATTCCCCCGCCTATGACAGCAACGAGGCGTTGGAAGACCCGCAGGCCAAACACCTGCACATCGCCGTCACCGTGCCGCATCTGACGATGGGCGAGTTCACCACCGTGCGTGCGCCCTACAGTTTCGACGGCGAGACGGAATTGGGCCTGACGCCGCCGCCGCTGCTCGACCAGCATGGCGCAGAAATCCGCGCCGAACTCGCCCGCCGCAAGGCCGGATGATCGACCACGCGGACGCGCGGGAGGCGCGACCGCTCCACATCAACAACCAAATCGCATGTGAGGGAGAGAGACATGAGATTGATCGCAACACTTCTGACAACCGGCGCGCTCGCGCTGCCCATCGGCGCCTATGCACAGGAAACGGTGAAGCTGACCGTCGCTTCGTCGCATCCGACAGCCATTCCATGGATCGGTATGATCCAGACCCATTTCATGAAGGAAACCGACCGCCTGCTGGCCGAAAAGGGCGCCTACAAGGTCGAATGGCAGGAGGCCTTCGGCGGCACGCTTTACAAAGCCAATGCCACGCTCACTTCAGTCGAGGAAGGTATCACCGACATCGGCTGGGTCTTCTCCTATCTGGAGGCCGCCAAGATGCCGCTGAGCCAGATCACCGCCTATACGCCATTTTCCACCAACAACGTGCCGGCCCAACTCGACACGATACGCGACCTGTTCAAATCGGTGCCTGAATTCAGGACGGAATGGGAGCAATATAATCTTGTCTTCCTCGGCGCCACCGGCTCCGACAGCTACGATCTTTTCACCAAAAAGCCGGTCGCCAAGCTGGAGGATCTTGCCGGCATGAAGCTGTCGGCTCCCGGAGCACTCGGCACATGGCTGCGCGGCACGAATGCCAATGCCGTGGATGGTGCCCTCACCACCTTCTACACCGACATCCAGGCCGGTGTATCGGATGGTGTCGTCTCACTTGCGCTCGGCGCCCTTCCCGCCAAGCTTTACGAAGTCGCGCCCTATGTCACCCGCGTCGACCTCGGCGTTGTGTTCTCCGGCGGCCTTGCCATCAACAAGGACACCTGGGACGGATTGCCGGAGGAAGTGCAGACGGCGCTTCTAGCCGCTGGCGACTTTTACTCCAAGGCCCATGCCGAGGACCTGATGCAGCGCCATGAGGTAGCGCTGAAGAAGATCGTCGAACTCGGAGCCACGCAGTCGCCGCCGGTTACTCTCACGCCGCTTGCCGCCGAAGAGCGCCAGCGCTGGGTCGACCAGATGCCAGATCTCGCAGGCGAATGGGCCTCGGCTGCCGAGGCGAAAGGCCTGCCGGCCAGGGCTTTCCTCAAGTCCTATATGGACGGTCTGCGCTCGCGCGGCGAAAGGCCGGCCCGTGCCTGGGATGAAACCAAGTGAGCGCGACGAAAATGGGTGCTCCCTCCGCCGCAAGGCGGGGGGTTCTCCACGGCTGGAGCTTTCTCGTGGATGGGATGGCGGCACTTGGCACCGTGCTGATCGGCGTGCTGATGGCAGTGATCTGCGCCGACGTGGTGGCGCGCAATCTGATGGGAGCCTCGCTGCCGCTGGTCTCGGAATTCGGTGCTTTGCTGCTGGTGATGATCGTCTATCTCCAGCTCGCCACCACCCTGCGGCATGATCGCATGCCTCGCTCGGATTTCCTGCTGATCGCGCTCGACAAGGCGCTGCCCTTGCCGGGTCGCATCATCCGAGGCGTGTTCGATCTCGTCACCGCGCTGTCGCTCGGCGTCATTGCCTGGTCGACCCTCGGCATTCTCAGCAAGGATCTGTCAGCCGGTGCCTTCATTGGCGTGACCGGCGTAGCGACAGTGCCGGTCTGGCCCTTCCGGGCCATCATACTCGCCGCCATGACGGTCGCCTGCATCCAGGCCTTGTTGCAGGCTGCAACAGGAACGGAAAACAACGAGGGGGAGGCCGTAGAATGACCGGCGTCGAAATCGGAGTTTTGGCGGTCGCGGGTCTGGTCCTCCTGATCGTCATGGGCATGCCCATCGCTGTCGGCATGCTCGTCGTGTCATTCTTTGGCGTGGTAAGCATCCGGGGCAGCGGGGTGGCCTTACGCATGGCCGGTTCTGTGGGCAATGATGCTTTGCGCGAATATCTCTATGCGGTTGTCCCGCTGTTCATCCTGATGGGTCTTCTGGTGACCGTCTCTGGAGTAGGCAAGGATACGTTTGATGTTTTCCAGCAGTTGCTGCGGCGGGTGAAGGCCGGTCTTGGGGTCGCTACCGTCTTCGCCAACGCTGTGTTCGCAGCCATCACAGGTATCTCCGTCGCCTCAGCCTCGGTATTTGCCCGTATCGCAGTGCCGGAAATGCGCCGTCATGGTTACAGCAAGTCGTTTTCGACCGGCGTTGTTGCCGGCAGCTCAGTGCTCGGCATGCTGATCCCACCCTCGCTACTGATGATCGTCTACGCCGTGCAGGCTGAGGAATCCGTCGGACGGATGTTTCTGGCCGGAATTGGTCCTGGCATCGTGCTGGCGCTGGTCTTCACGCTGACGATCGCCCTTCTTGCGCGCTTTAGGCCGGGCTTCATATTCGACATGCCTGATATGACGAAATCGGACGCGACACTCTATACGGTTCCGCAGATGGCCGGCAAAGCGGTACCGATCCTGATCCTGGTCTCACTCGTACTCGGCGGTCTTTATGGGGGGTTCCTCAATCCCACCGAGGCNNTGCTGTCGGAGCGCTGGGCGCTCTGGCAATCGCACTGTCGCGCCGCACGCTATCCGCCCGCTCGTTCTGGCGACTCCTGGTCGAAACCGGGCAAATCACCGTCTCTGTGTTATTCCTGATCCTGGCGGCCACATTCTTCTCGCGCATGCTGGCCATGTCCGGCCTTCCGGCTGCAGTCGCTGACGCGCTGTTGTCGGGCCCCATCGGCCCGCTCGGCTTCCTCGTCCTTTATCTCTTGCTGGTCATCGCGCTCGGCTGCCTGATCGATTCCATCTCGATCATGCTGATCGTGCTGCCGATCGCCCTGCCCGTAGCCGAAGCCGCCGGTTTCGACCTGATCTGGTTCGGGGTTCTGACTGTGGTCGCGGTGGAAATCGGGCTGTTGACGCCGCCCTTCGGCCTGTCGGTTTTCACCATCAAGGCAGCTCTGAACGATCCGTCGGTAGGGCTCGCCGACATCTTCCGGGGTGCATTGCCTTTCATCACCGCCATGATCGCCTGCCTGGCACTGATCATCGCATTCCCCGGCATCGCAACCTTCCTTGCACGCCTCTGAGGTCCATCCATGCAACTTCTCGGCATTTCCGGCAGCCTGCGCGCCGCCTCCTCGTCCACAGCTCTGCTGCTTACCCTGAAAGAGCGGCTTGGGCCTGACATTACCCTGACACAGGCGGTGATTGGCGACATTCCCCTCTACAATGCCGATCACGACGGCGGCGCCGCTGTGGCGCGTCTGCGCGCCGAGATCGAGATGGCATCAGGCCTCATCTTCGTGACCCCGGAATACAACTATTCCATTCCCGGCGTGCTGAAGAATGCCATCGATTGGGTTTCTCGTCCTGCCTATGCTTCTCCATTCAAGGGCAAGCGTTGCATGGTAATCTCGGTCTCCAATGGAGCGTTGGGTGGGGTGCGGGCCCAGGCTCACCTCAAATACATACTCAACGGAATGTTAGCCGAGGTTCCCCCCACCATGGAGGTAGTCGTACCGAGATCACAAGGCTATGTCAGGGAACAACACTTTGATGATGAGAGCATCCTGAAGTTCGCAACGCAGGCAATCCAAGACAGCTTCAAGGTCCCTGGCAGATAGTTCTTGTATCAACGTGAGCCGAGGGTGTCCACGAAACTCAAAGCGATTCAACCCTCATGCATCCTCGGCGCCTCCCAGCCCCTCGGGCAATCGCAATTGCAGCATCGAGCTGCGGGTGTCGGCAAACTCCAGAAGCCTCACCTCGATATTGGCGTTGACCGAGCCTTCCTGAAACTCGCCATTCAGCATTCGTTTGCCGGCTGGCAGGCCAGTCAACTGTTCGATCGCATCGTCGATATTTGTTACTGTATGGATCTGAAAACGCCCCGCCGCGACCGCTTCAACGACATCTGGCCGCAGCATCAGGCTGGACTGGTTCGAATGTGGGATGATCACGCCCTGCCGCCCGGTCAGTCCTACGGCCTGGCAGACGTCGAAGAACCCCTCGATCTTTTCATTGATGCCGCCAACTGCCTGTACCTCACCCATCTGATTCACCGATCCGGTGACTGCAAAGGATTGCGAGAGCGGCACTTCTGCCAGCGCCGACAAAAGCGCGCAGAGTTCGGCGAGCGAGGCGCTATCACCCTCGACGCCACTGTAACTTTGCTCGAATACGAGGCTCGCCCAAAGTGAAAGCGGGGTATCCGGAACATAGCGCGTTGCCAGGAAGCTCGACAGGATCAGCACAGCCTTGGAGTGGATCGGTCCACCCAGCCGCACCTCGCGTTCGATATCGACGACACGTCCAGTGCCCATGCGCACACGGGCGGTGATGCGGACCGGTGCGCCAAAGCACTCCTCGCCGAGAGCGCTGATGGTCAGGCCGTTCACCTGGCCGATCACGCTGCCCTGCGTGGATATCTGGATTATGCCCCGGACAATCGCCTCTTGCAGCCGGTCACGGGTCAGCCCACGGCGGCGATCAGCGGCGGCAATGGCCCGCGCGACATGGTCCGCGGTCACCGAGGCTGCATGATCCTTTCCGGCCAAATGATCGGCTTCGAACAAGATGTCCCAGATCTCGCCCATCCGCAGCGACAGCTTTTCCTGGTCTTCCGCGGCGCGGGTCGCGGCATCGACAAGAGCGGCCACCCCGTCTCGCGCCACGGGTCGCAGGCCCTCGCGCGCCACCACGGTTGCCGCGAGCCGTGCAAACAGGGCTACTGTTCCCGGGCGGGGAGCCATATCCTCGCCAAATTCGGCGGCGACGCGAAAGTACTGCGCAAAATCCGGATCGAGTTCAGAGAGCAGCAGATGGAGCAGCCGATCGCCCACCAGCACGACGCGCACCCTAAGCGGGATAGGTTGGGGTTCGAGCTTGGTCGTGGCAATCAGGCCCGATCGTTCGGCGGCGGTGATGAGATGCACCGCCCTGGTCTCGAGGCAGCGTTTCAGCGCATCCCAGGCATAGGGTTCGCTCAGCACGCGTCGCGCGTCGAGGACCAGAAAACCGCCATTCGCGCGATGCAAAGCCCCCGGTTTGATCTGCGTGAAATCGGTAACCAAGGCACCCTGCAACGGAATGTAATCGATCTCTCCGGTCAGATTGGCCAAAGTGGGCAAGGTCTCAACGACCACCGGCGCGCCAGCGATGTCCTCGCCATGGGTGATCATCACATTGACAGAATAGCGGTGAAAGCGCGGATCGTCGCGCAAGGCCACAAGTTGGGCGGGAAATGGGTCATCGGCCTTGCCGTGTTCCAGCGACAAGAACAAATCCGCGTGGGCGATTAGGTCAGCCCGTAGCGCCTCGAAATAGGCAGCCAATGCCGGTATGCCAACAAAATCGTGAATAGCCCGCGAGAGCGCGGCGTCCACCGCGAGCTTTGCCATTTCCTCGTTCAGCTGGCCGATAGCGCTGCGTTGTTCGCGTTCGAGTTCTGGCAGGGCCAGCAGAAAATCCTCCAGCTCCTGCTCTGTCGCCGCGACATCTTCATCGACCTTCTGGCGTTCGCCTTGGGATAAGCGTTCCATCGCGTCGGCTTTGAGGATCTCGTCCCCGTGCATGGCCGCGAGTGAAAACCCCATCGGAGTGCGCAGGATCGCCACATTGCGCGTTTCGGCTGCTTTGCGCAGGATTTCGAAGGCGGATTCGTGGCGAGCGCCGTATTCCTGCTCCAGCGCCCTGCGGCGATTCTGGTAGTCTTCTGACACCAAAAGGGACGGAATGTGGATCGCCAGATCTTCAACCAGCGAGATCATGGCTGCACGCATCTTGGGCGCCATGCCGCGCGGCACTTCGATGGCAAGCGGGCGGTCAGGATCGCCGAAATTCTGGACGTAAACCCAGTCCGAGGGCACCGGCCGCCCCGCTGCTTCCTCGTTGAGGATTTTCAGCACCGCGGAGTGGCGACCGCTGCCTTCCGGCCCGTGGACATAGAGATTGAAGCGGTGGTGCTCCATCTGGGCGGCCAGACGGATCGCCTCGACTGCACGGTCTTGCCCGATCAATACCTCCAATGGCTCGAGCGTGGCGGTGGTGTCAAACGACAGGGAAGCCGGATCGCAAACGGCGCGCAGCTGGTCCGCCGACAGAGATGTGGCGCTCATGGCTGCACCGCGCCAGCAAGGGCTATTGTGCCGTGCAAACGTCTTGTCATCACCGCGCCGCCAAGAAAATGAAATCCCAAGCTCCGCTGGATGCGCCCGGCCCGATGAAATAGCGCCGAGTAAGCAAGCCTGAGCCGGATTGCCAGTACGGATGCGCGGAGACGAACTCCAATGAGATTGCAGGCATGCTCTTCCAATTTTCTGTTGTTCAATTTTTTGTCCATACCATTCAAATCACAATGCCGCGCAGTTTCTACCTTAGCTGAGATATCGCCGTTTCGGCGCGAAAGAAAGAAACGCTGTTTTAGACTTGTGCAGAAAGGCCGAGCAGTTTGCCAGCCGACAATCTTTTCAATTGCCGGCGGTCGCCAGCGACACCGGATTGCCGCACGAAAAGAATGGCCGCTGGACCGAAACGATCTGCTGGGGGTAGAAATGGTGATGCGGCCAACGCCTCGCTCGCAGCCGCCCGGGTCCATCAGCACGCCGCCCTCAGGGCTGACGACTAGGCCGAAGGACGCGCTGTTGGCCAGGTGTTCGGCGCTGCACTGCTCGCCGGGGTCACAACGGGCGACGTATGAGCAACTCAACGTTGGCATCTTCCGGGCGACCCAATCGGAAGGCGGCATCCAGTGCCGGCTTCCGGCGCGACCCGCGAGCCAGAACTCTACAATCGCCACAGGCAGATGATCTCAGATGCCGTGATCGCCTACCTCCAGTCTGAATAGACAGGAGATCTGGGGAGGCCTATTCGCTAAGAAGTGAAGAAAGGTCACCATCATGGGAAAAACCAAGCGGGACGCAGTGCATCAGCTCGCCTGACCGCTATATCTTCCGAGTTCTCGCAGACCTCGCCGACGAGGCATTGGCCCGACCGGTGTCAGATCCCACGATCAGCTCGCTGTTCTCGCCTGCTCTGGCTGACGCGCTACGGTGGGCTCTCTGCCTCGTCAGCGAGGCGTCGCTCACGTCAGGCGCCTGGGCCCTTTAGGAGAAACCTTGCGCTTTCGGCATCGGTGACAATCGCAGTTGCAAGTGACGCCCGCAGCGCTGCAAGCAGGATTGCACGCTTGTGCGGCCCACCGGATGCAAGGATACGGGTCGGAATGCCGCGATAGGCGATAAGATCCGGTGAAATGACCTGACGGTTGAGGGGATGATCGACCGGGCTTCCTTCAGCATCGAGATAGCGCCCGAGAAGGTCGCCGACAGCACCCATCGCAACGAGTTCGCTGATATCGGTCTGTTGCGGCAAACCATAGCGTACCTGTAGCGAGCGGCCAGTCACATCGCCGACGCTCAAGAAGGATAGGTCGACATTGGAACCTTCACGCAGGAATTCCTGAAAGACCGGCTGGGCCATGATCACTGCATGGGCCTCTTCGCTGCCGGCATAGATGGGTGCCGCGAAATAGTGGCACTTGGCGTTCAATACCTTGGCAAAGCTTCTGACGATTTCGAACGTATTGATCTCGGAACCGCGCGTCAGCCCGCCCATCAACGAACGCACGCGCATCTCGGGTTCGTTTGCACCCGTCATCTGCTTGACCGTTTCATGCAGCGTGGCGCCCCAGCCGACACCAATCGACCTCGGTTTGCGGACCTGGATGAGCCGGTCGAGAAATACAGCCGACGCCCGGCCTATCACCGCATGCATCCGTGACGGATCCGCAGGCGTCGGCGCCACCACGGCATCTTGAAGCCCGAAGTGTTCGCAAAGCCGCGCCTCCAGCTCGACATTCTCGGCAAGCGGTGAGCTGAAACTGATCCGGNNGGCTCGAGGGCGGCGGCCAGCAACTCGTTGATTCGCCGGCGGGTGAGGTTCATCCGCTCGCCGATCTGCGCCTGGGTCAAGCCCTCGACATGATAGAGCCACGAAGCCCGCACCATCAATTGCTGGTTTTCCAAATTCCCTCTCCGATCAAATGTCACATGCACGTAACATATGTAACGTAGACACACCGCATAGATGACCGCGGGCGTGAAGACAATTGTTTCCGAAAGCCGGCTGGCCAGCAAGCCATGCGAAGGTGCGAACTGGACCCAACGTTCACCCTGCCTCCGCCGCAACAGGAACGGACTGCGCCTTGACCACGACGGAACTGCTTATCTTCGATTGCGATGGCGTGCTGATCGACAGCGAACCTGCATCGAGCCGCGTGTTCTGCCGCGCTTTGCGAAATGCCGGGGTGGAGATCACCCCGGACGAAGTGCACCGTCGCTTTACTGGCTATTCCGAGACCGATGCCATGCGCATCTGCCGGGAAGAATTCGGACTGGACGACGTGACAGCGGTCTTTGCCGAGACCCGGTCTAGTCTCTATGGCGAATTCGCCCGCTCGCTCTTGCCCATGCCCGGCATGCCGCAGCTCATCCGCTCCCTGCCGCATCGCAAATGTGTCGCTTCCAACAGCACCCTCGAGCGCTTGAAGAACAGTCTTGGCCTCTTCGATCTCTGGAATGCCTTCGGGGGCCATATTTTCAGCGCCGAGATGGTCGCGCGACCGAAGCCCGCACCGGATCTCTTCCTGCTCTGTGCAAACCGTTTCGGCGTCGACCCAACCCATTGCATCGTGGTCGACGACAGTCCGCATGGCATCGCCGGCGCAGTCGCCGCCGGAATGCGGGCGATCGGCTTCATCGACCCGGCCGATCCGCGCGCCGACCGGCAGTCTGTGTTGGCCGGTGCCGGTGCGTCATTGATCGCGATTGGAGCCGATGACCTTGCGGGCGCGTTCGACACGCTTCTTTCCACATCACCTTGTCGCGTGCCGGCTCGCGAACCAGCAGCGCGCACGGTGACTGCCTGACCGTTGTCCGTCGCGGTCGCCGCGGCGGAAATATCACTAAAAATTCATGGGGCCATTAACAAACCGACACCGGGCTGGCGCAAAGAAACCGCTTCCGCTTTCCCTGCTGTCTCTCTCTTGCGAAAAGGAGTATTCCGATGCTTCCCATCACCCGCCGTCACACCCTTGGACTGTTCGGCGCGACCGCCGGCAGCCTCATCCTGCCGCGCATGACCTTGGCCCAGGGCAAGCGCCCCTCGGTGACGATCGCCGTGCAGAAGATCACCAACAACAACACGCTCGACATCTGGAACGAACAGTCCAACGTCGGCGAACGCGTCTTCTTCCCGAACTTCTGGGAAGGCCTGATCAACCGCGACTGGATGGGCAATCAGGGTCCGGTTGCCGGCCTTGCCACCGAATGGAAGCGCATCGACGACAAGACGCTCGAACTCAAGCTGCGCCAGGGCGTCAAGTTTCACAATGGCGACGAACTGACGGCCGAAGACGTCGTCTTCTCCTTCTCCAAGGAGCGCCTGTTCGGCAATACCGAGCCGAAGGGCGGCAAGACGATCTATGAATCCGACAACAAGCCGACCACCGTCAAGGAACTGCCGGCAGCCGTTCCCGGCATCGGCCGCCGCCTGTGGCCGGCGCTCGCCGGCGTCGAAGCCGTCGACAAGTACACCGTGCGCTTCCACAACGCGACGCCGGACGTGACGCTCGAAGGCCGCCTCTACGCCTTCGGTTCGCAGATCGCCAACCGCCGGGCCTGGGATGAAGCCGCTTCCTATACCGACTGGGCCCGCAAGCCGATCACCACCGGCCCCTACATGGTCGGCGACTACAAGCCGGACGTCTCGCTGACGCTGGTTGCCTTCGATGAATACTGGGGCGGCCGCCCGCCGCTCGAGGAAATCCGCTTCGTCGAGGTTCCGGAAGTCGCCTCGCGCGTCAACGGCCTGCTGTCTGGCGAGTACGACTTCGCCTGCGACCTGCCGCCGGACCAGATCGCCACGGTTCAGGCCGCCTCGGGCTTCGAGGTCCAGGGCTCTACCATCCTCAACCACCGCATCTCGGTGTTCAACACCCAGAACGAAATCCTCGCCAACCCGCTGGTGCGTCGCGCCATGACCCATGCGATCGATCGCGAGGCGATTGTCGATGCCCTGTGGGGCGGCCAGACCTTGGTGCCGCCGGGCCTGCAGTTCGACATCTTCAAGACGACCAACATGTTCATCGATGGCTGGGCCGCGCCGGAATACAATCCGCAGCTCGCCCAGGACCTGTTGAAGCAGGCCGGCTACAAGGGCGACGCCATCCCCTTCCGCCTGCTCAACAACTACTACACCAACCAGACCGCCAATGGTCAGGTCATGGTCGAGATGTGGAAGCAGGTCGGTCTCAACGTCGAGATCCAGATGAAGGAAAACTGGGCTCAGATCCACGATCCGGAAGGCGTCAAGGGCGTGCGCGACTGGTCGGCTTCGGCCAACATCAACGACCCGGTGACCCCGATGGTCACGCAGTTCGGCCCGAACGGAGAGATGCAGCAGAAGAAGGACTGGACCAACGCCGAGATGAACGAGCTGGCCGTCGTGCTTGAGACCTCGACCGACCGCGCGCTGCGCAAGAAGGCCTATGCCCGCATGCTGGAAATCGCCGAACGCGAAGACCCGGCCTACCAGGTCCTGCACCAGAACGCCGTCTTCACCGGCATGAAGTCCTCGCTCAAGTGGAAGGCGGCCCCCGCCTTCGCCATGGACTTCCGCTCCAACAATTGGACGATGTGATCGCTCCAGTTCGATCCGGCGGCGCCTGCGCCGCCGGATTTGCCCTTCCAGCAACCGCAGCGGCGGGCCCAAGGCCATGCCGCATCAGGCCTTGAAGAAGGTGACCGCAATGAGCCCCAATCTCGTGGAACTTCGCAATCTGAAAGTCGCCTTCGACGGCGTTCAGGTCCTGCACGGCATCGATCTCGACGTGAAGCCCGGTGAGGCGCTGGGCCTGGTCGGCGAATCCGGCTGCGGCAAGTCGGTGACCTGGCTTGCAGCGCTCGGCCTGCTGCCGGGCAAGGCGAGCGTCACCGGCTCGGTTCGAGTCGAGGGGCGCGAGGTCTGCGGGGCACCGCGCCAGGCGCTGGAAAGCGTGCGCGGCGGGCGCATCGCGATGATTTTCCAGGAGCCGATGACCTCGCTCAATCCGCTCCACAATATCGAGAAGCAGATCGGCGAAATCCTGGCGCTGCATCAGGCCATCGCCGGCCAGACGGCACGCGAACGCACGCTTGAACTGCTGCGCCAGGTCGGCATCCGCGATCCGGAAAAACGCCTTTCGGCCTATCCGCACGAATTGTCTGGTGGCCAGCGCCAGCGCGTGATG
>DBUL01000163.1 GCA_002307905.1 Rhizobiaceae bacterium UBA1291
AAGGGCCTCAACATCTTCAACGACAAGTATGTGCTGGCCGATCCCGAAACCGCAACCGACCAGGACTATGCCAATATCGAGGCGATCATCGCCCATGAATACTTCCACAACTGGACCGGCNNGCCGCGACTGGTTCCAGCTGTGCCTGAAGGAAGGCCTGACCGTCTACCGCGACCACGAATTCTCCGCCGACCAGCGCTCGCGCGCCGTCAAGCGCATCGCCGAGGTCCGCCATCTGCGCTCTGAACAGTTCCCGGAGGACACCGGCCCGCTCGCCCATCCGGTTCGCCCGACCAAGTATCGTGAGATCAACAACTTCTACACGACCACCGTCTACGAGAAGGGCTCCGAAGTCACCCGCATGATCGCGACCATTCTCGGCCGAGACGGGTTCAAGAAGGGTATGGACCTCTATTTCGAGCGCCATGACGGCGACGCCGCCACCGTCGAGGACTTCGTCAAGTGCTTCGAGGATGCAAGCGGCCGCGATCTCACCCAGTTCTCGCTCTGGTACCACCAGGCCGGCACGCCGCAGATCACTGTCTCGTCGTCCTACGACGCGGCCGCCAAGACATTCACGCTCTCACTTGAGCAGATGGTCGCGGCAACGCCCGGCCAGACAGCCAAGGAGCCCATGCACATTCCGCTGAAGTTCGCGCTGATCGGCGAGAACGGCGCTGAGGTCCAGCCGGGCACAGTGAGCGGCGGAGAGATTGCCGGCGACGTTCTGCACCTGACCGAGCGGAGCCAGACCTTCACCTTCTCCGGCATCGGCGCCCGTCCGGTCGTTTCGCTCAACCGCGGCTTCTCCGCGCCGGTCAATCTGCATTTCCCCCAGAGCGCCGACGACCTCGCCCACATTGCCCGCCACGACAGCGACCTCTTCGCCCGCTGGCAGGCGATCACCGATCTGGCGCTCNNGCGATCGCCGCCGACGACAGCCTCGAGCCGGCCTTCCGCGCACAGGCTCTGGCGCTGCCGAGCGAATCCGACATCGCCCGCGAACTGGGCGCCAATAACGACCCCGACGCGATCCACCAGGGCCGTCAGGCTATCCTTTCGGCAATTGCCGCGGCGGGTGCAACGACCTTCCGCAGCCTTTATGAAGTGCTTGCCGCGTCAAGCCCTTTCAGTCCCGATGCCGCCGGGGCCGGCCGTCGCGCATTGCGCAATGCAGCCCTCGGTTTCTTGGCGCTCAGCGACAACAGCCCGGCCGGCGCTGCGGAAGCCTTTGCCAAGGCCGACAACATGACGGACCTGTCGCAGGCCCTGACCGTTCTCGCGCACCGCTTCCCCGACGCGACAGAGACCCATGCGGCGCTCGCAGCGTTTGAAAGCCGCTTCGCCGCCAATGCGCTGGTGCTCGACAAGTGGTTCTCGATCCAGGCAACCATTCCGGGCGAAGGCGCGCTGGAGCGCGTCATGCGCCTGATGCAGAACCCGCATTTCACCGCGTCGAACCCGAACCGGGTGCGTGCGCTGATCGGCACCTTCGCCTTTGCCAACCCGACCGGCTTCAACCGGCCGGACGGCAAGGCCTATCACTTCTTCGCCGAAGAGATCCTTGCGATCGACAAGCGCAACCCGCAGCTCGCCGCGCGTCTGCTGACGGCCCTGCGCTCCTGGCGGCTGCTCGAGCCGGTGCGCGCCGATCAGGCCCGAGAGGCGCTGATGACCATCGAGCGAGCGCCGTCGCTCTCGTCCGACGTCGCCGATATCGTCGAGCGGATCTTGAAGGGCTGACCCTAGCCCGAGCGGGACGCCCCGGCGCGGGGTGATCCCGCGTCGCGCTTGATAGGCGCGCTGTCAGGGTCGACGTCCTCCTCGACCGCTTCGCCGTCGGGATTGTCGATGTACCACTGCGCATCCAATTGGGCACTGTTGAGCACATCCTCGTAGCAGAGCGTCATCTGGCGATCGTCGGCGCTCCAGAAGGCATTGGCCACACCGCATTCCATCGCCGTCAGCCTGATCCCGTCCTTCAGCTTGTAGCTGCCGGAAAACGCCGCGGCGACCATTTCGAGCACGCCGGCGTTCTTGATCATCTCGCGAAAATAGGCGAGCTTCGGATCCTTGGTCTTCTCATAAGTGATCTTGAACTGCGTCACGTCACTCTCGCTCGCTTCATAAGGCTTCAGGACCTTCTCCCAGCTTTGCAGCAGGCTCTGGTATTCACCCGGGCATTCCTCGGCACGGTGGTCGGGAAATTCGAGCGACTCCGCGAAATCCCCGAAGCGCTTCTTGTCCTTGCCGATCATCAGGCAGACGGTCGCATAGGCCCGCTGTTCATCCAGGCCGTGGCTGTCCCAGAATTCCAGCTCCTCCTCGTCTCCGTTCGCGCCGGCCGAGAGGAACCAGATATTGGCCCAGTCCTCAACGGCGCTGTTGAAGTCCTCGTCCTCAGCTTCGAGGAGGAGCAACACCGCGAGCCCGTCGACCGCATCCTCCTCCTTGCCGAGAACCGGGAGCGAAAACTCCGAGACCAGCATGTGGCCGGCCTCGTGAAAGACGGTGGCGATGGCATTGTTGAGGGCAAACTGGTTGGCCCCCTCGGTCTGCTCCGCGGTGATCTCGCCGTAGAGTTCGGGTGGCTGCGGCTCGACGGCCCGGGCTGGCCCACCCGCCACCAGCGATGCAAGGACAGCGACAGCCGGCGCGGCCCACAACGGAGACCGGCGAAACGGTTTCGGATACATGTCGGAACTTCCCCCTTCGGGCTCAGCCAGCATTGATCAGCGGCCTAATCGATAGGCGAGATCGGGCGATGTTTTCAATCAAATTCAAGCCTTTGACACAGGTTGCACAAAAAAAGCCGATTCGGATTAAGGGCTTAAGATTTTGTTCACCAAACCCGTCTGGACAAGGCGAATCACCAGTGATTCATTAGGTTAGATTCGGGCGAGCGGCGCTTCGGATCACACGAGGGGCAGAGGCAGGGACAATGTCGAACGCGCGGCGGGCAACCGCAGCCGATGAGCGGTTGCGACTCAATTTTTCAGGCATTGTGGCCTTCTTCGGCGGGCTTGGTGAGCGCATGGCCCGGATCAACGATTCCGGCAACGGTCATTCGCGCCGGATCGAGACCGTGTTGCGCCGGTCCATTCCCATTCTGATCCTCGCCTTCCTCTCGGTGGTGGCCCTTGCGCGCGTCGCCGGCATACTCGGCGAACATGCCCGCATGGAGAGCGGCGTGCGCCAGATCACCGCGCTGGTCGCCACCACGGCCAATGCTGCCCTCGCCGGACGCGAGGCCCTGTTCGTCTCGGCCGACCGCACGGCCGCCGAGACGGCACTCACGGCCCTGCTGCCGGCCGAGCGTCTCGCCGGTGGGGCCTTCGTGCTCATGGTCGAACCCTCGGGCCGGATCTTCGCGTCGTCGGCAGCCGGTGCGGGCTATGTCGGCCTGCCGCTCGCCAATCTGCTTCCGCAGGTCGCCGCCATCCGCCNNTGCTTTGGCGATCGGTCCGGCGGCATCGAGACGGACATCGGCGGTCAGCGTCATTTCGCTATACTAACTCCGGTCGGAACGGACGGCGCAATGGTGCTGACCGCCCATTCCCTCCTGCCGACGTTGGCCTTCTGGCGCAGCGAGATCGCTCTCAACGTCACGCTCTTTGCGGGGATTTCGCTGATCCTCAGCGTCATCGTCTACGCCTATTTCCATCAGACCAAGCGTGCCCGCGAGGCCGACGACATTTTTCTCGAAAGCAATTTGCGCGTGGAAGCCGCCCTGTCTCGCGGCCGCTGCGGCCTTTGGGACTTCGATCTCGCCAATCGCAAGCTGTTCTGGTCACGCTCGATGTACGAGATGCTCGGACTGCCGCCGTCGGGCGAGGTGATGGCCTTTGCCGATGCGGCGCGACTGATGCATCCGGACGACGGCAGCCTCTTTGCGCTGGCCCGGGCCGTGGGTCGCGGTAATTCCAAGCAGATCGACCAGATCTTTCGCATGCGCCACGCCCAGGGCCACTATGTCTGGATGCGGGCCCGTGCCCAGGTCATCTGTTCCAATACCGGCTGCATGCATGTGATCGGCATCGCCATGGATGTCACCGAGCAGCATCGCCTTGCCCAGCGCTACGCCGAGGCCGACCAGCGTCTCGCCGATGCGATCGAATGCACGTCCGAGGCTTTCGTGCTGTGGGACAAGAACGACCGGCTGGTCATGTGCAATGCCCACTTCCAGCACGTCTACGGCCTGCCCGACAGCATCCTCGTGCCGGGCACCGAGCGCGCGGTCGTCCAGGCCGCGGCCCAGCGGCCGATCATCCAGCGCCGCGTTGCAGATCCCGATCCGAGCGGCTCATCGCGCACCACCGAGGTCCAGCTCGCCGACGAGCGCTGGCTGCAGATCAACGAGCGCCGGACGCGCGACGGAGGCCTCGTCTCGGTCGGCACCGACATTACCCTTTTGAAACGTCACCAGGAGCGCCTGCGCGAACAGGAACGCCGGCTGATGGCGACCATCGGCGACCTCTCCTCCTCGCAGAAGAAGTTGGAGCGCCAGAAGGCCGAGCTTTCGGTCGCCAATGCCAATTACCAGGCGGAAAAGGAACGCGCCGAGGCCGCCAACAAGGCGAAGTCGGAATTCCTCGCCAATATGAGCCACGAACTCAGAACCCCGCTCAACGCCATTCTCGGCTTCTCCGAAATCCTGCTCGCCGGCATGTTCGGGCCGATCGGCTCACCGAAATACTCGGAATATGCCCGCGACATCCACGAGAGCGGCAAGCACCTGCTGAACGTCATCAACGACATCCTCGACATGTCGAAGATCGAGGCCGGGCAAATGAAGATCCGCTGCGAGACGATCGATCTCGACGCGCTGATCGAGGAAAGCCTGCGGCTGACCGCGATCCCGGCCGAGGAAAAGAACGTCCACATCGAGCAGCGCGTCACCTCCGGCCTGACCATGACCGCCGACCGCCGCTCGATGAAACAGATCCTCCTCAACATTCTGTCGAACGCCGTGAAGTTCACCGAGTCAGGTGGACGGGTCGCGCTTCGCGCCCGCAAGATCGGCAACGGGGTGGCGATCACCATCGCCGATACCGGCATCGGTATTCCGGCGGCGGCTCTCGGCAAGATCGGCCAGCCGTTCGAGCAGGTGCAGAGCCAGTATGCCAAAAGCAATGGCGGCTCGGGCCTCGGCCTCGCCATCTCCCGCTCGCTGGTCAACATGCACGGCGGCAGCCTCAGGATACGCTCCTGCGAAGGCAAGGGCACCGTGGTATCGGTGCGGATCCCGGACGTTCTGGTGATCGAGACGACCCGCAAGCGGGCGTGAGAGACAGGCAAGGGCCTCGCCCGCCACATCCCGCTTACCGGTTTGAACAGGGAGGAAGACGGCTGGTATTCGCAGCCGACCTGCCAGTTGTTCCGTCGACCGCTGCCTCCGTCCGCGTGAGCCGGCCCTTGGCATCCTGCGGAATTTACCATGGCGGCATTTGCAAACCGTGCGGACGTGATTTCATTCGTAATTGCTGATACAACTTCGACTCCCGTTCCCTCTTAGCGCGACTTCAGGCAGTCGGAGAAGGTGAAGAATGCGTCGGTCATATTGGACCCAATCCTTGATCACCCTTCTCTCTGCAGGCCTGCTGGCCGGACAGGCAAGCGCGGCTGATACGCTGCGTGTCGGCGGCACCGGCGGCGCAATGCCGATGGCACAGCACATTTCCATGGCCTATGCCGCCCAGGGCGGCCCAACGATCGAAATCGTACCCGACCTCGGCAGTTCGGGCGCTATCCGCGCAGTTGCCGATGGCGTCATCGATCTGGCAATTTCCTCGCGGGCGCTGAAGGCGGAGGAGTCCGCGCGTGGCTTGAGGGACACCCGCTTCGCGCTGACCCCGCTGGTGCTGATCACCTCACACCCCGCGCCCGGCAGTGTGAAAAGCAGTGACCTACCGCAAATGTTCGGGACGCAGACCGCGAAATGGCCGGACGGGACGCCTGTCCGCGTCATCCTCAGGCCTAAGTCTGAGACCGACAACGCGATATTCATCTTGCAGTTTCCGGGCATGGCAGAGGCAATCGACGCAGCACGGCTGCGCCCCGAGCTTCGCGTGGCCCAGACGGATCAGGACACCGCCAGCACGGCTGAAGACCTGCCCGGGTCGCTTGTCCAGTCCGGCCTCAGTCAGATCGTCACCGAAAAACGCGACGTCCGGCTTGTCGCGATCGATGGCGTGGAGCCGACGCTGGAGAATTTCGAAAGCGGCGCCTACCCTTACGAAAAGCGATTCTACCTCGTCTATGCGGAGAAGACCGCCACCGCAGCACAAGGTTTGCTTGACTTTCTGCAGTCTGATGAAGGTCGAAAGGTCTTGCGTGAAACCGGAAGCCTGACAGTCGGGAGTGACGAGTAGCATGGCCACCACACGACTCCGCAACCTCGTCAGCACGATTGGATTGGCCGTGGCGCTGGTGACTGCGGTCGCGGGCCCATTGCTCTTTCTTCTAGATGCCTATTCCGACACGAGGCGCACGCTGGATCTCAAGGCCGGGCTCGCCAGCAATCGCGTGGCGCAGTACATCTATGCGCACAACAGCCTCTGGCAATACCAGCAGCTCCGCCTGCAGGAGCTGATCGAATTCCCCTACGCCGATGGCGAAGCCTTGCAGCAGCGAATCTACGCAGCGGACGGAGAGTTGGTCTTGGAGGTCGGAGCGCCGCTCGCGGCCCCGACGGTTGCCCGGCGCACGCCTGTTTTCGTTTCTGGTCAGCCGCGCGCCTACATCGAGGCGGTGACCAGCTTCCGCAGCCGTCTCTATGAGGCCGGGCTGGTGGCGATCCTCAGTTCCATGCTTGGCTTCGGCATGTACTTTGCGCTTAGGATCTTCCCGTTGCGGGTGCTCGACCAGACGATGGGCGCTCTGCAGCGGAGCCAGAAGGATCTGGCCACCCAGAATGAGCGCCTGGATACGGCGCTCTCAAATATGTCGATGGGCCTGAGCATGTTCGACGCTCAGGAAAAGCTCGTTGTCGCGAATGGGCGATTTGCGGAGATCTTTCGGCTCGCGCCGGAAGAAGTAAGGCCCGGCCGAACGGTCCGGGAATTGCTGGAGTTGGCCTTCCGGAAGGCGGGGCGAAGCGAAGAGGACCTGCAGGACACCCTGAAACTGACCCAACGCTTCATTGCCGAACGCTCGATCGGATATGCCGTCCACCGCACTGGCGATGGGCGCAGCATTGCCATGACCCACCGGCCGGCCCCAAACGGCGGCTTTGTCGCTACCTATGAGGACATTACCGAAAGACTGCTTACCGAAGAGAAGATCAAGTATCTCGCGCATCATGATGCGCTGACCGGCCTGCTCAACCGTGCTGCCTTCTATGAGCGCATGGACTCGATCGTCGGGCGGATGCCAAAATCGAGGTCGATAGCGGTTCTCAGCCTGGACCTCGACCATTTCAAGAACGTCAATGACACGCTGGGCCATCCCGTGGGTGACCTCCTTCTCCTGGCGGCCGCCGATCGCATGCGCAGTTGCACGCGCAGCGAGGATGTCCTGGCGCGACTGGGGGGCGATGAATTCGTCATCCTTCAAGTCGACCCCGAGCATCCGTCCGACGTCACGGCGCTCGCGTCACGTCTCGTCGAAGTGCTGGGCACGCCGTTCGATCTGGATGGTCACCAGGTGGTGGTGGCGGCCAGCATTGGCATCGCGATGGCTCCCAGTGACGGTACGGTGCCGGACGTCTTGATGAAGAATGCTGATCTCGCACTCTACCGCTCCAAAGCCGATGGTGGAGGCACCTATCGCTTTTTCGAGCTTGGCATGGATGCGCGAATGCAGGCGCGACGCAGCCTTGAACTCGATCTTCGCAAGGCGATCGTGACCCACGAGTTCGAGGTCTACTATCAGCCAATCATCGACGTGAAGGCCGGGACCGTTACCGCGTGCGAAGCCCTTGTGCGCTGGCACCATCCGGAGCGCGGCATGATCTCGCCCGCGGAGTTCATCCCGGTCGCCGAGGAGACCGGCCTGATCGTGCAACTGGGTGAATGGGTACTGCAGCAGGCTTGCGCCGAGGCTGCCAAGTGGCCGAGCCACATCACGATCGCCGTGAACCTCTCCCCGGCCCAGTTCAAGCACAAGAACCTCGTTCACTCGGTCACAAATGCCCTCGTGACCTCGGGCCTGCCGGCCAGCAGGCTGGAGCTTGAGATCACCGAGCTGGTACTTATCCAGGACAACGAAAGCGCCTTTGCCATACTCCATGAGCTCCGGAACCTGGGTATCCGGATCGCGATGGACGATTTTGGCACCGGCTATTCCTCGCTGGGCTATTTGCGCAGCTTCCCGTTCGACAAGATCAAGATCGATCAGTCCTTCATACAGGATCTGCCACACAAGGAAGAAAGCCTCGCGATCGTCCGCGCCGTCGTGGGTCTCAGCAGCAGCCTTGGGATCGACACGACCGCTGAGGGCGTGGAGACGGACGAGCAGCTTTCGAGCGTGACTTCGGAAGGCTGCACCCAGTTCCAGGGCTATCTGTTCAGCCGTCCCCAGACTGCCGAAGATATCGGGCGCACGCTAAGCGCGGAGGCCGAGCGGACAACCAAGACCGCCTGAGCGCACCGGGCGCCTTGCGGCCGCCTCTCCGCAAGCCTCGACCCTCGCGCTACTTCACGATCCCTTGAAACACTTTCCTGACCGCCTTGGTCAGGCGGCGCAGTTCCGCTTCCAGCGTCTTCAGATCGGGGCTGTCGCCGGCGCGGCAGACAAGATCGATAAGTCCGGCCGGAACTGCGGCGGGGCTGAAACCGCCATCGACGCAGAGACGGATCACCTGCGTCAACTCGGTCAGGAGCCTCAATGTTGAGAGACAAAGATCAAGGTCGTTCGGATCCATGAGTTCGCCGCCGAGACGCTTCAGCGCATCCGCCGTCGAAAGCCCGTTGACCTCCGCCGAGACACCGCGCCCTCTGGCGATCAATGCCAGGTGCTGGGCAATGAACTCGATGTCGATCAGGCCGCCGGGGATGAGCTTCAGGTCCCAGATGTCCTTCGGCGGCTTTTCCTTGGAGATCATTGCCCGCATCTCGGCGACGTCCTTCGCCGTCTTCGCCTCCTCGCGTGGTTTGGCCAGTACGGCCGCGATGACGGCACGAGTCGCGTCCATCAGTTCGGCATCACCGGCGATCAGCCTGGCGCGGGTGAGCGCCATATGCTCCCAGGTCCAGGCTTCCTGGAACTGGTACTTCGCGAAGGCGCGAAGACGCGTCGCGACCGGACCCTTATTGCCGGAAGGACGAAGCCGCATGTCGACCTCGTAGAGCACGCCCTCCGCCGTCGGTGCCGAGAGCGCCGCGATCAGCCGCTGGGTAAGCCGTGTATAATAACGCACCGGATCGAGCGGCTTTGCCCCGTCCGATTCACCCGCATCGTCGTCATGTTCGTAAAGCAGGATCAGGTCGACATCGGAGCCGGCGGAGAGCTCGAAGGAGCCGAGCTTGCCCATGCCGGCAAGCGCCACCTTGCCGCCGGGGATCTTGCCGTGCGCGGCCTCCATCTCGGTGACCACCGCGCCTAGCGCCTTCTCGATGATCAGGCCGGCAAGGTCTGTAAAGGCATGACCGGCGAGCGCCCCGCCGATCGTTCCGGTCAGCAACCGGATGCCGATCAGGAAGCGCTGCTCGGCGGCAAAGATGCGCAGCCGGTCGAGAATCTCTTCGTAGTGGTGGCTGCCCTGGAGGAAGGAGGAGAGACGCCTGGCGAGATAGTCGCGCGTCGGCAGCTCGACCATCAGGCCGGGATCAAGCATGCCATCGAACACATGCGGACGCCTCGCGATGATCTCGGCCAGGCGAGGTGCTGACGACATGATGTTGACGATCAGGTCGAGCAGTGCCGGATTGCTGGTCAGCAGCGAAAAGAGCTGGATGCCGGCCGGCAGGCCGGAAATGAAGCTGTCGAAGCGAAAGAGCGCCTCGTCCGCGCGCCGGCTTTCACCGAAGGTCTTCAAAAGCTGGGGCGTCAGTTCCGTCAGCCGCTCGCGCGCCTCAACCGACTGCGTGGCGCGGTAGCGGCCGTAGTGCCATGTGCGGATGACGCGGGAAATATCCTCGGGTCGCTCGAAACCGAGCGCCTTCAATGTCCGCAGCGTATCGGGATCGTCCTGCTGGCCGGTGAATACGAGGTTGCCGGTCGCAGACGATAGAACCTCCTCCTGCTCGAACAGCCGGGCATAGCGCCGCTCGACCGTCTTCAGCACGCTTTCCAGTCGGGTGGAAAAGCTCGTCGTATCATCGAAGCCGGCCATGTAGGCGATGCGGCGGAGTTCGGTCTCGGTTTCGGGCAGGAGATGAGTCTGCTCGTCATGCACCATCTGGATGCGGTGCTCGATGTCGCGCAGGAACCAGTAGGCCTCGATCAGTTCGTCGCGGGTCGAAGCATCGATCCAGTTGGCGGCAGTCAGCGCGTGTAGCGCCGGCTCGGTCGGCCGAAGCCTCAGTTCCGGCATGCGACCGCCAGCAATCAACTGCTGGGTCTGGGCGAAGAACTCGATCTCGCGGATGCCGCCGCGGCCGAGTTTGACGTTGTGGCCCTTGACCGCGATCGCGCCATGGCCCTTGTGCACGTGGATCTGCCGCTTGATCGAATGAATATCGGCAATCGCCGCATAGTCGAGGTATTTGCGGAAGACGAAGGGCACGAGCTCGCGCAGGAAATTCTGTCCCGCTTTCAGATCGCCGGCCACGGGCCGCGCCTTGATGAAGGCGGCACGCTCCCAGTTCTGCCCCCTGCCCTCGTAATAGAGCAACGCCGCCTCGACCGGTACGGCCAGCGGCGTCGAGCCCGGATCGGGCCGGAGCCTGAGGTCCGTGCGGAAGACATAGCCGTCGCCGGTGCGATCCTGCAGGATGCGAACGAGGCGGCGCATCATCCGGCCATAGGTCTCGGTCGCATCCTCGGGCGAAACGAGAATGCCCGCCTCCGCCTCGAAGAAGATGACCAGGTCGATATCGGAGGAATAGTTGAGTTCGCAGGCGCCAAGCTTGCCCATGCCGAGCACGATCAACCCGCTGCCAAGCGCCGGGGCTTGCCGGTCGGCGAGCCTGAGCTTGCCGGCGTCCTCGCCGGCGAGCAGCAGATGATCGATGGCCGCCGCGACGCAGGCGTCGGCAATGGCGGACAACCAGCGGGTCGTGTCGCGCGCGTCGAAGATCCGGGCAAGATCGGCGAGCGCGGTCAGGAAGGAGAGCTTGCGCTTTGCTATTCTCAGCCGCGTCATCACCTGCGCTTCGGTCGCGGGTGGTCCGCCGTCCTCGCCGCGCCAGGCATTGCGGGCGTCGGCGACAAGGCCTTCAAGCAGCGGTTCGAGCGGTTCGTCCAGCGCCAGCGCCAGGGTCGCCGGATCGAGCATGGCCATGTCGCGCAGATAAGGTGAGAGGGAGAGCGCCGCCGTGACGAAGCTTCTTAGCGGGCCTTCACTGGCCAGCAGCTCGGCAATCGCCGGCTGCTGCTTGGCTGCGTCCTTCAGCAGGGAGATGACCGACTTCTGTTCCGTCTGGTTGAGCGGCCGGACCACAGCCTCCGCGACCTCGGCCAGTCTTTTCGTCGTCGTCTCGCCCATCGCAAGCCTCCCCCGCACGCGCCGTTCACGAGACGCTTTCTCGCGAATCTCGCGGTTTGCGCAGAGGTTATGCTTTCTGGTCGGCGATGACCATGCCGGCGATCAAGCCGTGCACCCCTCGGGCCTGGCCAAGCCGAGAGGCGAATGGCGTCACCCCTTCTGACCGGGAAAGACCATGCTTGCGGTCAGGCCGCGNNCGGGTTCGTATCGGAAAGTTCCAGCCGTCCCCCGTGCAGCGCCATGATCGCCTCGACCAGCGACAGGCCCAGCCCTGTGCCCGGCTTGCTGCGGCTGGCATCGAGGCGGACGAACCGCTTGACCACGGCCTCGCGCTTGTCGGCATCGATGCCCGCGCCGTTGTCGGCGACCGACAGTTGTACCGCCCCTCCAACCTTGGCGACCGTCACCACGATCTTGCTCTCGCCCTCGACCGTCGCGCCATATTTGATGGCATTGTCGATCAAGTTCGAAAGCGCCTGGCCGATCAGTTCACGGTTCCCCCGCACCGACAGCCCGGGCGCGATCCGCGTTTCCAGCACCAGCCCGGCTTCCTCGGCCACCGGCTCGTACAGCTCGGCGCTGTCGGCGGCGATGGCCGAGAGGTCAATGTCGGAAAGTTCGGCGGCGATCGAGCCGGCCTCGACCCGGGAAATCATCAGCAGCGCGTTGAAGGTGCGGATCAATTGGTCGGATTCGGAGATGATGCCTTCAAGCGCCGCGCGCCGCGCCGTTTCGTCCTTCTCGGCCAAAGCGTCGGAGGCCTTGTTGCGCAGGCGTGTCAGCGGTGTTTTCAGGTCGTGGGCGATATTGTCGGAAACCTGGCGCAGGCCCTCGTTCAGCTTCACGATCCGCCCGAGCATTTCGTTGAGCGAAGAGGACAGCCGGTCGAACTCGTCGCCCGACCCGGAAACCGGAAGGCGCTGCGAGAGATCGCCCGCCATGATCTTCTTGCTCGCCGCAGAGACCCGGTCGATGCGTTTCAGCGCATTGCGGCCGATGGCGAACCAGATGATGACGGCGCCGAGGCCCATGATGGCAAGCGCCACCATCAGCGCCTGGCGCACGAGAAGTCGCAGCTTGCTCGGTTCGCCGAGGTCGCGGCCGACCAGAACCCTGAGCTTGTTGTCGAGAAAGAAGACATGGCCCGCCGCCACATGACGCTGCACATCGCCGCTCTCGTTGTAACGCTCATAGCGGAAGGGCCGGTCGGTCCAACCCTCATGGTCGAACAGACCCGGCTCCACCGAGGCGACGTTACCGGCAAGAATCTCGCCCACCGGGCCGGCGATGATGTAGAGATTGGCCCCGGGTTGGCGGGCGCGGCGCTCCATCAGCCCAAGCAGGCGGTTGATGCCGCCGCGCTCGAAGGCCGTCTCGATCTCCTTGACTTCCTCGTTCAGCGTGTCGCGCGTCTGGATGTAGAGAATGCGCTCCGACATCGCCGTCACATAGATCACCAGCAATGCGGCGCAGAGCGCGAAAAGCGCAATATAGAGCGCCGACAGCCGGACCGCGGTCGACTTGAACAGGAGCTTGGCACCGGCGTTCATGGCACCCTCAGCCCTCGTCCTTCATCATGTAGCCGGCACCGCGCACCGTCTTCAGCAAAGGCTTGTCGAAGTCCTTCTCGATCTTGGAGCGCAGCCGCGACACATGTACGTCGATGACATTGGTCTGCGGATCGAAATGATAGTCCCAGACGTTCTCCAGCAGCATGGTGCGGGTCACCACCTGGCCGGCATTCTTCATCAGATATTCGAGCAGCCGGTATTCGCGCGGCTGCAGCGGGATTTCCTTGCCGGCGCGACGCACCTCATGCGACAGCCGGTCGAGCTCCAGGTCGCCGACCCGGTAGACCATGTCCTGCTCGGGCTTGCCCTTGCGTCGGCCGAGCACCTCGACACGCGCCAGAAGCTCGGAAAAGGCGTACGGCTTCGGCAGATAGTCGTCACCGCCGGCGCGAAGCCCGGTGACACGGTCGTCGACCTGGCCGAGCGCCGACAAGATCAGCACCGGCGTGTCGACGCCGCGCTTGCGCAGCTCACTGATGACGGAAAGCCCGTCGCGCCGCGGCAGCATGCGGTCGACGACCATCACGTCATAGCCATTCTCGCTGCCCATGAAGAGGCCGCTTTCCCCATCGCTGGCGTGATCGGCGACAATGCCGGCCTCGCGAAAGGCCTTGGTGATGTAGGCTGCGGCTTCAAGATCGTCTTCAATAACAAGTATCTTCATGTGCGCGACATTACCGCCTGCGGTGGTCTGCGCACAACCGGAATCGCCCGGCTGTGGCGCTTGGCCCTGCCCGGTGTGCATGATGGACGTCCTTCTCTTCAAATAAGAAAGGGGCGCCGCGTCGGATAAGACAGCGGCGCCCCAGGATCAGGTCGGTTCGGCGCCGTCAGCTCTGAGCGATCGGCAGGGCAACGAAGCGGCTACCATTCTCGGATTCGATCTGGAACAGTGCTTTTGTGCGACCGTCCTTCTTCGCCTGTTCAAGTACCTTCAGCACGTCGTCGGCACTCACGACCGACTGGTTGTTGACCGAGGTGATCTTCTCGCCGGACTTGATGCCCTTGTCTGCCGCGTCGGAGGCGGGGTCGACGTCAATAATCGTCAGGCCCTTGCCGTCCTCGGCCGGCGCAACGGAGAGACCCATGTTGGCAAGCGCCTGCTGGGTCGCCGGTGCGGGGCTGCTCTGGCTGTCCGTGCCGGCAATCGCGGTCTCGTTCGGCAGCTGGCCGAGTTCGACCTTGATGTTCGTCGCCTTGCCATCACGCCAGATCGACACATCGACCGTGGTGCCCGGATCAAAGGCGGCGATCCGCTTGGCCAGGTCGCGGGGATCCTTGACCGCTTCACCGTTGACGGCAGTGACGACGTCACCCTGCTTGATGCCGGCCTTGGCGCCCGGTGAACCTTCCTGCGGGGCGACGACCAGCGCGCCGCTCGCTTCCGAAAGGCCGAGGGAGTCTGCGATGTCCTCAGTCACCGGCTGGATCTGCACCCCGAGCCAGCCGCGTTCGACCGTTCCGCCGTCCTTGAGCTTGGCAATGACGTCCTTGGCAACCGAGGAGGGAATGGCGAAGGCGATACCGACATTGCCGCCCGACGGCGAGAAGATCGCGGTATTGATACCGACCACTTCGCCGGCCAAATTGAAGTCCGGGCCGCCGGAATTGCCACGGTTCACGGCCGCGTCGATCTGAATGTAGTCGTCATAGGGGCCGGAGCCGATGTCGCGGCCACGCGCCGAGATGATGCCGGCCGTCACCGTACCGCCCAGACCGAAGGGATTGCCCACGGCCACGACCCAGTCGCCGACGCGCATGTTCTCGTCTTCGGCGAATGTGACATAGGTGAACTTCTGCTGCGGGTTCTCGACCTTCAGCAGAGCAAGGTCGGTCCGGCTGTCGCTGCCGACAAGCTTGGCGTTCAGTTCCTTGCCGTCATTCATCACGATGGTGAAGGTGGAACCGTCGTTGATGACGTGGTTGTTGGTGACGATATAGCCGTCCTCGGAGATGAAGAAGCCGGAGCCTTGTGATATGGGGCGCATGCGGCCCTGGCCGCGTCCATCCGGCCTGCGCTCGGGTGCGCGTCGGCCGAATTGTTCCGAATCGGGGCCGTATTCCTTGAAGAACCGCTTCAGCGGATGATCATCCGGCAGGTCTTCGAAGCCGCGGCCGCCGAAACCGAAGGAAAAGTTGCTCTGGTCGGAGGTCTGCTCGACATTGGACTGGACGCGAACGGAAACCACGGCCGGCGACACCGCCTCGACCACGTCGGCGAAGCTCGGCACCTGGGCGGCCTCGACCTTGACAGGTTCTGCATAGGCGGGGGCGACCGCGATCGGAAGCGCGCCGGCCAGCATCGCGGCGGCCAGACCCGCAGCGGTCGAATTTCTCAGGATCGTCTTGAACTTGGAGCGACCAATTTGTGCGGACATGTAATCTACCTTCATCTGTTCTTCTGACTGGAGACCGGGAAACCCGGTGGAAGCGGTGGATGATGTAGATATAGGGCGCCTCACCTTACTGCGAACTGTACGCCAGATGAAATCTTTGTAATCTTTGGAGGCATCTGCGTGCTGCGCCCGGCCGTTCACTCGTCGAGCAGTTTGCCGAGCCGGGCCTCTTCCTCGTCCGAAAGCCTCTTCGGTTCCGGTCTGTTTCGCCCTCGGGCATAAGTGATGGCGACGCCCAGGCCGACCAGCAGAAGGAACCCCGGAGCGCCCCACAGCATCAACGTCTTGGCGGAGAGCCGCGGCTTCAGCAGCACGAACTCGCCATAGCGCGACACAACGTAGTTGATCACCTGCTCGTCGCTGTCTCCCGACATGATGCGCTCACGCACAAGCACCCTGAGGTCGCGCGCCAGTTCGGCATTCGAATCGTCGATCGACTGGTTCTGGCAGACCATGCAGCGCAGATTGGCCGAAAGGTCCCGCGCCCGCTGCTCCAGCTTCGGATCGGCAAGCCTCTCGCCCGGATCGACGGCGAAGGCCGGGAGGGGAAGGAGAAGGAGGGCAAGAACAATAAGGATGTGCCTGAATGCGCAGGACATACGCCCCTCATCCGGCCGCCGTTTCCCTGGATGGCGCATCATTCAGCCGCCTCTAACGCGGCCGGCACCGTCGCCTTGGCATGCCGCTTCGGCACGCCAACACGCAGCCGCCGGTCGGAAAGCGAGACAAATCCGCCTGCCATCATGATCAGCGTGCCGTACCAGATGCAAAGAATATAGGGCTTCCACCAGACACGGACGACGAGGCCGCCGCCGTCGATCTGGTCACCGAGCGCGATGTAGAGCTGGCTGACGCCGAAGGTGCGTATGCCGGCTTCCGTGGTCGGCATGCGCCGCGCCGTATAGAGCCGTTTCGACGACCAGACATCGCCGAGATCGACGCCCGCCTGCCGGATGGTGAAATGGCCGCGATCCTCGGTGTAGTTCGGGCCGACGGCCGATTTCATGCCGTCGAAAGTGACCGTGTAGCCACCCGCATCGGCCGTCATGCCGGGTTTCATCTCGACCACGGTTTCGGTCTCGAAAGTGGTTACGGCAACGATCCCGAGAACCGTGACGCCCAGCCCCATATGAGCACGCGCCGTGCCGACCGCCGAGCGAGGCCGGCCGTTCAGGC
>DBUL01000156.1 GCA_002307905.1 Rhizobiaceae bacterium UBA1291
AATACTGGTCCTCGGTGAACCGCGTCGACAATGTCTACGGCGACCGTAACCTGGTGTGCACTTGCCCGCCGATGAGCGAGTACGCCGAGGCGGCTGAATAAGGCCGAACCAAGAACAGCATGACGAAGAAGGCCCGCCCGACAAGGCGGGCCTTCTGCATTTGGCAATAGCACGGCTATGAAGCGGTTTTCCGGGGACAGGCGATCGCCCGGCTAAAGCCCAATGACTACAGGCATAAATCGTATTAATTAGCTAATTAGGCGATCAGCTAATTCCTTTTTATTGCCTTGCTTCTCTACCGGATGAGAGATCGTCCCGTTCCGGTACATAAGGCCGACAAAGCGACGAAATCCGTCAACTCTGCCCCTTCAAGCTTTGCTAATCTGGGCTGTCTAGGGTGCCACGAGATTAAACGGTAAGGGGCAGAGCATTGGGAATCTCCGCGATAATGGGCATTGCCATCTCCGGCATGCAGGCGCAGACGACGCGGCTTTCGGCNNAACGCCCTGACGCCGGGCTATGACCGCGCCGTCACCTCGCTTTCCACTCGCGTAGATGGCGGCGCCTCGGCATCCGTCTCCCCCTCGGGAGAAGCCACCTTGCCGGGAGGCCCCAATGTCGACATGGCGAGCGAAATGCTCGATGCGATCGGCGCCGAATTGTCGTTCAAGGCCAATGCCTCCGTGTTCGAGACCGGCGCGGACATGTGGGACGTGCTGATGCGCATCAAGCGCGATTGATCAATAGAAGGGCTGACTGCGGGCTACAAAAGCCGGGCCCGGTTCCGACCATTCTGGCGTCGTTCCCGCCGCCGCTAGCCGGATTGCCTAAACGCAAATCCGCGCACCCAAAATAGTCCAACGCCGGTCTGAAGCGCTTTCTATAACAGAAAAGCCAGCGCGTTCTGGCATCCCTGAATTCCGTTGAATCAGGCGATCAAACTGGATATTTGAAAGGGAGTTTTATGCGCTTCAAAACTGTACTGACCCTTGCAGCCATGCTCTCCACGATCGGGGGCGCGGGGACAATGGCGCAAACGCAGGGAGACTGGGTGCTTGGCAATTACAAGGGTGCCGGCTACTGGTTNNGGCAAGGTGACCATACGCTACGACGACGGTGACCGTGAAACGGTCGCCATCGGGGATGTGCGTCCGTATGACTGGATGATCGGGATGAAAGTCGAATGCAATTTCAAGGGCCAGGGCGACTGGTATACCGGCACGATCGCGTCTCTCGCAGGGGAAAAGATCGGCATCGCGTATGATGATGGCGACAAGGAAACGACCAGAACCGGCCGCTGCCGCTCGCGTTGAGTTCATTCTTCATCCGTGTCGGCGACCCAATCACGCCGACACGGATGAAAGACCCGCGCTGAGGCTCAGCCGATCGGCCTTCAAAGATCTCTTCCGCGCCTTGGTCAGGCGCCCAGAACAGCCGTTCACGCGACCAGCGCGACAAATCCCATGGCAATCGCCACAATGCCGAAGCCGATCAGCACCACACCGGAGATCCGCGACACCCAGAGGGCAAAGCTCTCCGGCAGGCGGTGATGCAGCAGCGCCACCGTGCCGCTGAGGAAGACCCACCAGAGCATGGAGCCGGCAAAGACGCCGGCGACGAGCGATCCCGCCGACCAGCCATCGCCCTGCGACGCCAAACCCAGCCCTGCGAAGATCGCAGCAAAGGAGAGGATGGTGGCCGGATTGGTGATGGTCAGCAGGAAGGTAGCACCCGTGGTGCTGAGGAGATCTCGCGCGCCCACCCTGGCGGCGGTTGCCGGCGGTTTTGGCTGAAAGCTCTTCCAGCCCAGCCAGAGAAGGAAGAGGCCGCCGAAGATCTGCAGTGGCACCGATATCGTGTCGAGCAGGACGGCGAAGGCGGCAAAGCCGGCGGCGGCCATCAGCGCATAGGCGCCGTCGGCGAGCGCGGTTCCAAGGCCGCCCGCGACACCCGCCCAGAAACCACGCTCCAGCGTGCGTGAAATGCAGAGCGCGCCGATGGGCCCGAGCGGCGCGGCGATGGCGAACCCGAGCAGGATGCCCTTGCCGAACAGAAGAAGGCTCAACATTCAAACCTCCGCCGGGGTGAAACCGCGCTCGACGGCGGTCGACAGCGCGATCATGGTTTCGCTGCGGGCGAGGAAGCGCCGTGCCTTCAGTTCAGCGAGGAAGGCTTCGACGCCGGCGAGATCGGCCAAGCGGACCTTGAGCAGATAGGACCAGCCTCCCGTTACGTGATGGCATTCCGCTACGGAAGGATGCGCGGCGACGAAGGCCTTGAAGGCCTCCTCGCCGGCATCGTAGTCGAGCCCGACGAGGACGAATGCGGTGACCTCAAGGCCGAGCGCCTTGTGATCGGCATCTACGGTGAAGCGCTTGATCGCGCCCGAGGCGGTCAGACGGCGGATCCGTTCATTGACGGCCGAGGGGGATAGGCCCACCGCCTCGCCGATATCGGCGAGCGAACGGCGGGCGTCTTCGGCGAGCAAAGCGGTGATTTTCCTGTCGATAATATCCATTACCGCAATATATGCGCCATTGTACGATATTTCAACATATTTTGCGCCAATCCGTGCCAACGCCGCATTTCCCGCGGCGCCTACGTCTGATCGCCGCACAAGTCACGACCTCCACCAGA
>DBUL01000155.1:0-11324 GCA_002307905.1 Rhizobiaceae bacterium UBA1291
GCCCGAACGGTGCAGCAGGGTGTCCGAATTGGTCGGCAGATCGGCGTGGATCACCAACTCGAGGCCGGGCAAGTCGATGCCGCGGGCGGCAACGTCAGTGGCGATGCAGACGCGGGCGCGGCCGTCGCGCATGGCCTGCAGCGCGTGGGTGCGCTCGTTTTGCGAAAGCTCGCCGGACAGCGCCACGACCGAGAAGCCGCGATTGTGCAGCCGGGCCGTCAGATGATTGACGGCGGCGCGGGTCGAGCAGAACACGATGGCGTTGCGGGCTTCGTAGAAACGCAGCACGTTGATGATGGCGTTCTCGCGATCGGGATTGGCAACCGTCAAGGCGCGATATTCGATGTCGATATGCTGCTTCTGCTCCGACACCGTTGCGATGCGCTTGGCGTTGCGCTGGTAGCTCTTGGCCAGGTCTGCAATCGAGCGCGGCACGGTAGCCGAGAACATCAGCGTGCGGCGATCGTCCGGTGCGGCATCAAGAATGAATTCGAGGTCCTCGCGGAAGCCGAGGTCGAGCATTTCGTCGGCCTCGTCCAGCACCNNTCCGTCCCCCCCCCCCCCGCCCCCCCTCTTTTCCGGGGGAGCCCCCCCCCCCCCCGCCGGTCTTCTCATAGAGCCATTCCAACTCGCGCATGACCTGCATGGCCAGTTCCCGGGTGGGCGCGATGGCGAGCGCCAGCGGCGCGCCGGCCCGGCCGAAGCGGTCCTCGCCGGCCAGAAGCGTCGGCGCAATGGCAAGGCCGAAGGCAACCGTCTTGCCCGAGCCGGTCTGGGCCGATACCAGCGCGTCCGCGCCTTCGAGGTCCGGGTCGAGCATGGCCTGCTGCACCGGGGTCAGCGTCGCATAACCGCGCTTGGACAATGCCTCTGCGATCGGCGCCACGATGCCGTTGAATTCTGTCATGGAATTAAGTCTTTCGAATTGGATGTCTGGAGCGGGCCAATGCACCGCGCCCGCCGATTGCGGGTATGTTTGCGGTGTTCCTATCCGGCAAACGCTGAATTGTATAGGGGGAGCGCTGAAAAAGGCGAGAAATGCGGGCGAAGACGGGCGTTAGAGCCCGGTCGTCGGGCCGGGCCGCGAGGATATGTCGTGTTTGCCAAGCTTGCGGGGAAGCCTTATGACCCAGACAAGGACCATCGCATTCGGAGAATCGCCAGCCTTGAAAACCATCGCCATCGATTTCGAAACAGCGAGCGAAGAACGCGGCAGCGCCTGTTCGGTGGGGCTTGCCTGGATCGAGGACGGCGAAGTCGTTCGGGTCGAAGAGCGCCTGATCCGGCCGAAGTCCATGCGGTTCTCGCCCTTCAACATCGCCATCCACGGCATCCGGCCGGAGCATGTCGAGGATGCGGCCGAGTTTCCCGAGGTGATGGACGAGTTCGCCGAGGATTTCGCCGGTGCCATGATGATCGCCCATAATGCCGCCTTCGACTTTTCTGTCTGGCGCAGCGCCCTCGACGCTTATCGCCAGCCCTATCCGGAACTGTCCTATCTGTGCAGCGTCAAGATGGCCCAGCGCATGTGGCCGGATCTCGGCTCGCATCGGCTGAACAGTCTCGCTGCCCATCTGGGCGTCAGCTTCCTGCACCACAATGCCGCCGAGGATGCGCGCGTCTGCGCGCTGGCCTCGATCGCCATGGCGCGTGAGGCGGGTGCTGCCCATCTCGCGGAACTTCCGGGCCTGATCGGCATTGCCGCCGGCCGGCTGTTCCGCGGCGGCTACGAGGCCTGCTCGGTGCGCCGCATCCGAAAGCGCGAGCCGGCCTTGTAAGGTCGCTTGCCGCGCTTATCTAGATTGCAGTCACCCCAGGAGATTTGCCATGTCGATCCGCTCCCTTGCGCTTTCCGCCACCGTCGCCCTTGCCGCCCTTGCCGCACCGGCCAGCGCTGAAGTGGTGGGGGAAGTCGGCGTCGACTGGGTCGGCAACGACATCGTCATCGAGGCGGTCAGGGACCCAAAGATCAAGGGCATCACCTGCCACGTCACCTATTTCGACCGGTCAATCATCGATCGGCTGTCAAAGGGGAACTGGTTCGAGGATCCGTCCAACAGTTCGATCGCCTGCCGTCAGACCGGGCCGATCGAGATCGGTGACATCGATCTTTCCAAGGACGGGGAGGAAGTGTTCCGCGAAGGCATGTCGCTGATCTGGAAGCAACTGGTCGTCAATCGCATCTACGACAAGGCGAACGATACGCTGATCTACCTGATCCACTCGCGACAGGTGGTGGATGGCTCGGCAAAAATGGCGATCTCGAGCGTTCCGCTGTTCGACCAACCGGTCGCCTGGACGAAGGGAAAGCCTTGAGCGCTTAGGATAGCAGGGGCTCTGGTTAACCGTTCCTTGCCGATGTGGCGCGGTCTTGCCCAAAATTGGTCAGCCTGAGCTTGGCCAATTGTTCATTTTTTGCGGCGACGTCACTTTCGCTGCAGGCTAAAGTTTGGCAAGCTTGCAAAAGGCATCGGAAAACGAGTGCATCACCCCATGCGTTTGTTTGCTGTTCATGTCTTGCCAATCGAGGGGTTGCAGCCTCGAACTCCGAACAAGGTTGCGCTCCGGGCTTTCCATGGCCGGGGCGCAATTCGTTTCTGCGGGCGTCTTGTCGCGACAGTCAACCAACTCACATGCAAAAACGGCCCATAACCCCGCGTCAGCCGGGTCATGGGTGGGGTGGGAAGATCGAAGGTAACAGGGGCGATCAGGCGGCCTGGGCAAGCTCGTCGGCGATAACCGTGTCGAGGTTGAGGAAGCAGACCATCGACTTCTCCAGCGCGACGATGCCGCGGCAGAAGGCGCGCTGTTCTTCAGGAATGATTTCCGGTGCCGGCTGCAGGTCTTCTCCCTTGATCGTCATCATGTCGGAAACCTGTTCGACCAGCAGGCCGACCAGCTTGCCGGCAATGTCGGTGACGATGATGGCGGCGCGCTCCGACGGTTCGGTCATCTTCATGCCGAGGCGGCAGGCCATGTCGATGACCGGGATCACCGCGCCGCGCAGGTTGATGAGACCCAGCACGTAGGGCGGCGTATGCGGCATCGGGGTCACGGGCGCCCAACCGCGGATTTCGCGGATCGCCATGATGTCGATGCAGAATTCCTGCTCGGCGAGGTGAAAGGACACGATTTCCAGGTGATCGCCGGACTGCTTGATGGCATTGTTCATGTTCAAAACTTCCCAGTTTTAGACTGTGGTACCCTGGCTTGCGGCGCGGGCGACAGCATTTCGGTTGAATGTCCCTGCGACCTTGTCGACGATCCCGCAGTCGGCAGATGCAGGGCGTCGACAATTCCGTTTGCATGCTGAGGCCAGGAAGATTGTTCAGCTGTTCCGGCGGACCTTATGTCCGAATGACCGATCCGGTCATCTCGCGATTGAACAATGGCAAATAGCCGTTAAGCAATGGATAATGTAGACGCGTCTCGCGCTGCGCGTCCGGAAACCGGGCGTCTTTTCCCTTGCCGACCGGCCGGGCATCTCAAACGGCAGAGATTGCTCGCCGATAGAGGTGCCAGGTTGCATGGCCGAGCACCGGCAAGGCGACGAGAAGGCCCGCAAAGAACGGTAGCAGGGAGAGGAATGCCGTCACCGCGACGACCAGACCGAAGACGAGCATCGGTGCGGGATTTTCGACGACCGTGCGGATGCTGGTCAGCATGGCCGTGACGAAATCGATGTCATGGTCGAGCAGCAACGGCATGGAGATGACGGTCAGCGAAAAGAGCACGGTGGCGATCACAGCGCCAACCACCGTGCCGACCAGCAGGAAGAATGTGCCCTCGGGCGTGGTCGTCACCACCGTGACAAAGGCAGCAAGCGAGGCGGGGATCTTGAAGCCGAGGAAGAGGGCGAGCAGCAGCCGCACCTGGTAGATCCAGATCCAGAAAACGAAGAGGACGGCAAATGCCATCCAGGAGAGCTGGCGTTCCCGCTGCCGGAACACTTCGGTCAGCACGCCGCGCCAGCTGATCGGCTCGCCACGCTCGTGACGCCGGCTGATCTCGTAGAGACCGACCGCGACGAAGGGGCCGATCAACGGGAAGCCGATGGCGACCGGAATGATCATCCAGGGCTGATGGTAGAGGCTGAGCACGGTGACGATGAAAATGCCGCCGAGGACATAGATTCCACCGAAGAACAGGCCGAACATCGGATAGCGTCGAAAGTCCCCCATACCTTCGGCGAGTGCCCCCGTCACGTCCTTCATCTCAAGTCGATTGATCCGCATCTTGGGCTGCTGTGCCGCCGGAATGACCTGTTCCTCCATTCGTCCCTCCCAAGACATTCGGTTGAATCACAGAATGGATGCAGGCTGGCAGAAGAATCCTTGATATTCATCAAGTTTCTTGCGGTCGGCAAAAACTTTCCCCTTTCACAGGCGCAAGGCCCCCATTATGTATGGCGAATGGACGACATTGCGCCCAAGCCGCTGAATGCCTTGCTGATCGCCGCCCTGCTTGCCGGTGCGGGTCTGCTCTCTGCTGCCGTGTTTGCCGGCTGGATGCGATTCGGCGCTGATATTGTGCTGACCTACGCCGAGAACGGCCTCTCCTCCTGCCTCTAGGCCACAATTATGCTGGGCTCCTGGGACAAAACGGCGCGCCCGGACGCTGAAACGGCGAGTTGATTTGCACTTCGGCACGGATCGACGTATCCGCAGATACCTTCCTGCCGTCGTTCCAAAGGGATCTGACCTTCGATGAAGACTTTGCGCATTATTCTCTGGGCCGGCGTCGTCGTGCTTGCCGGCGTGCTCGGCTGGCTGACGCTGGCGGTCACCGACACCAAGGACAAGATCGCCGAGGCGCCGTTCGGCGTGCCGTTCACGCTTGTCGACCAGAACGGCCAGGCGATCACCGAGCAGGCCTTCCGCGGCAAGCCGACGGCGCTGTTCTTCGGTTTCACCCACTGCCCCGAGGTCTGCCCGACGACCCTGTTCGAGCTGAATGGCTGGCTGACCAAGGTCGATCCCGACAAGACGAAACTACAGGCCTATTTCGTCACGGTGGATCCGGAGCGCGATACGCCGGAAATGCTCGGCGGCTATATTTCGAACGTCACTGACCGCGTGATCGGCATTGCTGGCGATCCGGAAAAGGTGGGCGAGGTTGTCAAAGGCTTCCGCGTCTATGCCAAGAAGATCCCGCTCGACGAGAAGGATCCGAACGGCGACTACACCATGGACCACACCGCTTCGGTCTTCCTGCTCGACAAGGAGGGGCGTTTTGTCGGCACCATCTCCTATGGCGAGAATCCGGACGTGGCGATCAAGAAGCTCGAGAACCTCGCCAAGGGCTGACTGCGGACGCGTTCTGATTGCTCACCTGTTGCCATTGGCGGCGTCGCGTTGTACCGCAGGCGCCAGCGCCGGGCGGCGTTTCAGCGCCGTCCCGCTCTCTCCCTTTGCGACAGGATGACCGACCGTGAGTGAAATCCGCCTCTATGTAAGCACGACCGAAGCGCGGGCGACGGAAATCCTCGATCTGATGACGCTGTGCTTCGGTGAAGAGGATCTGGCGATCGCCACCACCGAAGTGGACGAGACGAACGATGTCTGGGAAGCCTCCGTCTACATGATGACCGACGAGGAGGACGAGATTCGCGTCCGGCTCGAAGACCTGTTTGCCGTCGATTTTGCCGATCTCGCCATAGAGAGGGAAGTGCTGCCGGACATCGACTGGATCGCCAAGTCGCTCGAGGGGCTGAAGCCCGTCCGGGCAGGGCGGTTCATCGTCCACGGCTCGCATGACCGCGACAAGGTGCGGGTGAACGATCTGGCGATCGAGATCGAGGCCGGCCAGGCCTTCGGCACCGGCCATCACGGGACCACGGCCGGCTGCCTGGAGGTGATCGACGAGGTGGTGCGGTCGCGGAAGGTGCGCAATGCGCTGGACCTCGGCACCGGCAGCGGCGTCTTGGCGATCGCGGTGCGCAAGTTGAAGCACATCCCCGTGCTTGCAACCGACATCGATCCCGTCGCCGTGCGTGTCGCCAGAGAAAATGCACGCAGCAATGGCCTCATCGAGGGGATCGAGTTCCGCGTCGCGCCCGGTTTCCATTCGACCGCATTTGGCCAATACGGACCGTTCGATCTGATCATCGCCAATATTCTCGCCCGCCCGCTGATGAAGATGGCGCCGCAACTCGCCGCGCATCTGGGGCCCGGCGGCTCCGTTATTCTCTCGGGGATTCTCGCAAGCCAGCGCTGGAAGGTCATTGCCGCCTACAATGGAGCTGGCCTCGCGCATGTGAAGACGATCTGGCGCAATGGCTGGGTGACGATCCATCTGCGGCACGGCCGAGGGCTGCTTTAAGGTCGGATTCTTTCGCGCTGCACAATTGCGCAAAATGCATGGCAGGCGCGCAACAGGAAATCAAAAAAGGCGGCATCCGGGATGCCGCCTTTTTCAGATCAGTTGCCTGATCGGGACCTGCGAGCTTTGGGAGGAGAGCTACCAGCAGGTATTTGATGTCGTTGCACTGCCTAATCCGCCTGTCCGGCAGTCGAGGCTCAGAAGGCCGAAGCGCGGATGCCCTTGCGGCGCAGTTCTTCGCGGGTCGTTCCCAGGTTTTTCAGGGTTTCGTCGTCGAGGTTCATCAAGGCGCCGTTGATGTAGCGGTTCGCCTGCAGTTCACGTGCTGCCACGAAGCGCTGAAAGGCATTGCGAAAGAAGGTGTTTGCCATTGCCATGTTCCTTGCAGTGGTTGCGATTGCTTGTTCGTTAAATGCAATATAGGCGCTGCAAACGCTTTGAGTGATAGGGCTTGCTACATGGGTGTTATGCGTTTGGCGCATGAGTGGGGCATATTGTCGCCCATGTTGCCGATTGTTTGACCAGAAATTAGGCGCGATGCCTCTCTTGTGGCGCACTGCAGCATCTGTGAGGGCGCGGCGCGTCTACGGGCTTTTGGAATGGTGCAGGATCGGCACGGCTTGCTATAAGGATCGCTCCAGATTCCAATCCCGAGGAAGCGCCTGCCATGTTCCAGTCATTCGATGTCACCTCTACCCCTGAGTTCGGCCGCGAGCGGGTCGAGGCGCTCCGGGGGCGATTTGACGAGCTTGGTATCGACGGTTTCCTTGTGACGCGCGCCGATGAATATCAGGGGGAATATGTGCCGGCATCCGCCGAGCGGCTGGCCTGGCTCACTGGTTTCACCGGATCGGCTGGCCAGGCGCTGATCACCACGGCAAAGGCGATCGTCTTCGTCGATGGACGCTATGTGACGCAACTGGCCGAACAGGTCGATCCCGCCGTCTTCACGCCGGGCGATCTGGTCGGCGAGCCGCCGCACAAGTGGATCGCCAAGCATGCGCACAAGGGCTTCCGTCTCGGCATAGATCCGTGGCTGCACACCGGCCAGGAGGTGCAGCGGCTGGAAAAGGCGCTCGCCGAGCAGGACGGTGCGCTCATCGTCCTGCCCGCCAATCCGCTCGACGCGATCTGGACGGATCGTCCGGCCGAGCCGCTCGGTCCCGTCGTGATCCAGCCGATCGAATATTCCGGCGTGCTCGCCAAGGACAAGATCGCCACGATCGCCGCCGACCTTTCCGACAAGCAGGTCGAAGCGGCGCTGATTACCGATCCTTCGTCGATTGCCTGGATCTTCAACATCCGCGGCAGCGACGTGCCGCACACGCCGCATCCTTTGGCGCGGGCCATCATCAGGGCCGACGGGACGGCCGAACTCTTCCTCGACAAGCGCAAGACCGGTATCGAGGCGGAGGCCTATCTCGGCCAGCTGTGCAAGCAACTGGACCCGCGCATGCTGGTCGCGCATTTGGAAAAGCTCGCGGTCGAGGGCAAGCGCATCCTCGTCGACCCGGAACTTGCGCCCTTTGCCCTTGTCGAACTCATTCGCGGCCACGGCGGCACGGTCGTGCCGGGCGCCGATCCGGCGAAAATCGCCCGGGCGGTGAAGAACGGCGTCGAGCTCAACGGTTCGGCGGCGGCCCATCTGCAGGACGGGGTGGCAGTCGTCGAATTCCTGGCCTGGCTCGACGATCAGCATCCCGGCACCGTCACCGAAATCGAGGCAGCCAAGGCGCTGGAGGCGGCCCGGGCACGGGTCGGCGAGCGGATGCAGAACCCGCTCAAGGACATTTCCTTCGACACGATCGCCGGCGCCGGAGAGCATGGCGCGGTGATCCACTATCGCGTCACGACCACAACCGATCGCAGCCTCAATTCGGGCGAGCTATTCCTGATCGACAGCGGCGCGCAATATGTCAACGGCACGACCGACATTACCCGTACGCTTGCGATCGGCGCCGTGTCCGACGAGCAGAAGCGCTTCTTCACGCTGGTGCTGAAGGGCATGATCGCCATCAGCACCGCGCGCTTTCCCAAGGGTACGCGCGGCTGCGATCTCGATCCGCTGGCGCGGATCGCGCTGTGGAAGGCTGGTGTCGACTTTGCCCATGGCACGGGCCACGGCGTCGGCTCCTTCCTCTCGGTGCACGAAGGGCCGCAGCGGATCTCGCGGCTTTCCACCCAGGAACTGCTGCCCGGTATGATCCTGTCCAACGAGCCCGGCTACTACCGGCCCGGCGCCTTCGGCATCCGCATCGAGAATCTCGTCTATGTCCGCGAACTGGAGCCGGTCGAGGGTGGCGACATGCCGATGATGAGCTTCGAGACGCTCACCTATGTGCCGATCGACAAGTATCTTGTCGTCACGGATTTGCTGACGGACGAGGAACTGCGCTGGCTCGACGACTACCATGCCAAGACCCGCGAAGAGCTGATGCCGCTGGTCCACGACGCGAAGGCCAGGGCCTGGCTGGAGCGCGTGACGGAGCCGTTTCAGCCGACCAGGTGACGCATGATCATCACGGCGATCCAGCCGCCGATCAGCATGGGGATGGAGGAAAAGCCGAGGCCGATCGCCAGCGACACGGCCATGGCGACCTTGACGTCGATGCCGCCGGAGAAGAAGGCCGGGGCGACGAGCGTGGTGAGGACTGCGGCCGGCACGGCGTTGAGCGCCGCATCGACGCGCGGCGGCACGCTCTTCAGCCGTCTGATCAGCAGATAGCCGCCGATCCGCGTCAGGTAGGTGGCGGCCGCGCCGGCGAGGATCAGCAGGGTCATGTAGGGCGTGAAGAGCTCGCTCATGCCTTGATCTCCGCTTCGGCGCCGTCGGCGGCTTTGGCGGCCTTCGGTGGCAGGAGCGCGGCGAGAAGGACACCGGCAAGCGCCCCGATGCTGACATGCCACGGCGAGCCGACCACCTGCAGGGCGAGAACCGAGACCAGGGCGCTGACGAGGACCACGGCGAGAAAATTCGAACGCTTGCGGAAACCGAACACCAGTCCCATGAAATAGATCGGCAGAAGGACGTCGAAGCCAAGCGATTTCGGGTCGCCGATGAGCTTGCCGAAACCGGCGCCGATCGCGCTGACGCCGACCCAGCCGACATAGATCGTCGTGGCAAAACCCATGTACCAGGCAAAGGACACGCTCCGTCCGGTCTCTCCGCGGGTCAGTGTCTGGGCAAATTGCGGGTCGGTCAGCAGGAAGAATGAAAGTGCCTTCTGGGCCGGGGAAAAATGGGTGATGAAGGGCGTGATCGCCGCCGAATAGAGGATGTGGCGGAAGTTGACGGCGAAGATCGACAGCACGATGACCCAGACGGGCACGGAATGGCCGAACAGCTCAATACCGACCAGCTGGCTTGCTCCGGCGAAAATGATCGCGCTCATCAGCGTTGCCTCGGCGACCGTCTGGCCGTTGCTGACGGCGATGGCGCCGAAAAGGGCTGCAAAGGGGATCGTGGAGACGAGGATCGGCACGCTGCCGCGCAGGCCCTCGGTATAGTCGGAATTCATCTTGCGTCCTACCCTGTTTTGTTAGGAGCCAATAGAGCCAAGCCCTTTGCATCGCAAACAAATAAGCCTGATGGATCGATTGATTCCCCTGACATGTCGCCTTAGTTTGCTACCTTCCGGGACGATGGGGACAACACAAGGAACGGACCTTTGCCGAAACTCGATTTTTCCAGTGAAGATCAAGCGGCGATCGTTGCGCGGGTGAGGGATTATTTCCTTTCCGAATTCGAACTCGACGTCGGGCGCTTCGAGGCGGAAGGCATGTTGGAGTTTTTCGCGGGCGAGATCAGCGCGCATTTCTACAACCGCGGCCTCTACGACGCCCAGGCCGTCATCACCAACCAGATCGAAGCGATCAACGACGCGATCTACCAGCTCGAGCAGTCGCCCAGCACCTGAGCCCCGTGTTCTGCCGGGTCTGCTATGTCTGCTATTTCTTCGGCCGGACCTGGAACGTATGTTCCGGGCCGGGGAAGCTGCGAGCGCGGACTTCCGTCGCATAGTCTTCCGCCGCCTTGGAGATCACAGCCGCGAGGTCGGCGAAATGCTTGACGAAGCGCGGCTTGAAATCGTTGAACAGGCCGAGCATGTCGTCCGAAACCAGAACCTGGCCGTCGCAGGCGGGCGAGGCGCCGATACCGATGGTGGCGGCCGATACCGTGCCGGTAATCTCGCGGGCGAGTGGCTCGACCGTTCCCTCGATGACGATGGCGAATGCGCCGGCCTCGTCGATGGCGCGGGCATCCCGCCGGATCTTGTCGGCTTCCTTGTCGCTATGGCCCTTGGAGCGATAGCCGCCGGCGGTGTTGACCTGCTGCGGCATCAGTCCGACATGGCCGAAAACGGGCACGCCGCGCGAGACGAGGAAGGCGACGGTTTCGGCCATTTCCTCGCCGCCCTCGAGCTTGACGCCATCGCAGCCGGTTTCCTTCATGATCCGGGCAGCGGTGCGGAAGGCCTGTTCCTTCGATTCCTGATAGGCGCCGAACGGCAGGTCGACGATGACGCAAGGGCGGCTGGCGCCCCGCATGACCGCCTGGCCATGGGCGATCATCATCTCGACGGTGACGCCGACCGTCGTTTCCATGCCATAGAGCACCATGCCGAGACTGTCGCCGACCAGCAGCAGGTCGCAATGCGGATCGAAGAGCCGTGTCATGGGCGTGGTATAGGCGGTAAGGCAGACGGCGGGGCGGACGCCCTTGAGGGCGGTGATGTCGGCCGGCGTCAACCGCTTCTGGCGGGGCGGTGTGCTCATGTCAGGCGGCCTCCATGCCGTTTTCGGATTGAATGTCGATCACCCGGTTGTCGAGCAGCTTCGTCTGGCCGATGCGCACGTAGAGCAGCAAGAGGACCGGGTCGGAGACGGTGTCGATCTCGGCGAGGGTCTCGGGGTGGCGCAGGGCGACCACCTCCGGCTCGGCCAGTGGCTCGGCGCGGATGAATTGGGCGATCTGCGCTTCGAGCGTTGCGACGTCGTCAAGG
>DBUL01000155.1:11345-14986 GCA_002307905.1 Rhizobiaceae bacterium UBA1291
CTTCCACCATGCGGCGGATGATCGCCACCTGCTGGTAATCCTTCTCGCCGAAATAGGCGGCGTCGGGCTGGACGATGTTGAAGAGCTTGGTAACGACGGTGGCGACGCCGGCGAAATGGCCGGGGCGGGCGGCGCCTTCCAGTTCCGAGCCGAGCTTCGGTACGTCAACCACGGTTTGCATCGGCCGGGGATACATGTCGGCAACGCCGGGGGCGAAGAGGAAATCGACGCCGGCCTGTTCGAGCAAGGCGCTGTCGCGCTGAAGGTCGCGGGGATATTTCGCAAGGTCCTCATTGGCGCCGAATTGCAGCGGGTTGACGAAGATCGAGACGACGGNNGCTGTGCAGGTTGCCCATGGTCGGCACGAAGCCGATCTCGCGGCCGGCACGACGGTGGGGGCCAAGGCGCTCCCTCAGTTCGGCGATGGTGGTGACTGTCTCCATATCGGTCCTCCGCAATACCCTATGGCGCGCCGGTCCCCTAACGTGGATGGGCGGGGAAATCAATCGGCCGAAGGGGGAAGGGCGTTTTCGGGCGTGGCCGGATGGCTTCTCCAGGATAGCTCAACCGCCGAGGATATCTTTGCTCGAGACGATCGAAACGCCGGCCGCGCGCATCTCTTCGATCGCTGCCGTGACGCCTTGCGGGTCGATGCCGCGCGAGCCGTCCTCGATGAAGCGGACCTTGACGCCGGGCAGCATGTCGATGGCGTCGAGCGCCGAGAATTTCACGCAGTAATCGGTGGCAAGACCCATGACATCGAGTTCGGTGACGCCTTTTTGCCTGAGGTAGTCGGCAAGCCCGGTGAGCGCGGCCCGGTCGTTGTCGCGGAAGGCGGAATAACTGTCGACGGCAGGGTTCTCGCCCTTCTTTTGTACGTGGGCTATGGCCGAGAGGTCGCGACCGGGATGAAACTCGGCGTCCGAGGTGTTCTGCACGCAGTGGTCGGGCCACAGCACCTGCGGCTTGCCGGAGAGTTCGCCCATGTCGAAGGGTTTGGCGCCGGGATGCTGCGAGGCGAAGCTGCCGTGATTGGCGGGATGCCAGTCCTGCGAGGCGACGACAAGGTCGTAGCGGCCGTCCTTCATCAGCGCATTGGCGACGGGCACGACCTGATCGCCGTCGGCGACCGGCAGATTGCCGCCCGGGCAGAAGCCGTTCTGGATGTCGATCAACAGCAGGGCCTTCGTCATGGTCATCGTCCTTTCATTCGGATGCAAGATGGCAAGGGGGCGCGGCGGGATCAAGGGGCGAGATCGACGCGGGGCGGCCCCTTGCCCAGCCGGAAACGCCGGCCAGGCCTTCGCCCTCCGGTTTCGCTCTCATTTCCTTGTGCTCAAGGTCAACTTGAGCGGACGGGGCGCCTCAGGCTGCCTCGTAAGGTAAAAAACAAATGACACCCTGCGGCGCCCCGTTCGGCGGTTTTTGCCCGCGACTTCGATCTCTCTGCGGCGCCGGCCCTTGCCGGGGATTTTTCAGGCAGGCCCGGCTTTTGACCGGCGGACGCCCGCACACCCTCGACAACCCGGTCTTACCACCATGCCACGCCACACAGGCGCTCCCGGCGCGCTGTCAGGGCCGGCAAGGGTTCGGGCCGTCCAAAGCCTTCACCCTTGCCCCCACGTCGCCAGGGGGAGACCATTTTCCGCAGACCCGGAGCCTGGGATCTTGCGTCTCTCCCCCAAACCCCGCGCCGGCCCCGCCTCGCCACAACGCCTTGTGGTGTATCCGCGACGGAACGCGATGAGTTTAGATCGAGGCGAGAGGGCGGGGATGAAATTGTCGGTGTGGCTTTGATTCTCTTGCGGAATCGGTCGAGTTCTTCCCCGCTTATGGGGGAAGGCTGCGGCCGGATGCTGCAAAGCTTGGCGGTGTGGACCGATATTCTCTATCCCGACACCAAAAAACCCGGCGTCTCCGCCGGGCTTCGCATCCTCAAACTCGGCCGATGTAAACGCCGTAATCGCTCATTCGGCTCTCGAGCCTGTCGATGGGCGTCACCTTCTGCCCGCAAGCGGCAGAAAGACGACACGACCTATTTCAGACCAGTCGGCTCTGCTCCACTGCAGCTTCGATGAAGCTCTTGAACAGCGGGTGCGGGTCGAGCGGGCGGGACTTCAGTTCCGGGTGGTACTGGACGCCGATGAACCACGGATGGTCGGGGTATTCGACGGTCTCCGGCAGCAGGCCATCCGGGGACATGCCGGAGAACACCAGGCCACAGGCTTCGAGGCGATCCTTGTAGTCGACGTTGACCTCGTAGCGGTGGCGGTGGCGTTCGGAGACCANNCGTTCATTGATGTCGGTCTGGCCGTAGATCTCGGCGATCTTTGTGCCCTTCTTCAAGGCAGCCTTATAGGCGCCGAGCCGCATGGTGCCGCCAAGGTCGCCGGAGGCGGCGCGCTTTTCGAGCGCATTGCCCTTCATCCACTCGGTCATCAGGCCGACGACCGGCTGGTCTGTCTTGCCGAATTCGGTGGAAGAGGCCTTCTCGATGCCGGCCAGATGCCGGGCGGCTTCGACGACCGCCATCTGCATGCCGAAGCAGATGCCGAAGTATGGCACCTTGCGCTCGCGAGCGAACTGGGCCGCAAGAATCTTGCCCTCCGAGCCACGCTCACCGAAACCACCGGGCACGAGAATACCGTTGACCTTCTCAAGCCAGGGTGCCGGATCTTCCTGCTCGAAGACTTCCGACTCGATCCATTCGAGCTTGACCTTGACGCGATTGGCGATGCCACCGTGATAGAGCGCCTCGATCAGCGACTTGTAGGCGTCTTTGAGGCCGGTGTACTTGCCGACGATGGCAATGGTCACCTCGCCTTCCGGCGTGCGGATGCGGTTACTGACCTCTTCCCAGGCATCGAGACGGGGCTTTGGCGCCGGCTCGATCCCGAAGGCGGCCAATACCTCGTTGTCGAGGCCTTCCTTGTGATAGGCCAACGGCACGTCGTAGATATTGGCGACGTCGAGCGCCTGAATGACGGCGGAGGCGCGCACATTGCAGAACAGCGAGAGCTTGCGGCGTTCGGCTTCAGGGATTTCGCGGTCAGCGCGCACCAACAGAATGTCGGGGTGGATGCCGAGCGCCTGCAGTTCCTTGACCGAATGCTGGGTCGGTTTCGTCTTCAGTTCGCCAGCCGCGGGGATATAGGGCATCAGCGTCAGGTGAACATAGACGGCGTTGCCGCGCGGCAGGTCGTTGCCGAGCTGGCGGATCGCCTCCATGAAGGGCATGGCCTCGATGTCGCCGACGGTACCGCCGATCTCGCAGATGACGAAATCATAGTCCTCGTTGCCTTCGACGACGAAGTCCTTGATCTCGTTGGTGACGTGCGGGATGACCTGGACGGTTGCGCCGAGATAGTCGCCGCGGCGTTCCTTGTCGATGATGTTCTTGTAAATGCGACCGGTAGTGATGTTGTCGGTCTTGGTGGCCGAACGCCCCGTGAAGCGTTCGTAGTGACCGAGGTCGAGGTCCGTCTCGGCGCCGTCATCGGTGACGAAGACTTCCCCATGCTGGGTCGGGCTCATCGTGCCGGGATCGACGTTGAGATAGGGGTCCAGCTTGCGCAGACGAACGCGGTAACCCCGCGCCTGCAGCAATGCTCCGAGTGCCGCGGCCGCTATTCCTTTGCCAA
>DBUL01000155.1:14996-15149 GCA_002307905.1 Rhizobiaceae bacterium UBA1291
GGCTTCACCGGTTACCGTTTAGAATTCGATTCCGCTAGCCCAAAATCAGCCTTTACCCACTTTTTTCTTAAGCGGGGCGGAATATGCACAAAAGAAAACCGGCGGACCCGAGAGCCCGCCGGAGCGATGAGAAGTCTGGCGATCAGTTGCCGG
>DBUL01000164.1:0-1209 GCA_002307905.1 Rhizobiaceae bacterium UBA1291
GGTGGCAGGCGAGCAGGCGCCGACCTCCCCCAGGGCAGCTTCGGCCCCCTCCCGGTCGTCGGCAGAGGGCTGGCCGAACAGGCCGAGCCGCACCGCGCGCCCCATGACGACGACGTCGAGGCCGGAGAGCTTGGCCTGCGACGCGCCATGCTGCGGCACATAGCCGGCGACCTTCGGCGCATGGCGCTTGCCCGAGGCCAGCGGCTGGANNTCTTGCCGCGACCGTTCGGCCCGAGGATCGCCATTGACCGGCCGACCGGCACGGAAAAGCTGATGTCCTTGAACAGCGTGCGCGGACCAAACGCGACGGATGCCTTGTCGAGGCCGATCATGGGCGGTTCGCCTCCTTGAAATGCTTGCGCAGCAGCACGGCGAAGACCGGCGCGCCGATGAGCGCAGTCAAGACGCCGAGCGGGATTTCCGCCGAAGTCAGCGTGCGCGACAGCGTGTCGATGAAGGTGAGATAGGCGGCGCCGATGATCGCCGAAGCGGGGATCAGCGCCCGGTGGTCCTCGCCGACGAGAATCCGCGCGGCGTGCGGCACGACGAGGCCGATCCAGCCGACGATGCCGGCGACCGCGACCGAGGTGCCGGTCATTAGCGAAATGGCGATGAAGATGTACCAGCGTTCGCGGTCGGGATTGACGCCGAGCGAGCGGGCTTCCGAGTCCTCGAGCGCCAGAAGGTTCAGCCGGTAGCGCAGCGCAAAGACGATGATGAGCCCGATCGCCATGCCGGGAACGGCAAGCCCGAGCCTCGCCCAGGTGGCGGTGGCAAAGGAGCCCATCAGCCAGTAGACGATGGCGGGTAGCGAGGTGTTGGGATCGGCGATGAACTGGATGATCGAGACCAGGGCCCCGAACAGCGCGCCGATCACCATGCCCGAGAGGATGACGGTGATGACTTCGGTGCGGCCGTTGATACGGGCAAGCGTGCCGACGAGGATCAGCGCCGACAGGCCGAAGACGAAGGCAAGCCCCAGCAGCACCACGCCGGAATAGCCGAACAGCAGCGCCATCGCGCCGCCGAAGGCCGCGCCCTGGCTGATGCCGAGCACCTGCGGCGAGACCAGTGGATTGCGGAACACGCCCTGGAGAGCTGCCCCGCCGACGGCGAGCGCTGCGCCGGAAAGCGCCGCGAGCAGCACGCGCGGCAGGCGCACCAGAAGCACGATGCGCTCGTCCATCTGGGCCGGTGCGAGGCCGGGGG
>DBUL01000164.1:1333-20901 GCA_002307905.1 Rhizobiaceae bacterium UBA1291
TCCACAGGATGCCGTCGATGTCGTCATCGCCGAGGTCGTAATTGTAGAGCGCCTTGTAGGCCTTTTTCATTTCAGCCCGCAGGTCGTATTGGAAGACGTCGGGATGCAGGAGGTTGGCGAGCCACATCCAGGTCAGCGGGCTTTCCTGGCTCGGCGGATCCCAGCGATAGCCACCGAGCGGCATCTTGTAGACCTTTTTCTCCTGCGCGGCTTTGGTCAGCGACAGGATCGGATCGTTGTAGATCCGGTCGATACCGAGCTTGGCTTCGAAGCTGTTGAGCAGGATGACGTCCGGGTTCCATTCGGCGATCTGCTCGGGGCTGATCGTCGTGCCGTTGCCCTCGACCGAGTCCGAGGCGTTCACCCCGCCGACCAGCTCAATCTGCCAGGCGCTGTAATTGCCCTTGTTGCCGGAGGCGGTCAGGTTCTCGAGCGCGCGGCCGAGATAGAGCACCTTTGGGCGCTTGTCGGCCGGGATGGCCTTGGCCTTCTCCGTCATCTCCTGGGCGACCGTGTCGCGCCAGCCGTTGATCGCGGCCGCTCGCTCGGGCTTGCCCATCGCGGTTGCGACCATTTCCTGGTAGTCGCGGGTCTTCTCTTCGGTGCCGTAGGAAATAAGCGCGACGTTCAGCCCCGCATTGCTGATCGGGTCGACGAGGTCGGCGCCGTAGTCGGCCCACTGGATGACCAGTTCCGGATTGGTCGCCGCCAGTTCCTCGACATTCGGGATGAAGTTCGGCGCGGTGATGTCGGAGGGAATGTCCTTGGCTTCCGGGAAGATCCTGCCCAGCACGCCCTCGACGATCGCGCTCTTGGCGGTCGGGTTCATGCCGACCAGCCTCGAGGTGCCGCCGTCCATGGCGATGATGGTCGAGGCCATCGGGATCGGGATCGAGGCGATGCGCTCGGCCGCCTTCGGCAGCGTGACGGTGCGCCCCGCCTGGTCCGTCAGCGTAATCGGATCGGCGAGCGCTGCACTGGAAAGGCCGATGACGGCTGCCAGGCTGAGGGGAAGACGATGAGGGGACATCGGAAGCCTTTCGCAAAAGTGGACTGTATAAGTCATAATTTATGCGCTCAAATTGCAAACATGAACATACTTGTCAAGATATGATCTGGGCTCCCCCACTATGAATTTGTGGGTATCGAGGCGACCGGTTAGAGGGGAGTAAGCCGTGCTGCGGCTGCACCGGCGAACTCCCAACGGTTGCTTGTGTGGACCCCTGGCAGCCTGTCAAAGACGTGCCCAATGACCTGTTCAAAAAGGCGCCCGGCAAGCGGGATCTGCCCTCCATCAAGGCCCAGAGGCCGCCTCCTGGCGTGATGCCGCCGTGCGGGATCTGTTCGAGGATACTCAAACAGGGTTCGCTGATGCGTCAATGATCCCTTAACGGATGCCTGCTACATCTTGCAGGTCTGAATGGATCCGGTTGTGATCCCGCGTGGCATGAGGGCTGGTTCAGGACACGGTGCTTTCGATCTTCCTGCCACCTTGCGGATCGCCTATGACCCTCGTGCCCCATGGCCGCCACCTGGCGGCGGAAGCGATCCTCGGATCTCACAGCGATGCCGTCGAGCCTTCGCCCGAAGCGATGCGCGAGGGCATGGCGCGCGCGTTCCAGCCGATCATCCGCGGCTTCCTCGTCCCCGTCATCGTCTTCTATCTGGTTATCAGCATCCCGCATGTCTTGCTTCGATCGCCTGCGGACGCAGCCCTGCTGGCTTCATTGTCGGCATCGACGGCTGCGGCCGCGCTCTATCTTCGCTGGTCGCTGCGGCTGGAGGAGGCGAGCTTCGCCCGGCTCGAGTTGATCGGCGTGAGCGTGCTGATGCTGATCTATCTGAACACCTGCGCCGTGCTCTATGTCGATTTTCACCCGTCGAACCTGATCTATTTCCTGTTGTTGATGATGCTGGCCTCGACGGTCGGGATCAGTATGCGCGTGGTGGCGGGTGTCAGCGTGATGACACTGACCACCATGCTGGTGCTCGCTTATCTCCTCGGCAGGGAGCCCTTCTTCTACTTTTCCTTCGTCAGTCTTGCCGGGGCTTTCAGTGCGATCGGGCTCGCCATCTTGATGCGCGGCGCGATCTCGAAAGCGGTCTGTTCGCGCCTGCTCGCGGAGCGGCTGCGGGAACGTGCCGAGTTGCAGGCCGATTTCGACGCGCTGACCGGCCTGCCCAATCGCCGCAGTTTTTTCGCCACCCTCGAACAGTGGATTGGCGGCGATCCAGTGCCGAGCGCCAGCGTTCAGGTTGGCATTGTCGATCTCGACGGTTTCAAGCCGGTCAACGATCTCTATGGCCATGCAGTGGGCGACGACCTGCTGGTCGAGGTCGGCCGCCGAATCCGCCGTGCTTGTCCACCTGACTGTCTGGTCGCGCGGCTCGGCGGCGATGAGTTCGCGATAGCTGCCAAACTGCCGCTCTCCGAGGACGGGTTGATCCATCTCGGCTCATCGATCTGCGACACGTTGCGACGACCTTTCGTCATTGCCGACATCGCTATCTCGATCTCCGGATCTGTCGGCTTCGCCCGCTACCCTGCCAACGGTGACACGGTACGGCAGATCTACGAGCGGGCCGATCATGCCCTCTACCAGGCCAAGCGCGCGACCCGCGGCGACGTGGTTGTCTTCTCCGAGCGCCACGAGGCGGAAATGAACGATTTTGGACGGATCGAGCAGACGCTGCGCGGCAGCGATCTCGTCAAGGAACTCTCCGTCGTCTTCCAGCCGCAATTCGACCTCATGCGGCAGCGCGTATCGGGCTTTGAGGCGTTAGCGCGCTGGGACAGCTGCACGCTTGGCAAGGTGAGCCCGGACCTGTTCATTGCGGCAGCAGAACGCACCGGGTTAATGGAGCGCGTTACGGGGATCCTGCTCGAGAAGGCGCTCGCCGCCGCCGTGACCTGGCCCGCCGAGGTTTCGCTTTCCTTCAACCTCTCGGCGCTCGACCTCGTGTCGAACCGCTCGATCGGCAATATTTGCCGCATCGTCCGCGACAGCGGCATCGACCCAGAGCGGCTGGCCTTCGAGATCACCGAGACGGTGGTGATGACCGACTTCGAGCGGGCGCGGGATTCGCTCGTCGTGCTTGCCGGCATGGGCTGCCGGATCGCGCTCGATGATTTCGGTTCGGGTTATTCGAGCTTTGCCTATATCCACCGTTTCCCGCTGCACCGGATCAAGACCGATCGCTGCTTCGTCACCCGTCTTGCGGAGGACGATGCCATCGGTCACACCATATTAAGGGCGATCGCCGATCTCTCGGCCAATATCGGCGTGGAATGCCTGGCGGAGGGGGTCGAGACGCAAGAGGAACTGCGAACCGTGCGTTCGGCGGGCATCCGTTATGTGCAGGGTTATCTGTTCGGCAAGCCGATGAGTGCAGCCGAGGCGAGCGAACGTCTCGCCGGTGGAGCCGCAGACCACGCGCATCAGGCCGGCTGAACCGGTCGCCGGAACGTGTCCGCCGGCCGGCATCTTCGCACCGCATCATGTCTCCCGGCAGAGAGACATGCGCCAGCGGAACGGTCAGTCGTCGAATTTGACGGCCTTCAGCTTGTCGATGCCGAGAACCTGCAGCGCCAGCTTCTCGTAGAAGGGCTCGGAATGGCCGCTCTTGATCTTGTGCAGGAAGTATTTCTCGAAGCCGATCTTGGCGGCATGCACCCACTTGCCCTCGGACGCCCAGTTGACGTTGCGCGGCGGAATCTGCGGCTGGGCCACGAAGGCGATGCCCCCGTCGCCGAAGTCGGCGAGGCAGACCGCATTCCAGGTGCCCTGGGCATTGGGTTTTTCGCCGTTGACGAGGCGGGTAATGTTCTTGGCGGTCGCCGTCACCATGCTCTCGATCATGAAGCCGGTCTTCGGCACGCCCACAGGAACCGGCGTCTTGCCGGTCGGAGCAATGGCGATGCAGACGCCGACGGCGAAGATGTTCGGGTACTGGCCGTTCTGCTGGTGCTTGTCGACCAGGATGAAGCCCCGCGGATTGGTCAGCCCCTCGATATCGCGCACCGCTTCCACGCCGCGGAAGGCAGGCAGCATCATCGTGTAGGTTGACGGCACCTCATGGATGGTCTTGGTCGAGCCGTCCTCGTTGACCTCCTCGACCGTCACCTTGTCGGCCTCGAATTTCTGGACCTTGGAATTGCAGATCCACTTGATATGCTTGGAACGCATCGCGCTTTCCAGCAGGCCCTTGGTGTCGCCGACGCCGTCGAGGCCGAGATGGCCGATATACGGTTCCGAAGTGACGAAGGTCATCGGCACCCTGTCGCGCACCTTGGCGTCGCGCAGCGCCTTTTCCAGGATGAAGGCGAATTCATAGGCCGGACCGTAGCAGGATGCACCCTGGACCGCGCCGATGACCACCGGGCCGGGATTGGCGACCAGCTTTTCGAAAGCGGTCTTGGCCGAGAGCGCATGGTCGATGTGGCAGACCGACTGGGTGTTGGCTTCCGGGCCGAAGCCGGGGATTTCGTCGAAGGCGAGTTCCGGGCCGGTGGCGATCACGAGATAGTCGTAGTCGACGGACGTACCGTCAGTCAGTTCGATGCGGCTTTCGGCGGCATGCAGCCGTTTGGCGCCCTGCGGGTAGAGCCCGATATTGCGCTTCTTGCAGGCCGGCTCCAGGTCGACCTCGATGCTGTCCCGGTCGCGCCAGCCGACGGCCACCCAGGGATTGGACGGCACGAAGGAATATTTCGAGCCCTTGTTGATGATGCTCACCTTGTCGCTGGACGACAGGCTATCTCTGAGTTCGTAGGCCATGATGGTGCCGCCGAGACCGGCACCGAGAACGACGACATGCGCCATGAAGCAACCTCCCATTTGCTGTAAAATATATGAGAAGTAGTATGTACGAAGTTTCGTAGATATAATTTGATTTACGTCAAGTCCGCCAAAATTATTATCTGCCTTCACATGGGCGGATCAAAGCCGCGATTGCTGTGCCGATTTCAGCCGGGCAGGTTCGGCCGCACGCGGCTCTGCGGGAGCAATTCGCTGGCGATGGTCAGGGCGATAAGCGACAGCGGCACCGCCAGCACCGCGCCGATTGCGCCCCACATCCAGGTCCAGAAGATGATCGCGACGAAGATCATGAAGGGGTTGATCTCCAGTCGGCGCCCCATGACCGCCGGCGTGACCAGGTTTTCAATGATCGAATGCACGGTGAAAAAGCCGATCGCGGGTGCAAGCGCCAAGAGCAGTCCATCATGGATCAGCAAACCGGCGATCGCCAGCGAAAGCGTCATTATGGCGATGCCGAGATAGGGCACGAAGCTCGACAGGAAAGCAAACAGGCCCCACAGCGCGGGCATGGGCAGGCCGCCGATCCAGGCGATCAGCGTCATTATCACGCCCGTCGCGGCGTAGAGGAGCGTGGCGGTGGCGAAATAGAAACCGAGCGCCTGCTCGATCGAATTCAGGATGCGAATCGCCGAAAGCCGCCGGGCGCGATCGTTGAACGCGATGATCAGCGCGCGCCTGAGCGCCAGGCGGCTGCCGAGGAAGAAGACAAGCGCGCCAAAGAAGATCATGCCTTGCACCAGGGCCGGCGTCACGCGGTTCGCCAGTGTCGAAAGCACGGTGCCCATGTTCTCGATCAGCGCTTCCGGGGTCAGCGGGCCGGAACGGAAGGTGGCGGCGCTGATGTTCAGCCATTCGAAGCGCTCAAGATAGGGCAGCACCCGCTCGATGGTGCGCTCGATCATGCCGGGGGCTGCGCCCGCCAGCTCGGCAAGCGGTGCCGCCAGCGTATTGGCGATGAAGAACAGGAGCAGGGCGAAAAGCGAGGTGAGAATCACCGCCGTCGCCATCGGCGGAATCCCGAGCGCACCGAGGCGGTCGGCCGCGACCCCGAGGATCAGGCCGATGACGATGGCGAGCGTGATCGGCATCAGCACGCTGGACGCAAGATAGACCGCGGCGACGGCGAGGATGAGGAAGATCCCGATCACGGCCCAGATCAGCGTAAGATCAAGCGCGGTCTTGCGCACCTTGATGCGGTGGGGTGTCTTGCGGCGCGCCCGTTCGGTGGCCCAGGCGGCGTTCTCCATCGCCTCCCGGCGTGTTTCCGACCCCTTCGCCCTGCCATTCATTTCGAAAATCCCCGATACATCTGCGCCACAACGCGGAAGTGGGCGGAGTGTTCCATCGGGGATGGCAGCGGCGATGCGTCCGGCTTCGCAACGGGCGGCCGGCCCCCAGAATAAGGGCCGCGCCGTTGCCACGGCACAGCCACCAATTCATCAACATCCGGGGTCGTATCACCGGCGCGTCATTGCAGTGATCGGACAATCATCAGACCTTTGCGCGCCAGGCTGTCTGGCCCGTGAGTGCGTGCATTCCGGCCAGATAATGCTCTTCCGAGGTCGACCATCTGAGGCGTGCATATTCTTCCACATCCGGCCCCACCACGTAGCGCAAGCGCTGGGAGCCATCGTTCGCTGCGGTATGGATCGCCTCGACCACCGACTGCTCCGCCGTCGAGGGAAAGGGATAGTCGACCATCGACTGCAGGGCGTGGTCGAAATAGGCTTGGTAGCCGGCCGGTACCGGCGCCGCCTGCGATGCCGCCATGCCGGTGCCGACGAAGTTGGTGGCCAGCATCGCGCCGGGTTCGATCAGCTTGACGCGGACATTCTGCGATTCCAGCTCGTAGGACAGCGATTCCGTCAGGCCTTCCACGGCCTGTTTCGAGGCGACATAGATCGACAGCAGCGGCACTGCGGCGATGCCCACGCCGGAGCTCACATTGACGATCGCGCCGCCGCCACGCCGGCGCAGATGCGGCAGGGCCTGGCGGATCACGTTCATCGTGCCGAAGACATTGGTCTCGAAGATGCGATGGATCGCTTCGTCCGGCGTCGCCTCGAAGACCGACACCATGGTGATGCCGGCATTGTTGACGACGGCGTCGAGTCCGCCGAAGCGGTCGACGCCGGCCGCGATCGCCGCGGCGATGCTGGCAGTGTCGACGACGTCGAGGGCGGCTTCCAGTATCCGTTCGGGATATTCACTCGCCAGCGTGCCGTCCGGCTTGCGCATGGTGGCGATCACGTTCCAGCCGTTTGCGGCGAAGTGTCGGGCGGTCATCTTTCCGAGGCCCGACGAGCAGCCGGTAATGAGAATGGTCTTGGTCATGTGCTTGGCTCCTTTTTGGTTGCCAGGCTTGACTAGCGTGCCTGAATGCTCTTTTCTATAATTCAAAGTCCGAATTTCATTATGGATCGTCCCGATGGATGCGCTGACCGATGTCATAGGCCTGCTGCGCCCGGCAACCGTGCTTCTTGGCAGCATGGCCGGCACCGGCAGTTGGGGGGTGCGCGTGCCGCAGCAGCCCGGCCCGACATTCTACCTCGTCACAGAAGGCCGCTGCTGGTTCCAGGCGGATGAAGGGGCACCGCTCGAACTGAGCGCGGGCGACTACATCCTCTCGGCGCGGCCGTTCGGAGACTCGTTCGTCAGCGCGCCGGGGGAGAAGACGGAATTGTCGGACGATGCCTTCAAGGCGGCCCATTGGGTGGACGGCGAAGTGCGTGTCGGCGATCGTGACCTCGTCCCGCAGACCCGCATACTGGGCGGCCTCATTCACTGCGATCCGGCCAATGCCGACCTGCTCACCGGCCTGCTTCCGCGCTTCGTCTGCGTGCGCTCGACCGAGCAGGCGGCCTCTCGCCTCCATACGCTCGTCGCCATCGTCCGGGAGGAGGCGGCCGAGAACAGGCCGGGCCGCGATGCGATCCTCTGTCGCCTCATCGAGGTCATGCTGATCGAGATCCTGCGGCGGGAGGCAGCGGCCTTTTCGCCACCGGTCGGCCTGCTCGGCGGCCTGGCGCATCCACAACTCGCCCAGGCGCTCGGGCACATCCACGCGGACGTCGCCCGTGGCTGGACTGTGGGCGAACTGGCCCGGCGCGTCGGCATGTCGCGTTCGGTCTTCGCCCGGCGTTTCTGCGAGGCGGTGGGGGTCGCGCCGGTCGAATATCTTCTGAACTGGCGCATGGCGCTGGCCAAGGATGCCCTGATACGCCGCGGCGGTTCGCTGGACGAAATCGCCGAGGCGGTCGGCTACAAGTCGGCGAGCGCCTTCAGCACCGCCTTCAGCCGGCGGGTCGGCTGCCCGCCCAGCGAATATGTATTGGCCTCGGCCGACCTCACGCCGCCTTGAGCGTAAGCCCGATGCCCCAGGGATCCTTCAGCGCATGGCCTTCCGCCGTGCGGGTGACCGGGATCTCCAGGCTCTCCAGCGTGGACAGCGCCGTGTCGAGCGCCGTCTGGTCGTTGAAGGTCAGCGAATAGTCGGACAGGCCCGACATCGCCCCTTCGCGCGCGACTGCCCCACGGCTGTTCCAGATATTGGCGGCGATGTGGTGGTGATAGGTGCCGGCGCCGAAGAAGCTTGCGCCCGGATAGGTCGCCATCTTCTTGAGGCCAAGCACACCTTCGTAGAAGCGGTCGGCTTCCGGTATATTGCCCACCTGCAGATGCATGTGGCCGATCGCCGCCTTGTCGCTCATGCCGGCCCAGGCGGTCTTCGGCGCACTGTCGTAGAGCCCCTGCAGGTCGAGCGCCAGCGTTGCCATTTCCACCGTGCCGTCGGCGTGGAAATCCCATTCCTGCGGCGCGCGGTCGCGGTAGACCTCGATGCCGTTGCCCTCCGGGTCGCTCAGATAGATCGCCTCGGAAACCAGATGGTCGGAGGCGCCGTCCAGCTTTACGCCCTGCGCCACGGCATGGGCCAGCCAGTGGCCGAGCTCGTTGCGATCGGGCATCAGGAAGGCCGTGTGGAACAGGCCGGCGGCATTGCGCGGCGCGCGGCGCACGTCGGCGCGGGTGGTGAGTGTCAGAAGCGGACGCGCGCCCGCACCCAGCACCACGCCGCTCATGCCCTGTTCAATCACTGTCAGGCCGAGCATGGTTTCGTAGAACTGCCGCACCTGGTCGATGTCGGAGACGACGAGATGGGCGGTGCCGACATGAATCGGCCGGGTCAGCGCAAAGCTCTGTTGCGTGTCTGGATTGCCTGTGGCGGTCATGGCATTGGCTCCTGTGGCGGACCGGGCCGGGGGCGGCCCGGCGGAGAATGCGGCTGCGAGCGCGAGCATCGTTCGGCGCTTGATCCGTGTCATCTTCGGTCCTTGTGGTTTGCTGTGTCTGGAGTAAATATGGCCTGTCTCGATCGTTCACGAAAGATCGGGTTTCGAAGATTTATCGTTCGGCATGTGTTGACAATCGCGCATGCCAAAATTGATCTTGATCAATGCAGGGCGTCCGCTAAGGACCGATTGTAAGAACACTAGAGAGGGAGGCGGGTCTGAACGGCCGCGCTACAAGGAGACGAATATGTACAAGAAAATCGTGGTTCCGGTCGATTGCGGCGCGCTCGACAAGGGCGAGAAGATCCTGCGCAAGGCGGCACAATTGCTCGATGCCGGCGGCGAGATCATCCTGATGACGGTGATCGAGGACATGCCGGGCTACATTACCATCGAATTGCCGGTCAATGTCGTCGAGGACGCGATCAAGGACGCCAAGGCCAAGCTGGTCGAACTCAAGGAAAAGACCGGGATCGCCGCCCGCATCGAGTTGCGCACCGGCGCGCCGGCCCGCGAGATCCTCGCCGCCGCCAACGAGCACGGCGCCGACCTCATTCTCGTCGCCTCGCATCTCCCGGACCTCGGAAATTACCTGATCGGCGCGACCGCCGACCGCGTCGTGCGCCACGCCAAGTGCTCGGTTCTCGTTGACCGCTGAGGCGGGGTGGACCACACTGCCAGGCAACTAACAAAAGAACGAGGAAGCATCCCGGATGAACACGGAAAAATACGAGAAGATCCTCAGGGATCGCCAGCGCGAGATTTTTGCCCGGCTGCACAAGATCGACACCGATCTCGGCAAGCCGCGCGATCCCGACAGCGAGGAGCAGGCGATCCAGGCGGAGAACGACGAAGTGCTGGAGGAATTCGGCCAGGTCGGCGAGAAGGAACTGAAGGCGATCGACGCAGCCCTCGACCGCATCACCAAGGGCACCTTCGGCATCTGCGCCAAATGCGGCGAGCCGATCTCCGAGGAGCGCCTCGCGGCCGTGCCCTACGCCCCGCTCTGCCAGGAATGCGCGACCGGTCTCTGATCGGACGCCCCGTTGAACAGGCTCTTGAACAGGCCCTCTGTCCGCGCGCGGGCAGAGGGTTTTTTCGCGCCGCCGTCAGGTCGCGGTGAACCTGCACGCGCCGATTAATGCTCGCGCTCGGCCTCCTCGTCCGGTAACATTGCAAATGCTGAAGACGCCGCAATGGCAATGCGGCAAAAGACGGAGTGCGCGACATGGCGATTGCAGAAACGGCCGGCCAGACGGCGCGGTGGAAGGATGCAGCCCCCGGTTCCGACGACGAGGACATCATTCCCCGCGACATCCGTTTCGGCATCCTGGACAACCCGACGCGCCACTGGCTCGGCGGCGACTTCCACAAGACGGCCCTGATCGACGGTCTGTCCATCTTCCTTCCGGAAGGCGAGCGCTATTTCATCCGCTCGCTGAAATATTACGCGCCGAAGCTCAAGGACAAGCATCTCGCCGCCGAGATCAACGGCTATTCGGTGCAGGAGGCCTTCCACACCCGCGAGCACGAGGACTACAACCGCGCGCTCGCCAGGCTCGGCTACGACGTCGAGGCGATGGAAGCGCCGGTGATCAAGACGCTGCGCTCCGACAAGATCCCGGTCTTCCGCCTTGCCGTCACCTGCGCCATCGAACACCTGACCGCGACACTGTCGAGCGTGACGCTGCGCCATCCGCAATTCCTCGACGACGCCGCGCCCGCCTATCGCCGGCTGTGGATGTGGCATGCGCTGGAGGAACTGGAGCACAAGGCCGTAGCCCTCGACGTCTTCGATGCGGCAACCAGGAATTATTCCGCCTTCAAGCGCTACATGCTGCGCACCATGGCGTTCAACGCGGTCGCCTGGACCTTTCTGAAAATCGTGCTCAGCAACCTGATGCTCTTTGCCAAGACGGATGGGGTCAAGACCGGCCCGCGCTTCTGGGCGCGTCTGGTCTGGGTGCTGTTCGGCAATCCCGGCTACTGGCGCAAGTGCGCGCCGCTGGTGCTGAAATATTACCTGCCGGGCTTCAATCCGGTGAACAAGGACGATCACGCGCTGATCCACAAGGGCCGCGCCTGGCTCTACGATGAATTCATGGCGCTCGAGGCCGCCAAATCCGCCCCCGCCGCCGAGTGAAAGAGCCCCGATGACCAGCCGCCTGTTTTCCAGCGTCCTCGACGTTGCCACGCTTGGCAAGTTTCCGCGCACCCAGAAATGGGTCTGGCGCCGCATCTACAACATGCTGTCGCGCTTCTGGGGCGACAAGGACTGGCGCTTCATGAACTACGGCTATGTGCCGAGCGGCGCGCCCTTTGCGCTGAAACCCGAGGACGAGGCCGAACGCGCCTTCATCGGCCTCTATCATCAGGCGCTGGAGGGGCTTGCCATTGAGGGCGCCCGCGTGCTGGAGGTCGGCTCCGGCCGCGGCGGCGGCTCGCGCTATATCGCCCGCTATTACGCCCCCGCCTCGGTCACCGGCCTCGACTATTCGCCGGAAACGGTGCGCCGGGCGCAAAAGCTCAATGCCGATACGCCGGCGCTGTCCTTCGTGCAGGGCGACGCCGAAAACCTGCCTTTTCCCGACGCCGCCTTCGACGTGGTGGTCAACATCGAATCCTCGCACTGCTACGGCGACGTGCCGGCTTTCGCCCGCGAGGTCGCCCGGGTGCTGAAACCCGGCGGCATCTTCACCTTCGCCGACATGCGTCCGAAGAGCCAGCTTGCCGCACTCGACGGTGAACTCGCAGCCCCCGGCCTCGAACTGATCGACAAGCGCAACATCTCTGAAAACGTCGTCGCCGCGCTCAACGCCGCCGAAGACCGCAAACAGGCCCGCATCGGCAAGGCCTTCCTGCTGCGCCGCTTCATGACCGAATTCTCCGGCTCCAAGGGCTCGGTGCTCTACAAGGCACTGACGGGCGGCAGCGTGGTCTACCAGGCAAGGCGGTATCGGAAGACCTGAGTGCTCGTGTTCGCAAGGTGCCGGCAGGCGGATGAGGGGCAGGGGCAGCGTCAAATTGCTTTGGCAAACCTTGCCAAATTGTGCCATCCTGCCCCGACGAGGTGACCGATATGGCGACGATGAATGTTTCCCTGCCCGATCCGATGAAGGAATGGGTGGACGCCCAGACGAAGACCGGGCGCTACAGCAATGCCAGCGACTATGTGCGTGCCCTGATCCGCCGTGACCAGGAGCGCGCCGACGCGCTGGCGCAACTGCAAGGCCTTGTCACCGAGGGCCTCGACAGCGGCGTCAGCGAGCGCTCGAAGGACGATATTCTTCAAGCCGCCCGCGAACGGCTTGCCGCCACCCGGCGATGACCTATCGCACGACCGTCGAGGCCGATCGCGACATCATCGAGATCTATGTCCTCGGTGCGCAGCACTTCGGCGTGGCGCAGTCCGACCGATATGTCGATGAGTTGTTCGACACATTTGAACTCCTCGCCGAAAATCCGCAGATGGCGCGCGAACGCCGCGAACTGAACCCGCCCATGCGGCTCCACCCTTTCCACGCGCACCTGATCGCCTACCTCGTCCGGGACGGCGACATTCTGATCGTGCGCGTCCTGCATGGCCGACAGGATTGGCAGGGGCTGTTTGGGTAGCGGGGCGAAGTGATGAGCGGGCGGATGAGGAGAGGAAGGCAAGGACTGTGTTGCGCCAGAAGCGGTCATTGGCAATACATCCCAGCCTACGGTAATGGGCGACCTAACACGGGGGCTGACAGATGGATTTAATAGCCGATAGGCTTGTCGGGAAAGAGCTGAGGGAAATTCAGCACAAGGCAGCACATGACACGATGATCGTCTTTGAAGATGGCGCGATAACGGCTTGGTCCGAAGTCAGAATCGAAATCGCCTTCGACGATGCTCCAGTAATAGTCAAAGAGTTGGTTTGGTCTGATGAGTGGTGCAAGATTCTTCTCAGTGCCGGTGACATACGGATTGGCCGAATCCCAACCTCGCCAAATCCTGAGTGTTTCATCTATCGCTCTGCAAGTGACCCGGGTCTGATGATCGTCGATCGTGGAGAAGAATAAGTCCGTGTCCGCATAGGGCCGCCAGGCGTCTTCGGCCTTGCGCCATTAGCGGTCATCACGCCTCAGGCACGGACAAACCCTCTGATAGTGATCCCGCTTCCGCCTGTGAAATCCTGCGGGCGCTCCATATCGGCATCTGCTGCAGCAAACTCAAACGCATCATCTGACAGCGTGTAAATGGACGGAAGCTGCTTCCCTGCATCACTGCCTATGCTATCGATCCAGTCGATGCGTTTTGGGGACGTAGCGCTGTCAATCATGAACTTTCCTTCGATAAGCGCTTCCCCATCTGGAATCGCCACATGGAAAGTCTCGCCCACGATTGTCATGACCGCATCATGTGCGCCATGAGTGTCGATTGGATCGGCAATCCCATTTTCTTCAAATCTCACCTGGCGCCACAGACCCTGAAATCGCTCCAGATCGGTTTTCATAACAAACTCCTCTGCTTGCTGAAGTCGTATCGCAAAAACCTGTGGTCGAAGTGCAATGCCTCAAGCAATTCGGGCGTTATGACCCCTTTGGGCCGATAACAGCCGGAAACGGCTTCACCCCTACCACGCCTATCTGATCGCCTACCTCGTCCGGGACGGCGACATTCTGATCATGCGCGTCCTGCATGGCCGGCAGGATTGGCAGGGACTGTATGGCTAGGTGGGCGAAACCCGGCCAGGCGAAGCATGCCGCGCCCTCTCGCGCACGCCACCCCTAGAACTCGATCACCACCGACGGCGCACTGCGCTTCGCCTCGCCATGATACACCGCCTCGATATTGTTGCCGTCGGGGTCGAGCACGAAGGCGGCGTAGTAGCCGGGGTGGTAGGGCCGTTCGCCCGGCGCGCCGTTGTCGCTTCCGCCATGGGCGAGTGCTGCGGCATAAAAGGCCTCCACGGTCGCCGGATCCTTCGCCTGGAAGGCGAGGTGGTGCCGCCCCGTCAGCACGCCCAGCGCCGCCGGGCTGTCGGCGGCCGACACGACCAGCTCGTCGGCCCAGAAATAGCCGTCCGGCGTATCGACGATGGGAATGTCGAGCACGGCCAGCACAGCCGCGTAAAAATCACGGCTGGCCTTGAGGTCCCGGACGACGAGCTGGATGTGGTCGATCAGCCGACCCCGATGCAGAAGATTGGTCTCCATGGTTTTGTCTCCCTGTGTTGATGCGGGCCGGGTGCCTTGTCCCCTTGGCTCCTTTGGGCCCAATTGGTCGGCTTCAGGCACGTCGGCCCTGTATGGGGTCCTCGGTCGCTTGCCTGGCTCAACGGGGCTTCCCCCCAAAATCACCCCATCTTCAACAACGCCCCGATCGTGCCCCCCACCAGCAGCACGATGCCGATCAGAAACGTCAGCGCCGCCCCCGGTCCGCGTTTCTTGGCGTCGGCGTAATATTCCGAGGCGTAGAGCACGCGGGATGCCGTCCAGCACAGGCCGAGTATGCCGGCGATCGCGTCGGAGACATAATATCCAAACAGCCAGAGCGAGGGGAGGAACAGCACCAGTTGTTCAACCGTGTTCTGCTGCACGCGAAAGATCCGCTCGAAATCGGCATTGCCGGTGGTCTTCGGCGCTTCCACGCCGAATTGCTGGCGGGCGCGGGCGACCTTCAGCAGGAACCAGATATAGGCGATCAGCGCCGAAAAGGTCGCGAGAACGGTAAAACGCATCGGAACATTCCTTAAGGGCAACTGCCACGGTCGGCATGGCGCGATGCTAGGCGATGGCCGCCCAGCGTGCAAGACAACCGCGCAAGACGAGTGCACTTGAGCTCTTTTCCGCCCTACAATCGCCATCCCGGCCCTTGAAGGTAACCGGAAATTTGCACATGATATGCACGATCTTTGGCACGATCTAATCTCAAGGGTTTTCGACCGACATGACCGACCAGTTCCGCTTCGGGCGACCTTACGATTTCCACGAGCTGGTGGCCGATGGCATCGTCCACGGCATCGGCGTGGTCTTCGCACTGATTGGCGCCACGGCATTGATCTTCTATGCCACGGTCTGGACGAGCTATGCCGAAATGGCCGCCGCCTGGATCTACGGCCTCGGCCTCGTTCTCGCGCTCGCCGTCTCGTTCACCTACAACATGTGGCCGCATTCGCGCACCAAGTGGATTCTCCGCCGCTTCGACCATTCGGCGATCTTCGTGCTGATCGCCGCCACCTACACGCCTTTTCTGGTCAAGGGCGCGCATGACTGGGTGATCCTCTCGCTGCTCGTCGGCATCTGGGCAACCGCAATCGTCGGCATCACGCTCAAGTGCCGCTATCCCGGCCGCTACGACCGGCTCGCCATCCTGCTCTATCTCGCCATGGGCTGGAGCGGCGCCATGGCGCTCGGGCCGATCTCGCAGACCCTGCCGAGCATCACCCTGCTTCTGATCATCATCGGCGGCTGCATCTATTCGGCCGGCGTGATCTTCCACGTTTGGGAACGCCTGCGCTTCCAGAACGCCATCTGGCACGGCTTCGTCGTCACCGCCGCCGCCGTCCACTATTCGGCCGTGGTCACCGCGATCGGCCACTGACGAACGGCGAAAACAGGGCAGGGCGGCCGGATCGCGATACGGTGCCGCCGCTTTACATCGTCCCCGGCCAGGGTCTAAGCAGGCGGTCCGAAACGAGGCCGGGACCCGATCCATGACAGACGCCATCACCATCCGCGACGCCGCCGAGGCCGATCTCGAAGCGATTCGCGACATCTACAATCATGCCGTCGAGCACACCACGGCGATCTGGAACGAGGTGCTGATCGACGTCGACAACCGCCGCGCCTGGATGGAACTGCGCCGTGCAAAGGGCTTTCCGGTGCTGGTCGCCGAGCGGCACGGCAAGGTCGCGGGCTACGCTTCTTACGGCGACTGGCGCGCCTTCGACGGCTATCGCCACACGGTCGAGCATTCGGTCTACGTCGACAAGGACTGCCGGGGTGCGGGCATCGGCAAGCTCCTGATGCAGGCGCTGATCGAGCGTGCGCGGGAAGGCAGGGTCCATGTCATGATCGCCGCCATCGAGGCGGAAAACCAGTCGTCGATCGCGCTGCACGAACGCCTCGGCTTCCGGCTCGTCGGCATCCACCAGGAGGTCGGCACGAAATTCGGCCGCTGGCTGGATCTGGCGATGATGGAACTCAGGATCTGACGGAGCGGCGCCAACCCCAAGGGGTCAGCGCCGCCTGGCTTTCGTTCAGATCGCCGCCACAGCCTTCCGCAGCATGTCGCCAACCTGGCCAGCCACCGATTTCAGCTGATCGTTCGGGATCGCTTCCATCGAGGCCTGGGGGTCGATGGCGCTGACCATGACGGAATGGGCGCCGGTCCTGCGCACGATGACATTGCAGGGCAGCATGGCGCCCACCTTCGGCTCGATGCCGATCGCCTGATGCGCCATCTTCGGATTGCAGGCGCCGAGGATCAGGTAGTCCTCGATATCCTGGTCGATCTTCTTCTTCAGCGTCGCCTTGACGTCGATNNGGTCAACACGCCGAAACCGTTGGCGGCAAGCGCCGCGCGGGTCTTTTCCACCACGCTGTCGAAATCCGTGGCCTCGAAGGTCCTGTCGATCGTGTAACTCATGTTCCGTTCTCCTGTTTTCGCGGGTGGATTGGCGCTTCAGTCGGCGTGCCTCAAGAAAGGCTGATCCGTCCGTTTCTCGCCAGCTTGGCCTTCGAATGAACAGACCAAACCGGGCTTCCGTGTGGCAGCGCCCGGATCGGCGAAGTCCGGGACGGGATATTGTGCGATCAGCCGCAATTGCCCATGCGGCAGATAGGCGCGACCGAGACGGATCTCTGGCAGCCCGGGCGCCGGGGCAAGGGCGAGGTTGTGGACGATGAACTCCGCAGCCTCCGCGGCGGAGACCGGCTCATCCGTCCGGGCGGCGCGCGTCCGATGGCGGCCGTGCATGTCAATCGCCTCTCTGGCCCACGATGAAGCGGGTCATCTCGCAGACGATTTGCTCGAAATCGCGCGTGTGCAACTCATGGCCGCTTCCCTCGAGGATGCTAAGCTTCGCCCCCGGCACCAGCCGGGCGATGGCCTCTCCGTTCGGCAGCGGGAGGATCGGATCCTCGTCGCCATGGACGACGAGAACCGGGCAGGCGATGTCAAGAATCCGGCCGTCCCAGTTCTCCCTCGTGCTGACCATGCCGTGGTTGAAGGCGCTTCTGATGTCTGCGGCACGGTCGATTTCCGCTTCGATCCTGACCCGCGCCGCAGCCTTGTCGAAGGCGTGACCGCTGCCCGCGCACAGCCGGGCGCTCTCCAGCAGGAGGTCGCAAACGGCGTCCCGGTCGGACCAGTCGAGATCGGCGAACCGGGCGAAGTGTTCCAGGAAGCGCGTGCTGATCCCCGGCAGCGGTTCGTCCGCGCCGCCCAGCGGTTCGCTGCCGATCAGCGTCAGCGATCTGACCCGTTGCGGGCGCTGGAGTGCCGCCACCTGGCCGATCAAGCCGCCGAGCGACATGCCGGCCACATGCGCGGTCGGCAGCCCAAATCCATCCATCACGGCGAAGAGATCGCCCGCCATGTCCTCGACGCTGTAGGCGACGTCGCCTGGCTGGCCGGTTGTCGAGCGCCCGGTATCGCGGTTGTCGTAGCGGATGACGTAATGGCCCGCATCGGCCAGCATCGCGCACAGCGCCTCGGGCCACCAGAGCATGGAGGCGGTCGCCCCCATGACCAGCACGACGGGTTCGTTCCCGGGCGAACCGAAGCCCTGGGCCGCGATCCGGATCGCGCCGTTCGAAATCATCTTGTCCTGTGGCAAGGCACTTCGGTCCTCTGACACATGTCGGGCTTGCTGCTCCCGGTTGCATTTTCAGTCTAGCCGACGCCGCGGAAAAATCCACAGCGCATTGCCCCGCGGTTTCGCCGGCGGCCTGCTTTGTCTGCGGTCTCGCCCTCACTCGATCCGCGTGCGGACCATCTCGCCGCGAATGGTGATCGCCGGTTTTGCCCCCGGCGTGTTGGGCAGCGCGCTGTCGACATAGGAGGCGACCGCCTCGACCAGATAGCTGACCGGGGTGGGCACGAGGAACTTGAGGGATGCGTCGAGCATCTGGCCGGCGATGGCGACGGTCTCGTCCTGCATCACCCGGTCATAGACCAGTCGGGCGCGAAGGGCCGCGCCCGAGATCGAGACGTCCGTCGCATGGCCCTCGAAGGAAAAGTCGCCCGCATCGCTGCGGATGTCGACCACCGAGAAGTCGCCGGTGAGCCGGGCGCGCGCCGCCTTCTGGTCGATGACGACGGCGGCCTCGGGCTTCAGATTGGCGGAAATCTCCATGGTGCAGTCCGACCAGTCGAAGAAGCGTGCGGCCCTGCCGACGTCGACGATGAGCGTGTCGCCGTCGATGCGCATGCTGCCCTGTGCCGGGCAGCCGCCGGAGAACCATCCGGAATGCCACACAGCACCCCAGCCGCGCCGCTCGCCCTTCATCTCCGCGACCAGCGGCGCATCCGCCCGGGCGGTGATGACGATGTCGCTTGCGGCTCCCTCGACCCGGATCCTGGCGACATGGCTCAAATCGAGCGGACCCGCCACGCTGTCGCGAGTGGCGATGAAGGCGACGGCGGCGTCGAGCACGCCGAGCGCCAGAACGGTGCCGGCGATGGAAAGAAGGATGGTGCGGGTCTTCATGTTGGCTGCTCCAGGTGTTGGATGACGATGGCGCAATCCAACATCGGCACACGGTTACCCGCGACCTTGAACGCGTTTCAGGTCGACCTCGAACGCGCTTGCGGTCATGGTGGCGTCAAGCTCTCACCAGTCCCTGGCTAAAAATATCCGCCCATGATCTTCATTCCGCTGTCCTTCGCCGTCTCGCTGTTTCTCGTCGCCTTCCTGCTGCGGTTGTTGCTCCAGGGCCGCGAGAGCCTGGTGCGCAACCACCTGTTCGTCCTGCTGATCGCGCTCTATGCGGCGCAAACCACGCTAGTAGGCCTGCGCTGGGGCTATGGCATGACGGCGGTCCTGCCGCTTCTGTCGCTGCTGGCGACCGCCATCCCGCCGCTCACCTATCTCGCCTTTCGCGACCTCGCCCGCGAAGAGGGCGCCGGGCTCTCGTTGGCCGACTGGCCGCATCTTCTGCCGACCGCCGCCCTCGTCGTCCTGCATTTTGTCTGGCGTGATCCGATCGATCTTCTGATCATCGTTGAGTTCCTCGCCTATGGATTGCGGCTGCTCTGGCTTGCCCGGCTCGGGCCGGACGGACTGGTCGCCGCGCGCCTCGACGGCACGCTGCGCTCCCATCGCTCGCTGCTGCTCGCGGCGCTCGCCCTCGTCGCCTCGGCCCTCGTCGATATCGCCATCAGCCTCGATCTCCTGTGGGGCGAGGGGCGCCATTCGGCCCTGATGGTCTCTGCCGCCACCACCGTCATCCTGCTGCTGCTCGGCATTGCCGCCGTGGTGGCC
>DBUL01000166.1:0-370 GCA_002307905.1 Rhizobiaceae bacterium UBA1291
CTACGGTTGCCCCATGGGTCACATCCGGATCATCGCCGGCATCCTTGACGATGCCGGCCATCGCATAACCATCGCCAAGAGCCTCGAGCGAAAGCGCGAAGGCCGGTTCCTCGCCGCGCGGCAGGCGGATCGTCACGGGATCCGGGAAGTCGCCGGTGATCAATGCCGTCAGCGCCGCCTTGGTGGCCGCAGTCGCGCAGGCGCCCGTCGTCCAGCCGGTCCGGAGCGGGCCTTCGGGCTTGGCGATGCGGCCTTCGTCGGCCGCGGACGCGGCGGTTTCTTTGGGTTGGCTCATGGTCCCGTTATAGGCGAGCGCGAGGCCATCCGGAAGCGCCGTCAGCGGCCTTCGCGATTGCAATTTCGCCATGCG
>DBUL01000166.1:439-9644 GCA_002307905.1 Rhizobiaceae bacterium UBA1291
AACGACGAATGCCTGAAGCTCGCCCGGCCCGGCGCAATGCTCGAATATGCGGGCAAGCGCGGCGGCAAGCCCTCGGCCAAGCAGCGCGATATCTCGCTGCGCCTCGTCGAACTCGCCAAGGCCGGCCACAGGGTGCTGCGCCTCAAGGGCGGCGATCCCTTCGTCTTCGGGCGCGGCGGCGAAGAGGCCCTGACCCTCATCGACCACGGCGTGCCCTTTCGCATAGTGCCCGGCATCACCGCCGGGATCGGCGGGCTTGCCTATGCCGGCATCCCGGTCACCCACCGCGAGATCAATCACGCCGTCACCTTCCTCACCGGCCATGACTCGTCCGGCGTGGTGCCCGACCGGATCGACTGGGACGCTATCGGCCGGGGTTCGCCGGTCATCGTCATGTATATGGCGATGAAGCACATCGCCACGATCAGCGCCCATCTGATCGCCGCCGGACGCTCGCCAGACGAGCCGGTCGCTTTCGTCTGCGATGCCGCGACCGCCTCGCAGCAGGTGCTCGAACCCACGCTCGGCCGGGCCGAAGCTGACGTGCTCGCCTCCGGGCTCGAGCCGCCGGCCATCGTCGTCGTCGGCGAGGTGGTGCGGCTTCGTCCCTCGCTCGATTGGCTGGGTGCGCTCTCTGGCCGCAAGCTGCTGCCCGATCCCTTTGCCTCCGACGCCAAGAAGGACAGCGCATGAACGGCCTGCTGATAGCAGCGCCGTCCTCCGGCTCCGGCAAGACGACGGTAACGCTTGGCCTTTTGCGGGCGCTGAAGAAGCGCGGCGTGGCGATCGCGCCCGGCAAGGCAGGCCCAGACTATATCGACCCTGCGTTCCATGCGGCGGCAAGCGGCGAGACCTGTCTCAATTTCGATCCCTGGGCCATGCGCGACGACCTGCTGCGGACCAATGCCGCCGGCCATGCGGCGCAGGGCAGGCTGCTGGTGGTCGAGGCAATGATGGGCCTGTTCGACGGCGCGGCGGACGGCACCGGTTCGGCGGCCGATCTTGCAGCGCTCCTTGGCTTGCCCGTCGTGCTGGTGGGCGATTGCGCCAAGGCGTCCCATTCGATTGCGGCCCTNNGGCCCTCGTTAGCGGCTTTGCCAACTTCCGCACCGACACCCGTGTGGTGGGCGTCATCCTCAATCGCGTCGGCAGCGACCGCCACGAGACCATGCTGCGCCAGGCGCTGGCCGGCATCGCCATGCCGGTCCTCGGCGTGGTGCGGACCGATCCCACCCTGCATCTGCCCGAGCGCCATCTCGGTCTCGTCCAGGCGGGCGAGCATGGCGAACTCGAAGCCTTCATCGAGCGCGCAGCCACCGTCATCGATCATGGCTGCGATCTCGACGCGTTGCTGCATGCGGCCAAAGCCTCGCCCCGCGCGGCCATCCCGCCCGCCGTGACACCCCTGCCGCCGCTCGGCCAGAAGATCGCCGTCGCCCGCGACATCGCCTTTGCCTTCTCTTATGCCCACATCCTGCATGGCTGGCAGGTGGCCGGGGCGGAGATCGCCTTCTTCTCGCCGCTCGCCGACGAGGTGCCGGCGCCCGACGCCGACGCGGTCTACCTGCCGGGCGGATACCCCGAACTGCATGCCGGAACGCTGGCCGCAGCCTCCACCTTCCGCACAGGCATGCTGGAAGCCCACATGCGCGGCGCAAAGATCTTTGGCGAGTGCGGCGGCTACATGGTGCTGGGCGATGCTTTGATCGATGCCGAGGGCGCCGTCCACCCGATGCTCGGTCTCCTGCCGTTGGTCACCAGTTGTGTGACGCGCAAGCGCCATCTCGGCTATCGCCGCATCACGCCTCTCGATGCAACCTTCTTTGCCTCGCCCATGACGGCGCACGAATTCCACTATGCCTCGATCGTGTCGGAAGGCGCCGCTGACCGGCTGTTTGCTGCCGAAGACGCGCTCGGTGCATCGCTCGGTGAAGTGGGCCTCCGGCGCGGTAACGTCGCCGGCTCCTTCATGCACCTGATCGACATCCGAGAAGGTGCTGCATGAGCGGCAGGATCGTCCATGGCGGCGGCATCGGTGCGGCCGCAGCGCTTTATGGCGGACAGCCCGGGGACTGGCTCGATCTTTCCACCGGCCTCAATCCATGCCCGCCCGGACTCCCGGATATCCCGGTCCGCATCTGGCATCGTCTGCCGGACCAGGACCTGCTGAACGAAACACGCCGCGCTGCCCGGGCCTTCTATGGCTCCGGCGACATCTTGCCGCTTCCCGTTCCCGGCACGCAATCGGTGATCCAGTTGCTGCCCAGGCTCGCCGCCCGCGAAAAGCCCGCCGCCATCCTGTCGCCGACCTATGGCGAATACGGCCGCGTCCTCTCGGCCAATGGCTTTGCGGTCGATGCCGTGGCAACGCTCGACGATGTCGATCCGTCGTCGGGGCTGGTCGTTGTCGTCAATCCCAACAACCCGACCGGCAGGCTGCATGCGCCTGCGGACCTCCTGTCTCTGGCCGACCGGCTGGCCGGGCAGGGCGGTATTCTCGTGGTCGACAAGGCCTTCGGCGACTGCACGCCGGATACGAGCCTCGTCGGCGCGGTCGCGACGCGACCGAACCTCATCGTCTTCCGTTCCTTCGGCAAGTTCTTCGGTCTCGCCGGCCTGCGGCTTGGCTTCGTGATCGGAGCAGACGATATTCTCGAACGCTTCGCCGATTGGCTGGGGCCTTGGGCGGTGTCAGGACCGGCGCTTTCGGTGGCCGCCGATCTCCTGTCTGCCGCTCCGCAGCCGCTCCGCCGCATCATCACCGAGCGCCGCGCAGGGCTTGGTCAGGTGCTCGACCGTGCCGGCCTGAACGTCGAAGGCGGAACGTCGCTCTTCGCCCTCGTGACCGATCCCTGCGCGGCCGAACTGCATACGCATTTGTGCCGGGCGCATATCCTCACCCGCAAGTTCGACTACGCGTCGACCTGGCTGCGCTTCGGACTGGCGCCCGACACGGCGTCGGATGAGCGCCTTGCGGCCGCACTCGCCACGTGGAGCGAACGATGACGGTCTGGATCCTCGCTGCTCTTTTTGGCGCGCTCGTTCTCGACCGCATCGTCGGCGATCCGCCGGCACTTTGGGCGCGCCTGCCGCATCCGGTCGTGCTGTTCGGCCATGGCATTGCCTTCTTCGACCGGCAGCTCAACCGGGAGACGCTCGCACCTGCGACGCGCCGCCGCAATGGCGTGATGGCGATCGTCCTGCTGCTGGCCCTGTCCGGCGCCATCGGCCTTTTGCTGTCCGACCTGTTCCGGGCGCTCGGTGTCTTCGGCTTTGCCCTCGAACTTCTGGTCGTCGCCGTGTTCCTGGCCCAGAAGAGCCTTGGCGACCATGTCGCGGCTGTGGCTTTGGGCCTGCGGACAGACGGGCTGGAGGGCGGAAGGCGCGCGGTTGCGCTGATCGTCGGGCGCGATCCGCAGGCGCTCGACGAACCGGCTGTCTGCCGGGCGGCCATCGAAAGCCTGGCGGAGAATTTTGCCGATGGCGTCGTGGCGCCGGCGCTCTGGTATGCGCTCGCCGGTCTTCCCGGCATCCTCGCCTACAAGATGTTGAATACCGCCGATTCGATGATCGGCCACAGAAGCGACAAGTACCGCCATTTCGGTTGGGCCTCGGCCCGGCTCGACGATCTCACCAATTGGCCGGCTGCGCGACTGTCAAGCCTGCTGATCGCTGCGGCCGCTTGGGTGCGGCAGGGTTTTGCGGTCGCGCGCCGATCGCTTTCGGTGACCTTGCGCGATTCGGGCCTGCACCGTTCGCCGAATTCCGGCTGGCCCGAAGCGGCGATGGCCGGCGCGCTCGACATCCAACTGACCGGCCCGCGCATCTACGGCGGCGAGCGCGTCAGCGAGCCGATGATCAACGGTGCCGGCAGACCGGTCGCCACCGTCCGGGACATAGAAACGGGTGTCGATCTGTTCTACGCAAGTTGCACGGCCCTGACAGTGCTGCCGGCCGTTCTTGTTGCTGTGGCCCTGTTCGTCTAGAGAGAGCCGCAGACTTTCCCCTTAAGCCAATCTTATCCTTGCCGCTTAATCACATTTACTCGAAATCGGACTATAGTGCCCTGTAAGCAGCCGTCCGATGGGCGAAGACCAAGACTGGGGGAAGATCATGCGTAGATTGCTTCTGGCCATTTCGGCCGCATTGTGCCTGCTAATTCAGCCGATGGCAGCTGCAGCGAGCAACCTTGTCGCAAGTATAAGCATTTCCAGCCAGTCCATGACCATCTCGCAGAACGGTATTGTCAAGCATCGCTGGAAGGTCTCGACTGCCCGCAAGGGCTATGTCACGCCGCTTGGCAACTACAGCGCCAAATGGGCCTCGAAGAACCATCGCTCGCGCAAGTACGACAACGCGCCGATGCCTTATGCGATCTTCTTCCATGGCGGCTATGCCATTCACGCCACCTACGATCTCAAGCGCCTCGGCCGGCCGGCTTCGCACGGCTGCGTGCGTCTGCATCCCGATAATGCGGCCCGGTTTTTCTCTATGGCGTTGAACAACGGGCTGAAGAACACGAAGATCATCGTCACGCGTTGAGCTGAGCAGTGCGCCGAAGGCTCGGCGGGTCAGTCGTTCCCCGCCGCATAACGCAGGCGGCGCTTGTCCGGAACGATCACATGTCGATTGTTCTCGATGACGATGATGTTCTCCTTGCGCAGCTTGGTCATTTGCCGGCTGACGGTCTCGATCGTAAGCCCAAGGAAGTCGGCTATGTCGGCGCGCGAGAGAGGCAGGTCGAAGGTCGTGGAGTTGCCCCCGCTCTTTTCCGGATCGATATGGGTGGCGATCAGGTAGAGAAAGCTCGCCACCTTCTCCTGCGCCGTCTTGCGGCCGAGTGTCAGCATCCAGTCGCGCGCCTCGTCGAGTTCCTTCAGCGACTGCGAATGCAGCTTGCGCTCCAGCTCACGCGCTTCACCCACCATCCGTTCGACGATCGGGCGCGGGAAGCAGCAGATTTCCGTTTCGGTCGCCGCTTCCGCGGTTACCGAGCTTTCGCTTAGGAAAGGTCGGCCGAGGAAGTCGGGAGCGAACTGCAGGCCGACGATCTGTTGGCGACCGTCCGCCATCATCTTCGACAGCTTGACGACGCCGTTCAGGATATTGCTGTAGCTGCCTACACTTTCGCCCTGTCCAATGACCTCATTGCCCGCCTCGACCTTGCGGCGCGTGGAGTGTTTGTTGAGTTCGACGAGTTGGGAAGCGCTTAATGCGGCGCAAATGCCACCGTGGCGTGCCTCGCAGGCCTTGCAGACTGCCGGAGCTTCGGATTCGCCGGTTTGTTTCTTGTGCGCGTCCATGATCTTGATCCCGTCTGGCGCCAAACTGACCTTAGGTCAAGCCCGGACTTCTCTCGTCCCGAAACTTAAGAGCGATACCCCTGCCGCTTGCATAGGAACAGCCTGACAAATCTATCAGTAAATTGATCGAAGTCAAAGGCGCGCGCGATCTGCGGCGATACCAAGAAGGACAAGATGACTTTTCGAAAAGCGGCGCAAATCATGCAAACTCCCCTGCTGGCCAAGTATTCCGGCTCCGTCCCACGTTACACCAGCTATCCGACGGCGCCGCATTTTCATGAGGGTGTGCACTGCGGCAAATATGCGCAGTGGCTCGGTGAACTCGGCTCGGGGCACGACCTGTCGCTGTATGTTCACATTCCCTACTGCGACCGTCTGTGTTGGTTCTGCGCCTGCCACACGAAGCACACGCTGAAATACGAACCGATCGAGAGCTATCTCGCCTCGCTCAAGAAGGAGATCGCCAAGGTCGGCAGCCTGGTCAGCCGCGATGCCAAGGTGAGTGCGCTGCATTTCGGCGGCGGTTCGCCGACAATGCTCAAGCCCGGGGACCTGATCGACCTGATGAAGACCTTCCGCGCGGCCTTCGATTTCCGCGACGATGCCGAGATCAGCGTCGAGATGGACCCGAACGATCTCGACGAGCCGCGCTATGATGCGCTGGCGGCAATCGGCATGACGCGGGCGAGCCTGGGTGTGCAGGACTTCGATCCCAAGGTGCAGAAGACCATCAACCGCATCCAGACCTTCGAGCAGACCAAATCCGTCGTCGATGCCGTGCGGGCGAGGGGCGTCCATTCGGTCAACTGCGACATTCTCTATGGGCTGCCCTACCAGACAATGCGAACGCTGGAAGCCACCGTCAACGACATCGTTTCGCTGTCGCCGGATCGGATCGCGCTTTTCGGCTATGCCCACGTGCCGTGGATGAAGAAGCATCAGACGATGATTCCGGAAGAGGCGCTGCCCGACGTCGAGATGCGCTTTGCCCAGATGACCCGCGCCGCCGAGATGCTGGTCGCCGCAGGCTATGAGCCGATTGGCATCGACCACTTCGCACGGCCCGAAGACAGGCTGGCGGTGGCCGCACGCAACGGAAAGCTGCGTCNNGGCTTCGGCGCCTCCTCGATTGGACAGTTGCCACAGGGCTATGTTCAGAACATGCCGGCGACCGGCGAGTACCAGCGCATGGCGGATGCTGACGGCCTGACCGTGGTGCGGGGCATCGAAATGTCCGAAGACGATCGGATGCGGGCCCATGTCATCGAGCAGATCATGTGCCGCTTCGCCTTCTCCTTTGCCTCCGTTCGCACGCTCTACCCCGCCATTGGTGAGGCACTGATTGCAGAGGCCCGGCAATATGCCGCTTCGAATCAGGACGGCATTTGCGAGATTGTCGCGGACGAGTTTCGTCTGACCGAAGCCGGCAAGCCCTTTGCCCGCAGTGTCGCTGCGGTTTTCGATAGCTATCTCGCAACGGGCAAGGGCCGCCATTCGATTGCTGTTTAAGCAACACCTCGGCTCCAATTTCCACCGGTGGTCAAACTTCCCATTGGCTTTTAGAATCGTTTTCCCTATGTGGGACAAAGATTTTCGACATATGAGGTAATTGGCGTGACCGCTACATTCGACAAAGTTGCCGACATTATTGCTGAGACCAGCGAAATCGACCGCGAGACGATCACTCCGGAAAGCCATACGATCGACGATCTCGGAATCGACAGCCTCGACTTCCTCGACATCGTCTTTGCGATCGACAAGGAATTCGGCATCAAGATCCCGCTCGAGCAATGGACCCAGGAAGTCAACGAGGGCAAGGTTTCGACCGAGGAATACTTCGTTCTGAAGAACCTGTGCGCCAAGATCGATGAACTGCGGGCAGCCAAGGGCTGAGCCGCCGGCAGGGCGAAGGTCTTCATGCTGCTCGAATATTTCCAGATGATCGACAAGGTCGAGGCCGTTGACCTCGACCGCGGCACGTTGAAGGCCCGATCCGTCGTGCCTGAGAAGAGTCCGGTTTTCGAAGGCCATTTTCCCGGCATGCCGCTCGTTCCCGGCGTTCTCCTGATCGAGACCATGGCCCAGGCCTCCGGCATGCTGGTGCTGGCCGCCAAGGATTTCACGGCGATGCCGTTCCTTATGTCGGTCGATGGCGCCAAGATGCGCGCCTTCATCGAGCCCGGTGCAGTGCTTGAGATCGAAGCCCATCTCGAACACGACGGCTCCGGTTTCGCCGTGACCAAGGCGAAGATTTCAAGCGCCGGCAAGAAGATCTGCGATGCGCAGCTGAAGCTCCGCACCATGCCTTTCAGCGAAGTGCCGCTGGCCGACATCGTGCGCAAGCGAGCCGAGGAAATCGGCCTGATGGACGCCATCGCCGCCGCCCGCTAAGAGTGCGGCATCGGAGCGCCCGGCTCTGACAGTTTTATTCTGATGGATGCGAGCCCGAAAAGCCGAGGGCTCGATGCGCCGGCCGTGTCGCCGGCGAGAGGACAGCAAATGATCAAGAAGCCGAACGATGTGGTGATCACCGGAGTTGGCATCGTCACCTGCCATGGCACAGGCAAGGAGGCGCATGTGGCGCTCCTGTCTTCCGCCGTGGCACCGCCGCCGGTGCTGGAGACGGAAAAGTTCAAGCCCTATCCGGTCCACCGCCTGCCGGAGATCGACTGGTCGCAGCAGATCGCCAAGCGCGGCGACCAGCGCCAGATGGAGAACTGGCAGCGCCTCGGCGTCTATGCCGCCGGTCTGGCGCTCGACGACGCCGGCATGAAGGACGATCTGGAAGCCTGCGGATCGATGGATTTGATCGTCGCGGCCGGTGGCGGCGAGCGCGACATCGCCGTCGACAGCCTGATCGTCGACGAGGCGCTGAAGCGCAATGACCGCGAGCGCCTGCTGATCGAGAAGCTGACCACGGAACTGCGGCCGACGCTGTTCCTCGCCCAGCTCTCCAACCTGATGGCCGGCAACATTTCCATCGTCCACAAGGTCACCGGCTCGTCGCGCACCTTCATGGGCGAGGAATCGGCCGGCATTTCCGCAATCGAGACGGCCTTTTCCCGCATCCGGGCCGGCCAGTCGACCCACACCCTCGTCGGCGGCGCCTTCATCGCCGAACGCGCCGACATCCTGCTTCTGGTCGAAGGCATCCAGGCCCATTCGACCGGCGAATGGAAGCCCCTGTGGTCGCGGCAGGCGGGCGAGGGCGGCGGCATGGTGCTCGGCACCGTCGGCGCCTTCCTCATGCTGGAAAGCCGGGCCCATGCCGAAGCGCGCGGAGCCCATATCTATGCGGTTCTCGAAGCCGTCGAAGGTGATCGCGGCAAGCGGGACGATGGAGGACTTGAAAAGCGCCTCGACCGCCTGGCGACGCTCGCGGCCGATGCCACTGCCGCAGACACGGTGGTGTTCTCCGGTTCTAGCGGCCTGCATGACTTGGCGAAGAGAGAACAGGCCGTGCTGGCCGAGAATTTCCCCGGCACGCCGGTCCGTGGCTATGGCGGTGAAACCGGGCACGGGCTGGAAGCCCAGTTCCCGCTCGGTCTGGCGCTTGCGGCGCTTGCCATCGATTCCGGCGCGAAGGTGCCGCCCTTCGATCCGGCGCACGAAGCCGCTATGACCGCGCCCGCCCGCCACGCCGTCGTGACCACGGTCGGCTATACGCGCGGCGAGGGTATCGCCCTCGTCTCGGCCGATGCGTGAGGAGTTGAGAGCATGACTGACAACCGTTTCAAGGACCATCTCGGCCGCCCGATCGTCGCCGTCACCGGCATGGGCGTGATCACCTCGCTCGGCCAGGGGCTTTCCGACAACTGGGACGCGCTGACGTCGGGCAAGTCCGGCATCCACTACATCAACCGCTTCGATACCGAGGGCATGTCGACCCGCATCGGCGGAAA
>DBUL01000166.1:9662-15577 GCA_002307905.1 Rhizobiaceae bacterium UBA1291
GCTCTTCCTGGCCGCACCGCCGGTCGAACCGGAGTGGGCCGACCGCTTCGCCCTTGCCGAGCGCTCGCCGCCGGCAAGCCATCCCGGCGATGCCTATGAGCGCCTCCTGACCGAGATGCGACAGAAGGCCGATCCGGTGTTCCTCGAGGCCGTGCAGTTCGGCTCGATNNGCTTCGGCACGCGCGGCCTGCCGGTGACGCTGTCGACCGCCTGCGCGTCCGGCGCCACGGCCATCCAGCTCGGCGTCGAAGCGATCCGCCAGGGCCGCACCGACCGGGCGCTCACGATTGCCACCGACGGTTCCGTCAGCGCCGAATCGGTCATCCGCTTCTCGCTTCTGTCGGCGCTTTCGACCCAGAACGATCCGCCGGAAAAGGCCTCCAAGCCGTTCAGCAAGGATCGCGACGGTTTCGTCATCGCCGAAGGAGCGGCCACGCTGGTGCTGGAATCGCTGGAATCCGCCATCGCCCGCGGGGCAAGCGTGCTCGGCATCGTCCAGGGGTGCGGTGAAAAGGCCGACCATTTCCACCGCACCCGCTCGTCCCCGGACGGTGGCCCGGCAATCGCCACCATTCATGCGGCGCTCGAGGATGCCGGTCTGTCGGACGGCGCGATCGGCTATATCAACGCTCATGGCACCTCGACGCCGGAAAACGACAAGATGGAATATGGCGCCATGCTCGCGGTTTTCGGCGACAGGCTGAAGAGCATTCCGGTGTCGTCCAACAAGTCGATGATCGGCCACACGCTGACGGCGGCCGGCGCAGTCGAGGCCGTGTTCTCGATCCAGACCATGCTGACGGGCACCCTGCCGCCGACCATCAACTACACCAATCCGGATCCGGCGATGGAACTCGACGTCGTGCCGAACGTGAAGCGCTCGGCCGATGTCTCGGCCGTGCTGTCGAGCTCGTTCGGCTTCGGCGGGCAAAACGCCAGCCTTGTCATGACGCTTGAACCGGTCTAAGGGCTCCGCCCATATGAGGGACGTCATCCTCGGCCCCGTGCCGAGGATCTACAAGCCTAGGTGAAATAGCGAAGGTCAGCAGATGCTCGGGACAGGCCCGAGTATCACGATGGACGTGGATGACGTCCTCGCCAGCCTGGTGGACCTGGAAGGAACAGGAACTATGCGCGCACTGCAACTCGTCGAAGACCGCAAGCTCGAAATCGTCGATCTTCCCGAGCCGGAAGCGCCAGGTCCGGGCGAGGTGACGCTCAGGGTCAAGGCCGTGGCGCTCAACCACATTGACGTCTGGGGCTGGCGCGGCATGGCGTTCGCCAAGCGCAAGATGCCGCTCGTCATCGGCGCGGAAGCCTCAGGCGTGGTCGAGGCGATCGGCCCCGGTGTCGGCAATATCCTGCCGGGCCAGCTCGCCGCGGTTTACGGCGCGCGCACCTGCGGCCTGTGCAAGCCCTGTCGTGAGGGCCGCGACAACCTGTGCGAAAACGTCTCGGGCGTGCACGGCTTCCACCTCGACGGCTTCGCCCAAGAAAAGATCAACCTGCCGGCCCGCCTGCTCGTACCGGCGCCACCCGGCGTCGATGCGGTTGCTGCCGCCCTTGCTCCGGTGACCTTCGGCACGGTCGAGCACATGCTGTTCGACAATGCAAAGCTCGAGCCGGGCGAAACCATCCTCGTCCATGCCGGCGGTTCCGGCATCGGTACGGCGGCGATCCAGCTCGCCAAGAAGATGGGTTGCACCGTCATCACTACCGTCGGCTCCGACGACAAGATCGAGCCCGCCAAGGCGCTTGGCGCCGATCACGTCATCAACTACCGCACCGACCGTTTCGAGGGCGTCGTGCGCAAGCTGACCAAGAAGAAGGGCGTCGACGTCGTGTTCGAGCATGTCGGCAAGGACACCTGGGCTGGTTCCATGCTTTGCTTGAAGCGCGGCGGTCGCCTCGTTACCTGCGGCTCGACCTCGGGCGTGTCGACCGACATGAACCTGATGATGCTCTTCCAGCAACAGCTGAAGCTTTTCGGCTCCTTTGGCTGCCGCATGGAGAACATGGCGAATGCCATGCAGAAGATGGCGCGCGGCATCGTCCATCCGGTGATCGACACCGAGGTGAGGTTCGAGGACATAGACCGCGCGCTGTCGCGCATGGAAGGTCGCCAAGTGTTCGGCAAGATTATCCTGAGGTTGGATTGAGCGTGAAGCTTTTCATCACCCGTCTTGTCCTGAAGTTCCGCAACTTCTCGCAGTGGGCGGTCGCGCAGTTTGCCTTTGGTTTCCTCACGCTGCTGAAGGTCCTCCCGGCTGATCCGGCGGTTAATTTCGCCGACAGGCTGATGCGCGTTGTAGGCCCCAGGACCAAGCGCCACACGCTCATGCTGACCAACCTTCGCAACGCCTTCCCGCAGAAGAGCGAGGCCGAGATCGAGGCGATCGCGATTGGCAGCTGGGGCCATATGGGCCGGCTGCTGGCGGAATATGTTTTCCTCGACCGCCTGTTCGATTTCGATCCGGAAAAGACGGGTGAAGGCCGCATCGAGGTCGCCGGGATCCCGCTCTTCCTTGATCTGCGCGACAATCCGCGCCCGTTCATTATCTTCTCCGCCCATACGGGCAATTTCGAGATCCTGCCGGTAGCCGGCGCCGCCTTCGGGCTTTATGTGACCGTGCTCTTTCGCCCGCCGAACAATCCCTACATTGGCGAGAAGATCTTCGAGTTCCGCGCCAAGCGTATGGGCAAACTCGTGCCGTCGCACGCCGGTTCGTCCTTCGCACTGGCGCGCCAGCTGGAAAAGGGCGGCGGCGTAGGTGTTCTGGTCGACCAGAAGTTCAAGAAGGGCGTGTCTACCAAGTTCTTCGGCCGCGATGTCAAGACCAATCCGCTACTCGCCAAGTTGGCGCGGCAATTCGACTGTGATGTCTACCCCGCGCGCTGCATCCGTCTCCCCGGCAATCGCTTCCGCCTCGAGATCGAGCCGAAGGTCGAGCTTCCGCGCAATGCGGCCGGACAGCTCGATGTCACCGCCACGGCGCAACTCCTCAACAATAAGGTCGAATCCTGGGTTCGTGAGTATCCGGAGCAATGGCTCTGGTATCATGACCGCTGGAATATCAAGCGTGAGCTTTAGTCATGGTTGTGGTGACTCCCGCCGGTGCTTGGCCGGCATCAGGCCCGCGCTGAGCCTGACATTCTCCACAAAGGGCCGATCGCACGGAAATTCCCCAGCATTTTGAGGATTGTTGCGGGATGGTGACTTTGATACCCAAAAGTTGGGCGATTGAATGTGAGAATCATTCATGTTAACAGCGAGCATGGGCATTCAGCATCGATGCGCGCATTGGCTGTATTTCGGCAATTCGATGATTTCTCCTTCGCGTTCCACAGGGCAGTTGTCAAAGTGAAATCAGACCTCTCCTCCCAACCCAACCTGTTGCCGCTGTTCGAGGCGGTTTCGCTGAAGAATTCTCAGCTACAGCAGGCGATCCGGGTCGGTGACGATCGTCTTGTCCGGTTGCTCGACCGCGAACTTGATCCCTTGATTGCCGCGGTTGTCGACTATCACGCCAAAGACGATGCCGAGGTGCATATGCAATTGCGCTTCGTCGGCAATTTGATCCGCGAGGATGCTGATGATCGATCCTGCGTTCAGCGGCACGCGGCCGTGCTGTCCATTCTTCTGGATCGATATTTTGGCGACAGAGGGGATCAGATCGGCCGGGCACCAGGCCTCCCACCGGCGGCCGTCTTTGAAGCTCGGATTGACGGTGAGGACACATACCTCAATGAATCAATTCTGGACAGCATGCCGGATCGTGTCGCAGTGATCACCCACGACTACCGTTATCTCTATGCGAATCGGGCGCATGCGGAACTGTTGGGGGTGACGCAGCTCGAACTGGTCGGCCGCAATCTGTTTGACTTCATTGACGATGCCAAGGCCGCCCAGGAAATACGTCGCCAACTGGGTTGGTGTCTCTCCGGTGAACGATCGGAAGTTTCTTATTGGTGGCAGGGCGCCGGCGTGGTCGTTGCACTGCAAGGTCGGGCCGCGCCCTTGCGCACGCCGCGCGGCGACGTTATCGGCGCCATCATCACGCTGGTGGGTGAGCGGCGTCAGGCGGGGGGCATTGCAGCCTGAGACAACGGCCAGCGGCGCGCCTCCGCCTTGCCGCAGGGAAAATTGCCGCGCACCAGATACATTGGTCAATTCTGGCTGTTAGACCCGGCATCCTCCGGCAGGCGCAACAGCAGATGTTCGCGCTCGAAGGCGATGTGCCGCCGCATGCCCTCGAAAAAGCCGCGCAACATGTAGCCGACGGCCTCCATGTTCACCTCACTCCCCGAACCAAGCTTCAACAGCGTGTCGGTCAGTTCCTCGGCGAAGCACTCGTCTTCACAATGCTCGAACTTGAGCCGGTCCAGCGTCTCGCGCAGATGTGCGAGGTCCTTGCTAGCGCTTTCGAGCCAGGGAAACAGTATCCTCTCCTCGTAGTGGTGCACACCCTTGATGAGAGGACCCAGAGATTTTGCCGCGTAGATGCATTTTTGTNNTGATGTGGGCAGGCAGCGAATCGGCGATTTCCTCCAGCTCGCTGCAAAGCGCCAACTGTTCCTCGTGTGCCCGGCGCAGCCAAGCGATTGAGCGCTGGCACGGTTCCGCACCGTGGTTGGCAGTGAACTCATCCGCCGTTGCTTCTGGGTCATTGCGCATCTTTTTCGCCTGCATTGCCTCTTCTCCCGAGTTTACCTCGCGGGACCGAGACTCAAGGAGGCTCCGGCCCAGAAATAGTCTCCCTCCACAGGATGCGCTGTGATGACACATGGTCTTGAGGCTGCAAATCACAGAGGTGGAGAGCTTAAATGCATAGTTCCTCATTCCAGTCCCTGCTTGCATTGATTTGGATCAAGGTGGATTGTGGCGTGGAATGCGAACTCTGCACGTGAGGCGGAGGGAATCCCCAGTGGGGTTTCCGTTCGTGAATGATCAGCAAGCGTTGGGGGATACCAACAATGAATTACACGTTAGAAACTATGGTGATGGCGGTCCTCGCCTTCGCCGCGCTGCTCGGGGTCGCCTTTGCCCACGACAGCCTGTTCGCGACCCATATGTGGGTTGCGTTCTTCGTGCTGACCGCCGGTACGATCATCATGCTTCGCCGCATGAAGTTCGCGCCGGTCAACGTCAAGACAGCCGCGCAGATCAAGTCCGAGTATTTTGACGAAGTGGTCAAATACGGCGTGATCGCCACTGTTTTCTGGGGTGTGGTCGGCTTCCTTGTTGGCGTCGTCGTGGCGTTGCAGCTGGCCTATCCGGATCTCAATATCGAGCCGTGGTTCAATTTCGGCCGCATGCGTCCGCTGCACACCTCCGCCGTCATCTTCGCCTTTGGCGGCAACGCCCTGATCGCCACCTCGTTCTACGTGNNTCGCGCCAGCGCCTGTTCGGCGGTTCGCTTGGTTGGTTCGTATTCTGGGGATATAACCTTTTCATCGTCATGGCCGCCACGGGCTATTTGCTCGGCATCACCCAGAGCCGCGAATATGCGGAACCGGAATGGTATGTCGACATCTGGTTGACGATCGTCTGGGTCGCTTATTTGATCGCCTTCATGGGCACGATCATGACCCGCAGGGAGTCGCATATTTATGTGGCCAACTGGTTCTACCTGGCGTTCATCATCACCATCGCCATGCTCCATATCGTCAACAACCTGGCTGTTCCGGTATCCTTCCTCGGCTCCAAGAGCTACTCGGCCTTCTCCGGCGTCCAGGATGCGCTGACGCAGTGGTGGTATGGCCATAACGCCGTCGGCTTCTTCTTGACCGCCGGCTTCCTCGGAATGATGTATTACTTCGTGCCGAAACAGGCCAACCGTCCGGTCTATTCCTACCGTCTGTCGATCATCCACTTCTGGGCTCTGATCTTCATGTACATCTGGGCCGGCCCGCAC
>DBUL01000166.1:15674-16009 GCA_002307905.1 Rhizobiaceae bacterium UBA1291
GTTCGAAGGTCCGATGATGTCGATCAAGGCCGTGAACTCGCTCAGTCACTACACCGACTGGACCATTGGTCACGTTCACTCCGGCGCACTCGGCTGGGTTGGCATGATTACCTTTGGCGCCATCTACTATCTGACGCCAAAACTGTGGAACCGTAACCGTCTGTACTCCATGCGCCTGGTCAACTGGCACTTCTGGCTCGCCACCCTCGGCATCGTCGTCTACGCCGCCGTTCTGTGGGTTGCCGGCATCCAGCAGGGTCTGATGTGGCGCGAGTACGACAGCCAAGGCTTCCTGGTCTATTCGTTCGCCGAGTCGGTCGCTGCGATGTATCCGT
>DBUL01000008.1:0-7321 GCA_002307905.1 Rhizobiaceae bacterium UBA1291
CTCGCGCACATTGCCCGGCCATCCATAGGCGGACAGGGCGGCCTTCGTGGCCTTGTCGATCGGCACGGGCGGCATGCCGAGCTGCTGCGAAAGCTTGTGCATGAAGAGGCTGGCAAGCTCGAGAACGTCGTCGCCCCGGTCGCGCAGCGGCGGCAGCCTGAGCGGGACGACGTTGAGGCGGTAGTAGAGGTCCTCCCGGAAGAGGCCCTGGTTGATCGACTGCTTCAGGTCCTTATTGGTCGCAGCGACGATGCGCACATCAGTACGGATCGGCGTGCGCCCCCCGACGGTCGTGTATTCGCCCTGTTGCAAGACGCGCAGAAGACGCGTCTGGGCATCCATCGGCATGTCGCCGATCTCGTCAAGAAACAGCGTGCCGCCTTCGGCCTGTTCGAAGCGGCCGGTCGAGCGGGTCTGCGCACCGGTGAAGGCGCCCTTCTCGTGACCGAACAGCTCGGACTCAATCAGGTCGCGCGGGATCGCCGCCATGTTGATCGCCACAAACGGCCCGTTACGGCGCTTGCCGTAGTCATGCAGCGCGCGGGCCACCAGTTCCTTGCCCGTGCCCGATTCGCCGGTGATCATCAGCGTCAGGTCGGTCTGCATCAGGCGCGCCAGCACGCGGTAGATTTCCTGCATGGCGGCGGAGCGGCCGACCAAGGGCATCCCGTCCTGCGTGTCGTCGTCGAGCCGCGCCGGCTTCTTCTTCGGCTCAGCGAGCGCGCGTCCGATGATGGCGATCAGTTCGGTGAGGTCGAACGGTTTTGGCAGATAGTCGTAGGCGCCCTTCTCCGACGCCTTGATCGCGGTCATGAAGGTGTTCTGCGCACTCATCACCAGGACCGGCAGGTCGGGCCGCGCCTTCTTGATGCGCGGCAGCAGGTCGAAGGCGTTTTCGTCGGGCATGATGACGTCGGTCACCACAAGATCGCCCTCGCCGGCCGAAATCCACCGCCACAGCGTCGCCGCGTTGGAGGTGATACGGACATCGTAGCCCGCCCGCGTCAGCGCCTGGTTGAGCACAGTGCGGATGGCGGCGTCGTCGTCAGCGACAAGAATCGTGGCAGTCATCGGGTGCTTCCTGTGGATTTCGCCGGAAAGGAGTCGTCGAGCGCGATGTCCTTGGAGACGGGCATCAGCACGCGGAACGTGGTTCGGTTGGCCTGGCTTTCGCATTCGACGATACCGCCATGGCCGTCGATGATCTTGGCCACCAGCGCCAGCCCCAGGCCGGAGCCGTTGGTCTTGGTGGTGATAAATGGATCGAACAGGTGCGGCAGCAGGTCGGACGGAACGCCAGGGCCATTGTCATGCACGCAAAATTCGAGCGGCAACGAGATCTTTTCGCGCGTGCCCGCCACTGACAGCCGAATGCCCGGCCGATAGGCGGTGGTCAGCTGGATTTCGCCGTCCGGGCGGTCCCCGACCGCTTCCGCCGCATTCTTGATGAGGTTGAGAAAGACCTGCACCAGCTGGTCGCGGTTCGCATAGACCGACGGGAGTGAGGGGTCATAGTTTTCGGTGATCTTGATATGCCGGGCGAAGCCCGCCTTGGCGATCGCCTTCACATGGTCGAGCACCGAATGGATGTTGAGCGCGATGCGATCCACCGGACGCTCGTCGGAGAAGACTTCCATCCGGTCGACCAGCGAGACGATGCGGTCCGTCTCGTCGCAGATCAGCCGGGTCAACGGCCGGTCCTCGTCCGGCACCGATGTTTCGAGAAGCTGGGCGGCACCGCGAATGCCTGATAGAGGGTTCTTGATTTCATGTGCCAGCATGGAGGCAAGCCCCGTCACCGAGCGGGCCGCCGTGCGGTGCGTCAGCTGCCGGTCGATCTTGTCGGCCATCGAGCGTTCCTGCAGCACGACGACGACGCTGCCCGGCTGGCTGAGCACGGGCGCGACATAGAGGTCGACCAGCTTCTCCTGTCCGAGCCGGGGCGAACTCAGATCGACGCGATATTCGTTGACCGGGGCGCGGCGCTCGCGCACCTGGTCGATCAGCGCCAGCAGCGGGCTGCCGAAGGGAATGAAGGTCGAAATGCGATAGCGTGCCAGGTGGCTGGCGCTTGCCCCGAAGAAGGCCTCCGCCTCCCAGTTGGCAAACGCGATGTGGCCATCGGAATCGACCATGACGACCGGATGCTGGATGGCATTCAGCACCGCCATGGCCACGCCGTTGCTCACGTTTTCCTCGGTCATGCAGCCTCCCGCCGGCGATCCATATCCATTGCCGCATCCGCGAGGCATCGCGCCAGCGCCTTCGAGACGAAGTCCGGATCCCGGGATGTCATGATTTCCGCCTTTTGCACTGCCGGAACATCCGGCGCGAAACGCTCCAGATACCAGCCGACATGCTTGCGGGCGTGCCTGACCCCGACATCCGCGCCGTAGTGGCCGAGCATCGCCTCGTAGTGGCCGGCCGCAAGATCTGGGATCTCGTCGACCTGCGGACCCGCATGGCCGGCGACCCAGCCGGCATGCCACGGCCGCCCCTGACAGGCGCGGCCGACCATGACGGCATCGGCGCCGGAGCGCCTACGGATCTCCTCGGCGTCCTCACGGCTTTCGACATCGCCATTGGCGACGAGCGGCACGGAGATCACGTCGCGCACGGCGGCGATGGCATCCCAGTCGGCGTACCCCTCATAGAACTGCATGCGGGTGCGGCCATGCACAATGATCATCTGCACGCCGGCCGCCTGCGCACGGGCAGCGATCTCGGGGGCGTTCAACGAATTCTCGTCCCAGCCCAGACGCATCTTCAGGGTCACCGGAACCTTGACCGCACGAACCGTCGCCTCAATGAGCGACAGGGCGTGATCGGGATCGCGCATCAGCGCCGAGCCGGAATAGCCGCCGATCACCTTCTTCGCCGGGCACCCCATGTTGATGTCGATGATGTCGGCGCCATTGGCCTCGGCGATCCGCGCCGCCTCCGCCATCCAGTGTGCCTCCCGGCCGGCAAGCTGGACCATGTGCGGCGTCAGCCCGGCGCCCTTCAGGCGCGACCAGGATTCAGCCGCATTGTGCACCAGCTCCTTGCTGGCGACCATCTCGGTCACGACCAGGCCGGCGCCAAAACGCCAGGCGAGCTGCCGGAACGGCAAATCGCTCACACCGGACATCGGAGCCAGGATCACGCGATTGCGGATCGCGATCGGACCGATCTCGAACGGTGACTGCAGTGCGCTTGAACTCAATTGATTATCTTTCAGGCATTCGAGGTATATGCACGATTTTTAGCCATTAAATCTCGCCTTGCCAAGGGCTTTCCTCGAGCCTGCAACTAAATTCGAACGGATGCTGGAAAATCGATCTGGCAGCCGGTAGACCACACCCACGAGTTTTCTATGTCAAGGCCGGACACTGCAATGCAGCAATGCACGAAAACAGCCATCGGCATCATTGTCGTCGCCGCGGGACGCGGCGAGCGTGCCGGCTCATCTGTCGAGGGACCCAAACAATACAGGCGAATCGGCGGAAAGCCGGTAATCGTCCATACGCTGGAAAAATTCCACGCCTGGCCGAAGACGGCACGGATCGTCGCGGTCATCCATCCCGATGATACCGCACTTTTCGAGGATGCCCGCAACGAACTGTCCGGCGGGGTAGCCATCGATGTGTGTCTCGGCGGCAGGACGCGCCAGCAATCGGTGCTGGCGGGCCTGAGGGCGCTGGCGGGCTCCGGCATCACCCATGTGATGATCCACGACGCCGTACGCCCGTTCTTCGACGAGGACCTGCTCGATCGGATCGCCGCGGGGATCGAATCCGGCGAAACCTGCCTTCTGCCCGCCATGCCGGTCACCGACACGCTGAAGCGCGGCGACGCGGCCGGGCGCGTCGTTGAGACCGTCCCGCGTGCCGGCCTGTTCGGCGCCCAGACCCCGCAAACCTTCTCCTACCCTGCAATCCTTGCGGCCCATGAGGCGGCAGCGACTTCCGGGCGGGACGATTTTACCGACGACGCCTCGATCGCCGAATGGGCGGGCCTGCCGGTGGGTCTGGTCGAGGGCTCGCCCGACAATGTGAAACTGACGCTGCAGAGAGATATCGCCATGGCCGATGCCAAGCTCACCCGCCAGAGCCTCCCAGACGTGCGCACCGGAAATGGCTACGACGTCCACCAGCTCGTGCCGGGCGACGGGGTCACGCTCTGCGGCATCTTCATCCCACACGATCAGGCGCTGAAGGGTCATTCCGATGCGGATGTCGCCCTGCATGCCCTGACCGATGCGCTGCTCGCCACCTGCGGCGCCGGCGACATCGGCGACCATTTCCCGCCCTCCGATCCGCAGTGGAAGGGCGCGCCGTCGCGTATCTTCCTCGAACATGCCGCCCGAATCGTCCGTAAGGCCGGCGGCACCATCATGAACGCCGACATCTCGCTGATCGCCGAGGCGCCGAAGATCGGCCCGCACCGTCAGGCGATGCGCGCGAAGCTTGCCGAGGTGCTGGCCATTTCGCTCGATCGCTGCTCGGTCAAGGCGACCACCAACGAGACCATCGGCTTCGTCGGCCGGCGCGAGGGCATTGCCGCGATCGCCACGGCAACCGTCGTCTTCGCGGGAGATGCTCGATGAGCCTCTATCCGGCCGACATCGAATCAACGGCGGCCCGGATCATTTCCGCCTTCGGTGCGCGCGGGCTGACGCTTGCCACCGCCGAATCCTGCACCGGCGGCCTGATCGTCGGCGCGCTGACCGAGATTTCCGGCTCGTCCGCCGTCGTGGATCGGGGATTCGTCACCTATTCCAACCAGGCCAAGATCGGCCTGCTCGGCGTCAACCCCGAGACGCTGGAGCGTTGCGGAGCGGTGTCGCGGCAGACCGCCATGGAAATGGTCGAGGGTGCCTTGAGCCGCTCGGGCTGCGATGTGGCCGTGGCGGTCACCGGTATTGCCGGTCCGGGCGGCGGCACGGAGGAAAAGCCCGTCGGACTGGTCCATCTGGCGGCGAGATCGCGCAACGCCCCCCTCCTCCACCGCGAAATGCGCTACGGCGACTTAGGCCGTTCGGAGATCCGCCTCGCGACGGTCCGCACCGCGCTTGAAATGCTGATCGAGGCGGTGGGCTGAGGTGGCCGGGATGCGCTGGATCGCGGAGACCGCCCGCACCGTGCTGAGGGTAGCCCTGGCGTTCTGCCTGATGGCGTCGACTGCGCCGGCCGCATCCTCGCCCTATGCCCCGGGGTCCATTGCGCCGACACCCGACCAGGCGACGCTCGATCGGGCACTCACCGCGTTTTATGGTCAATGGAAGTCCACCTATCTCCGCGAAGACTGCGGAGATGGCCGCGTGCTGGTGCGGACCGACGGTGACGGCAAGCCCACCCATGGCGGCTCGGCCAAGGCGACGATCACGGTCTCCGAGGCCCATGGCTACGGCATGCTCGCAACCGTGATGATGGCGGATTTCGATCCCGATGCCCATCGCCTTTTCAACGGCATGGTGCGCTTCTTCCACGACCATCCGGCAAAGTCCGATCCGGGCCTGATGGCCTGGAACCAGGTGGAGGACTGCACGGATGGCGGCGAGGACGTTGGCGGCTCAAACAGCGCGACCGACGGCGATCTCGACATCGCCTATGCGCTGCTTCTGGCCGAGCGCCGCTGGGGCAATGGCGGCTCGTTCGACTATGGCGCCGAGGCGCGGCGCGTGCTGACCGCCATCCTCGCCCATGAAGTCAATCAGCCGGGCAATATCCTGTTGATCGGCGACTGGGCGAAGTCCGGCGACGACGCGACCTATGCCGCGACGACCCGCTCATCCGACTTCATGCAGTCGCATTTCGCCGCCTTTGCCGAACGCACGGGTGACCAGCGCTGGCTCGACCTGCGCGACGCGATCTATGGCGTCATCGCCACTGTCGGCCAGAAGTACTCCCCCGGCACCGGCCTCATGCCCGATTTCATCGGCGGCCTGCCGGACAAGCCGAAACCTGCACCGGCCGGCTTTCTCGAAGGCGATCATGACGGCGCCTATTCCTGGAACGCCGCCCGTTATCCCTGGCGGGTCGGCCTGGACTTCCTGCTGACCGGCGACGAGCGGGCGCTGAAGGCGCTCCGCCCGCTGAATACCTGGGCAAGAGAGGCAACCAAGGGAAAACGGGAGCGTTTCGCCGACACCTATCGGCTGAACGGCAAACCGGTGCCCGACGCCGGCCACGACCAGATGGCCTTCGTCTCCATGCTCGCCGTATCCGCCATGATCGATGCCGACAACCAGGACTGGCTCGACGCCCTGTGGGCCTCGATCGAGAAGAAGACGGTGGCCGAGGAAGACTATTTCGGCAATACGCTGAAACTGATGGCGATGATCGCCGTCACCGGCCACTGGGCCAAGCCCTGATCCCGCTGGTCGCAGTCAGTCGGTGTAGATCTTGTCGGCCCGGGTCTCGAAGGCTTCGGCGAACATGCGGAAGGCGCGGTCGAACATCGAGCCCATCAGCGCGCCGAGAATGCGGTTCTTGAACTCGTAGTCGATGAAGAAATGCACCGAGCAACCGCTGTCGCGCGCCATCTCGAAGCGCCAGCGATTGTCGAGATAGCGGAACGGCCCCTCGATATACTTGACGTCGATGGCAAGTTCCGCCGGGTTCAGCAGCACCTGGGTGGTGAATGTCTCGCGGATCGCCTTGTAGCCGACCGTCATGTCGGCGACCAGCAACTCCTTGCCGTCCCGCTCGCGCCGCGAGCGGATGGTCAGCGCCTCGCACAGCGGCAGGAATTCCGGATAGCGTTCCACATCGGCGACGAGAGCGTACATCCGTTCGGGAGAATGCTTGACGGGGCGGCGGGTTTCGAATTGCGGCATGCGCGAGAGCTAATGTCGCCCGTCGAGATTGGCAAGTAGGGCGCGGCTGTCGCCATGCGATTTCAACACCAGAAGCGGGATTTCCCCCGCGTTTGCCGTCAGCCTTTCGATAATCTTCGGCGCAGAGTCGCGTTCGAAATACCAGACATAGCGCAGGAATTCCAAAGTCAGTCGCTCCGGGCAGCGCTCGGCCATTTCTGCGCGGGTGCGTCCGGCATAGCGGAACCAGCGCGTGACGACGCCGCAAAGCGACACGTGGCGGGGCGGACGCAGCCATATCACCAGGTCGGCGCGTGCCAGGCGCTCCGGCAGCGTCCTCGGGCTCGTTCCGTCCATCACCCAACGCGGCAAGGCGACGAGCTCGCCGATCCGCCGGTCGGCGTCTTCACGAGGTCGTTGCTGCCAGCCGGGCAGCCAGAACACCTCCCGGTCCATCGAAATGTACTGCAATCGAAAGCGCTCGGCGAGCGCTCGGGCCAGCGTGCTCTTGCCGCTGCCCGA
>DBUL01000008.1:7333-13378 GCA_002307905.1 Rhizobiaceae bacterium UBA1291
CCCGGTCGCGGATTGCCGATGGGGAACCATTTCCGCTTGGCAAGCCCGAGCTTGACGCCAAGATCCTCGAAAATCCACGGTATGACCTGCTTGCGCCCCTTGACGAAAGGAAGAGCCGCCGTGTCGAGATGAATGAACGGCAGAAACGGGTTGGGGCGCTGCGACGCATAGATTTCAACGCGGATCGACGGCCGAGCCGACGCGCCGCGCGCGTGGAAGCCGAGAGTATCGCCGACCACCAGCGTATTGGCCGGCACGGCGAATACCGTCGGTTCGGGCAGATGCAGGTACTTCAGCTCGTCGCGGGTGAGCCGGAAGGCGCCGCCTCCATGCTTGCGTGCGGCAAGGATGCTCTTGCGCTTGTGCCAGGCAAGCCGACGCCGCGTCAGCCTGTGCGACCCTTTCACATAGGTGAACGGCCCTTCGTCGATCGGCACGTCGTGCAGGAAGAACCACGCCTTTACGGTCGAGTGGAACGTGTCCATGTGCAGGTTGGTCTGCGGATCCTTGCCCTTTTCCTTGGGCGAGGCATCGGCGAAGATCGTCTGCACGCTGATCACCGGCTCGACATCGAAGCCACCGACGTAGCGGATCAGGTTGGTCCATTCCGGGCTTTCAAGGAAGGCCTTGACCGCCGGCAGCCTGGCGACCACTTCCGGCGTCAGCGGCGTGCGCCGGGTCACGGCATTGCCCTCGTACATCTCCCGCGCGGGAACCTGGAGGCCTTCGATTTCGGCCACCAGCTGACGGAACTGTTCCGCCGGCACCAGGTCGCGCTTCTCGACATAGCCGTTCTCGGCATAGGCCTGCCGATCGGCTGGCGCGACCAAGTGCTCGAGCTTACGGCGGCGATAATCGACCATGCGGGCCGCAGTCTTGACGCGCCACACGTGCAGCCCGCGCCGGTTGAGCGCCTCGCTGCCGATGATGGGATTGTTGGAAAAGGACTTCTCCCCGGTCAGGATCTGGATCGCGTACCAGGGGGAGAGCAGAATGTCCTTGAGCTTGAACGCCATGCAAGGCTCCTCGATCAGTCGAACCTGAGGCGCGCAACCTAGCGTCGTTTGCCAAGCCTGTCGACTATCGGCCGGCCCAGAGTTTCTCGCGATTCGCCTTGAGACGGGCGAAATCGTCGCCGGCATGATGCGACGAGCGCGTCAGCGGGCTGGCCGACACCATCAGGAAACCCTTGGCATAGGCAACCGTCTCGTAGGACTTGAATTCATCCGGCGTGACGAAGCTCATCACCTTGTGGTGCTTGCGGGTCGGCTGCAGGTACTGGCCGATCGTCAGGAAGTCGACGTCTGCGACGCGCAGGTCATCCATCAGCTGCAGCACTTCGTTGCGCTCCTCGCCGAGGCCGACCATGATGCCGGACTTGGTGAACATCGTCGGGTCGAGTTCCTTGACCCGCTGCAAAAGCCGGATCGAGTGGAAGTAGCGTGCGCCTGGACGCACCGTCAGGTAGTTGCCGGGCACGGTTTCCAGATTGTGGTTGAAGACGTCGGGCTTGGCGGCGACGACGCGCTCCAGCGCGCCGGGCTTCTTCAAGAAGTCGGGCGTCAGGATCTCGATCGTCGTCTCCGGCGAAGCGGCGCGGATGGCGAAGATCACCTTCTCGAAATGTTCGGCGCCGCCATCGTCCAGATCGTCCCGGTCGACCGATGTGATGACGACGTGGGAAAGCCCCATCTGCTTGACCGCCTTGGCGACGTTCTCCGGCTCGGCCATGTCCAGCGCATTGGGCTTGCCCGTCGCGACATTGCAGAAGGCGCAGGCGCGCGTGCAGATCTCGCCCATGATCATGAAGGTGGCGTGCTTCTTGTCCCAGCACTCGCCGATGTTCGGGCAACCGGCCTCCTCACATACCGTGACGAGCTTGTTGTCCTTCACGATCGACCGGGTCTCCGCATAACCCTTCGACGTTGGCGCCTTGACGCGGATCCATTCCGGCTTGCGCATCACCTCGGTATCGGGCTTGTGCGCCTTTTCCGGATGCCGGACGCGGGCCTGGGGATCGTTGATCTTGTCGAGAATGGTAACCACGTGTCGTTACTCCGCGCCGCGTCTGCCGGGCGCTCTTAGCATTGATGGCTGTAGGTGAAAACCAGCGTGTCGTTCGTGGTGCGGCCGGTCGGTTGGCAGCGTTCCATAACCTCGCGGCGGCCACGCATGGTCACGCGCGTCTGGCTTCGGTCGACCGGGCCTTCGACATAGTACTCGAGCGGTGTTGTGGGGCAGTATTTCGAAAAGACCCGCGCTGTGCCCGAGTAGCGGCCGCCGACATTCGAACCGTTGAACAGCAGCGTGCCATGCGTTACGCCCGCGCCGCGCATGGTCTGCCTCGGATATTCATAGTAGAAGGCTCGCTGATTACCGCTCGCCTTGAGCCGCATCAGCGATCCGTTGTGCACCCAGCAACTGTCTGCAACAGCAGCGACCGGCATAAAGGCAAGTGCAAACATGCCCCCGGCGAGCAATGCGATCCGTCTGACCATCCCTGCAAACATGCCCAACCCTTTCCTTGTCATCCTTTTTGTGCGCGCTAGCGCCGGATGAGCTTGACCACGAAAAGCAGAAGACTGGAGCCGACGAAGCTGGTCAGCAGGAAGCCGAGCCAGTCGCCCTGGACCACGACGCCGAAGCGTCGGAAGATCGCCGCTGCCACCACCGCGCCGACGATGCCGATAATGATGTTCATGATGATGCCAAAGCGCATGTTCAAGAACTTCCCCGCCATCCAGCCAGCGAAACCGCCGACGATGATGGTCAGGAACCAGCCAATTTCAAACCCCGCCATTGCCAACTCCTTCGGTCGATAGTCCGGCCACCTATATAAGCGGCGGAAACCGGCGCCACAACTCGCCTTTAGGCGTTGAGCGCGCGGCCATAAGCATCAAGCACGCTTTCCTTCAGCGTCTCGGAAATGGTCGGGTGCGGGAAGACCGTGTGCATCAGCTCCTCCTCGGTGGTTTCAAGATTCATCGCCACGACGAAGCCCTGGATCAGTTCGGTCACCTCAGCGCCGACCAGATGCGCGCCGAGGAGTTCACCCGTCTTCTTGTCGAAGATGGTCTTGACCATGCCCTGGTCCTCGCCGAGCGCGATCGCCTTGCCGTTGGCGACGAAGGGGAAGCGGCCGACGCGGATGTCGCGGCCTTCCGCCTTGGCCTTGGCTTCGGTCAGGCCGACGGAGGCCACTTGCGGATTGCAGTAGGTGCAGCCGGGGATCTTGGCCTTGTCCATCGGATGCACATTCGGCAGACCGGCGATCTTCTCGATGCACATAACGGCTTCGTGCTCGGCCTTGTGGGCCAGCATCGGCGGGCCCGCCACGTCGCCGATCGCATAGATGCCCGGTACGTTCGTCTTGCCGTAGCCGTCGATGGCGATGAAGCCGCGATCGGTCTTCACTCCGAGCGTTTCGAGCCCGATATTCTCGATGTTGGCCTGCACGCCAACCGCCGAAATCATCCGGTCAGCCGTGATCTTCTCGACCGTTCCGTCTTTCTTCTCGACGTGCGCCGTGATGGAGTTGGCGCTCTTCTCGACCTTGGCGACCTTGGCCTCCAGCAGGATCTTCATGCCCTGCTTGTCGAACTGCTTCTTGGCGAAGGCCGAAATTTCGGCATCCTCGACCGGCATGACCTGGCTCATCACCTCGACGACAGTCACGTCGACGCCCATGGTGCGGTAGAACGAGGCGAATTCGATGCCGATGGCGCCCGACCCCATGACCAGCAGCGATTTCGGCATGGCATCCGGGTTCATCGCCTCGAAATAGGTCCAGATCAGCTTGCCGTCGGGCTCGATACCGGGCAGCGCACGCGGGCGCGCACCGGTGGCGACGATGATGTGCTTGGCGGTATAGGTGCCCTCGCCCAGCGTGTTCTTCGGCAGGGGAGCCTGCGGCTGGACGATCGTCTTGGTGGTCTTGGAGACGACGACTTCGCCGGGCTTGGTCAGCTTCGCCTCGCCCCAGATGATGTCGACCTTGTTCTTCTTCATCAGGAAGCCGACGCCGCCGTTCATGCGCTCGGCAATGCCGCGCGAGCGGGCGATGATGGCTTTCAGGTCCGGCGTCACCTTGCCTTCGAGCGTCAGGCCGTAATTCTTGGCGTGTTCGGCGAGGTGCAGGACTTCCGCCGACCGGAGCAAGGCCTTGGTCGGGATGCAGCCCCAGTTGGAGCAGATGCCGGCGAGGTGCTCCCGCTCGACGATGGCGGTCTTGAAGCCCAGTTGGGCGGCGCGGATCGCGGCAATGTAGCCGCCGGGGCCGGAGCCGATAATGAGAACGTCATAGGCATTCGACACTGGTCTTCATCTCCTCTTTGGCGGTGTGGGCTCCACCAAACGGCAGAGCCCTTCCGAGGGATGAAGCCGAGCCGCTCAGCCCTTGGTCAGCATCCCGTAGATTTCATCCTTCAGAACCATGCGCTGCTTGCGCATGGTTTCCATCTCCACGTCGCCCACCGGCTCGACTTCAGTCTCGGCGCGATGGACGGCGCGGTTCACATCGCGATAGTCTTCGAGCATCTTGGCAAAACGCTCGTCGCTGAGCTTGAGGGCATGGATCTTTTCCGCATGCTCGGGAAACTCATCGTGGATTTCGTGGGGCGTATTCGACATACGGTATCTCCTGTGTTGTCGGCCGATACCTGTAGCTTATTCACCCGAAATTTCCACCCCCTTGATCCTGGTCAACTTTCACCGGCCGTTGCGTCAAATTCCCAACATCATGCGGACGACGGGTTCGAGACAGCGACCAATCGCGCGGGTATTCTCCGCATCGAGATGGATGCCATCGAGCGCGCTGGTTTGCGCCACCGAACCCGCATCGAAAAAGCCGCAGCCGGTCTCGTCGGCGAGATCCCGGTAGAAGCTTGCCAGCATCGCAGATTCGTCGCGCGCGTCGCGGAACATGGCGGCGAAATGGGTATTCGCTGTCTCGCAGACCGCCGGTGGCGCGACGATCAGGATTTCGGGCACCTCAAACCCGAAGCCCCAGTCGTGCAACCGAATCAGCTTGATCAGCCGGTCGATGCCCTTGGTGGCGCCGATCGCCGTGCCGGCGATGCCGCGCTTCATGTCATTGGTGCCGAGCAGCAGGATCACCAGATCCAGCGGCTTGTGGCTCTCCAGCACGCTCGGCAGCAGCTTTACGCCGTTTCTCTCGCAGTCGGCGAGATGATCGTCATAGGCGGTGGTCCGTCCGTTCAATCCTTCGGCGATGACGTTGACCTGCGGCCCGAGAGCCGCAGCAAGTACGCTCGGCCAGCGATCCTCGTAAGAATGCCGTTCGATCGTCTGCGGATTGTAGCCCCAGGTCAGGCTGTCGCCGAAGCAGAGCACGGTTTTCATAGCAAGGCGCCTCCGTGATCAGACGAGCATGCCCATCGGGTTTTCGATGTAGCGCTTGAAGGCGCCGAGCAGTTCGGCCCCGAGCGCGCCATCGACGCAGCGATGGTCGGTCGACAAGGTCACGGACATGACCGTGGCGATCTTCATCTCGCCGTTCTTCACAACAACCCGCTCCTCGCCGGCGCCGACCGCAAGGATCGTCGCATGCGGCGGATTGATGACGGCGGCGAAATGCTTGACACCCATCATGCCCATGTTCGACACCGAGGTGGTGCCGCCCTGATACTCTTCCGGCTTCAGCTTGCGGTCCTTGGCGCGCTTGCCGAGGTCCTTCATCTCGTTGGAGATCGCCGACAGGGTCTTCAGTTCCGCATGCCGGATGATCGGCGTGATCAGCCCGCCCGGGATCGACACGGCGACGCCGACATCGGCATGACGGTGCTTGACCATGTTGGTCTCCGTCCAGGAAACATTGGCGTCGGGCACCTCCGTCAGCGCCATGGCCATCGCCTTGATGATCATGTCGTTGACCGACAGCTTGTAGGCCGCGGCCCCTTCCTTGCGCGGGGCTGCGTCATTCAACTGGGCGCGCAGGGCCAGCAGTGCATCCAGCTCGCAATCGACGGTGACGTAGAAATGCGGGATGGTCTGCTTCGACTCGACCAGCCGCTTGGCAATGGTCTT
>DBUL01000008.1:13459-13678 GCA_002307905.1 Rhizobiaceae bacterium UBA1291
CTTGACGCCACCACCGGCAACGGCCTTCTCGACGTCGCTCTTGACGACGCGGCCATGCGGACCCGAGCCAGACACGGCGGAGAGTTCGACGCCGGCCTCTTTGGCAAGACGACGGGCAAGCGGCGAGGCGAACACGCGCTCGCCGGACTTGGCGACGGGTGCTGGCGTCGAAGGCGCCGGTGCCTTGTCGGTGATCGGTGCAGAGACGGCGGGCGCCGC
>DBUL01000061.1:0-541 GCA_002307905.1 Rhizobiaceae bacterium UBA1291
CTGGCCGGCGTTTCCGGCTGGCCAAACGCCGTGGTAGCGCCGCTATTGGATCATTCTTTGGCCACGTGCGTTGACCAAGGTCCGCTCCTGCATAAAGCCGACCGGCTCAGGCGGAAATGAAATGACAGAAGGAACTCCCAGATGAAAAAGACAATCACGACGGCGATCGCCGCATTGCCCCTGCTGATGTCGGCCGGCATGGCCGTGTCCGCCGACACGGTCACGGCGCGCGATCCCGTACCGACCTATCAGGAAACCGACCGGGTCGGTGGCGTCAAGATCGGCTACCTCACTTGCGACGTCGGCGGCGGCGTCGGCTATGTGATCGGTTCGGCCAAGCAGGCAGAGTGCGTCTTTTCCTCCGCCATGGGCGGCGAGGCGCTCGACCGCTATTCGGGCACGATCCGCAAGATGGGCGTCGATATCGGCTTCACCACGCGCTCCAAGCTGGTGTGGGCCGTCTTCGCCCCGACCGCCGGCTATCACCATGGCTCGCTCGCCGGGCTCTATCAGGGCGCGAGCGCCGAGGCGACCGTCGGTG
>DBUL01000061.1:763-10331 GCA_002307905.1 Rhizobiaceae bacterium UBA1291
GGTCGATGCCAGTCGCTGCCGCCATGGTGGCGACCACCGGCAGGAGGGCGGCGACCGTCGCCGTATTGCTGGCAAGTTCGGTCAGGAGGACGACGGTCAGCGTCAGGAGCAGCAGGAAGGCGAAGGGCGACAGGCCGTCGATGGCGCTCAGTGCTGCGCCGATCCATTGGGCAAGCCCGCTCCTGTCCATCGCCGAGGCGAGCGAAAGCCCGCCGCCGAACAGCAGCAGCACGCTCCATGGGATCTGCTGGGCGTCCTGCCAGCGCAACAGGAACTGGCCTCGACCGGCGAGGCCGTTGGGGATGAGGAAGAGGGCGAGGGCGCAGGCAAGCGCAATGCCGGGATCGCTGAGGTTCTCCAGACCCGGCACGCCGTTCAGCAGCGGTCGGGTGATCCACAGCGCAGCCGCCGTCATGAACACCATGCCGACGCGCCATTCGGCCTGACTGGCCGGATCGCCGCTCGAAAGTTTCGATACGGCGTCGTCGGCTCTCATCGAGGCTGAGAATGCGGCGCTCACTGGAAAGGCGATACGTGTCAGCACCAGCCAGCCAAGCGGCAGGAAGACGAGAACGAGCGGAATGCCGACGGCCGCCCAGGCCGCGAAGGACAGGTCGATGCCATGGCTCTCGGAAAGATAGCCGGCGAGCAGCGCATTCGGCGGCGTGCCGATCAGCGTGCCGATGCCGCCGATGCTGGCGCCATAGGCAAGGCCGAGCAGCAAGGCCCGCGAGAAGCGATGTACATCGGTGCTCTCGTCGCCATGAGCCTCAGTGAACACGGCGATCACCGAGCTTGCGACCGGAAGCATCAGGACAACGGCGGCGGTATTGCTGATCCCCATGGAAATCAGGCCGGTGGCGACCATGAAGCCGAGCACCAGCCGGCGCGGTTCGGTGCCGATCGCCTGCACGACGGAATAGGCGAGGCGGCGATGGAGGCCCCAGCGCTCGACGCCGGCGGAGAGCAGGAAACCGCCGAGAAACAGAAAGACCAGCGGATTGGCATAGGGTGCGGCGGCGGCGTTGATGTCGCCCTGTCCGATCAACGGCAGCAGGATGAGCGGTAGAAGCGCCGTGACGCCGATCGGAATGGGCTCCGTCGACCACCAGATTGCCATCAGAAGTGCCAGTCCCAGCGTATGCCAGCCTTGCGTGGACAATCCAGCGGGCGGTTCGATGAGCAGCGTGGCCAGCAGCACCGCTGCGCCGACGACGAGTCCAATCAGGGCGGACGGGGCAAGAAGCCGCACGTCCGGACGCTCAACAGGCGCGCTCTGCGGATCGGCCATCTCGCGCCTCAGCGCTCGATCATGCGCAGCAGGAGCACCGGTATCTCGGCTCCGACCGGCAGTTCCGGCGCGTGCGGCGGGCGGATGATCAGGCAGTCGGAATTGGCGAAGATCTTCATCATCGACGAATCCTGCTTGCCATAGCTCTCTGCCAATAGCAGGCCGTTGGCGTCGAGCGTCAGCCGGGCCCGCAGATAGTCCTGGCGCTTGTCGTTCGCGGCAAGAACGGTCGCGGTCCGGGCAGTGGCAAGGCGGGACATGGGTGCCCGGCCGGAAAGCTTGGCGAGCAGCGGTTCGAGGAACAAGAGGCCGCAGACCATGGACGAGACCGGATTGCCTGGCAGGCCGAGCACATGCATGCCGTCCAGTTCGCCGACCATCAGCGGCTTGCCGGGACGCATGGCGATCTTCCAGAAATCGAGGCGCATGCCGGCGGCGAGAAGGGTCGACTGGACGAGATCATGATCGCCGACCGAGGCGCCGCCGAGCGTGACGAGAACATCGACGCCGGCGCTCCTGGCCTTGTCGATCGCGGCGGTGATCTCGGCACGATCGTCGGGCACGATGCCAAGATCGATCACCTCGGCACCGGCCTGGCGCGCAAGGGCGGCGATGCCGAAGGTGTTGGAGCCGATGATCTGGTGGGGACCAGGCGGCGTGCCGGGCGCCACCAGTTCGTCGCCGGTCGCGAGAATGGCGACCCTTGGCCGGGCGAAGACCTCGACAGTCGCATGGTTCATCGCCGCGACCAGCATCAGCCGGCCGAAATCGAGCCGGGTGCCGGCCGAAAGCACGGTCTCACCTTCGGCAAAATCCTGTCCACGCGGTCGGATATGCCGGCCCGCCGTCACGGGAAAGGTCGTGCGGATGGCATGGCCTTCAAGCTTTTCGGCATCTTCCTGGATCAGGACGGTATCGGCACCGGCGGGCACCGGTGCGCCGGTGAAGATGCGGACTGTCTCTCCGGGACCAACCGTGCCGTCAAAGCCGTGGCCGGCAGCCGATGTACCGATCACCGTCAATGTGGCTCCTGGCTGAGGGACGTCTGCGGCACGAAGCGCATAGCCGTCCATGGCGGACGCGTCGAAGGGCGGCTGCGTCAAGCGCGCCTCAATTCCTTCGGCTAGCACGCGACCATCTGCCTGATCGATCGCCAGCGTCTCGCGTCGGTCGATCGGCACTGCGGCCTCTAGCAGTCTGTCTTGGGCGTCCTCGACCGCGAGCAATGACATCAGCCTGCCTCCGGATGGTGGAATGTGCCCGACTTGCCGCCGGTCTTTTCTAGAAGTCTAATGCCGCCAATCTCCATCGCCTTGTCGGCGGCCTTGGCCATGTCGTAGATCGTCAGGCAGGCCACGGAGACGGCGGTCAGCGCCTCCATCTCGACGCCGGTCTTGCCGGTCAGCTTGGCGGTCGCGGTGACGCGCAGGCCGGGCAGGGCCGTGTCTTCCTCGATGTCGAGGGTAACCTTGGTCAGCATCAACGGATGGCAGAGCGGAATGAGGTTCGATGTCTGCTTGGCGGCCATGATACCGGCAATACGGGCCGTGGCGATCACGTCGCCCTTCTTGGCATTGCCGGAGCGGATCAGCGCCAGCGTCGCGGGCGCCATCCTGACATGCCCCTCGGCGGTGGCGCTGCGTGCACTCTCGGCCTTGTCGCCGACGTCCACCATATGCGCCTCGCCTGCGGCGTTGATGTGGGTGAGGCGGCCCATCAGGCGACCTGCGCCGGGGACTGGCCCGTCAGAAGAAGACGAGTTGCGGCAGCGACGTCGGGCTGGCGCATCAGGCTCTCGCCGACCAGGAAAGTGGTGATGCCGCAGGTTTCGAGGCGCTTGCAGTCGTCGAAGCTGAAGATNNGGTTGCGGTTGTTGATGCCGATCATCGGCGAGACAAGCTTGACGGCGCGTTCGAGTTCCGCCTCGTCATGCACTTCTATCAGCACATCCATGCCGAGGCCGAGGGCTTCGTCCTCGAGACGCTTGGCCTCGTCGTCGGAAAGAGAGGCCATGATCAGCAGGATGCAGTCGGCGCCAAAGGCGCGGGCCTCGTGGACCTGATAGGGCTCGAACATGAAATCCTTGCGCAACGCCGGTAGCGCGCAGGCGTTTCGGGCCTGAACCAGATAGTCGAGCGAACCTTCAAAGCTCGGGCCATCGGTGAGAACGGAAAGACAGGCCGCACCGCCGGCTTCATAGGCCGCGGCCAATGCCGGCGGATCAAAATCCGGGCGGATCAGGCCCTTGGACGGGCTTGCCTTCTTGATCTCGGCAATAAGGCCGAAGTCACCGGCCTCACGACGCGAAGCAAGTGCACGATAAAAGCCGCGCGGGGCCGGCTGCTCGGTGGCAAGCGCCTTGAGATCGGCGAGCGAGCGGAGGGCTTTCGCTGCGGCGATCTCCTGGCGCTTGTAGGTTTCGATACGCTTGAGGATGTCCGCCATGGCTTCAGTCTCAGTCCCGTGGTGCCTGGTTGGAAACGGCGATCAGCCTGTCGAGCGCCCGGGCGGCGGAGCCGCTGTCGAGCGATTGCGACGCTAGCGCCATGCCTTCGTGAACGGTCGTTGCCTTGCCCGCGACGATCAGCGCAGCGGCGGCATTGCAGAGCGCCACGTCGCGATAGGCATTCTTTTCGCCGTCGAGAACGGCCTTGAGGGCCGCCGCATTGAATGCGCCGTCGCCGCCCTTGATCGCCTCGAGCGGTACCGTCGGCACACCGAAATCGTCCGGCGTCAGTTCAAATGTGGTGATCTCGCCGTCCTTTAGCGCTGCGACCTGGGTTGGGCCGGTGGTGGTCACCTCGTCCAGACCGCTGCCGTGGACGACCCAGGCGCTCTGCAGTCCGAGGTCGCGCAGGGCCTCGGCGCCGGGCAGCAACCATTCTGGCGAATAGACGCCGAAGAGCTGACGCTTGACGTTGGCGGGGCTTGATAGCGGGCCGACGATGTTGAAGATCGTGCGCGTACCGAGCTCGACGCGGGCCGGACCCACATGGCGCATGGCTGGATGGTGGAGCTGTGCGAACATGAAGCCGATGCCGGTTTCACTGATCGCGCGGGCCACCTCCTCCGGACGCAGTTCGATGATCGCGCCCAGCGCTTCGACCGCATCGGNNGCTTCACGATTACAGCGGGCAATGGTTTCCGGATCGATGTCGAGGCGCACGCCAAGCGCCGACAGGCTGTCGGCCGCACCCGACTTCGAGCTCAGGGCGCGGTTGCCATGCTTGGCCACAGGAACTCCAGCGCCGGCTACGATCAGAGCCGCCAGTGTCGAAATGTTGTAGGTATTCGTCCCGTCACCCCCGGTGCCGACGATGTCGATGGCATCAGCCGGGGCTTCGACGGGCACCATCTTGGTGCGCATGATCGAAACGGCACCGGCGATTTCGTCGACGGTCTCGCCACGCACGCGCAACGCCATCAGGAAGCCGCCGATCTGGGCCATGCTGGCCTCGCCCGACATCAGCACTTCGAAGGCGCCGCTCGCCTCTTCGCGGGTGAGCGGCTGTCGGTTGGCGACCTTGGCGATATAGGGCTTCAGACCGGACATGTGTTTTGCTCCCCCGTCCTCAGCGAACCATGGCCTGTTCGGCGAGCTGTTGATTGATCGTCACTCCGTAATCGTCCTGCAGCCGGCGGACCATCTGGTCGAGGATGTCGTCGCCGGCGGCCGTGGCGATCTCATTGGTCTGCGCATCCGCATTGCCGAGCGCATCCGTCAACGGTTGGTCCCTGACGTCCGTCACCTTGAGCAGGATCTGGGTCTCCGGATCAGCGCCCGGTGCGCTGGCAACCAAGCCGACCGCTCCGCCGAAAGCCACCGTCACCGCGGCCGGGCCAAGGACCGCGTCCTCCGTCTGGCGGCGGATGCCGGCTTTGGTTTCGACCGCGATGCCGAGTTCGGCTGCGATAACGTCGAGCGACTCGCCCTTGGCAACACGCTCCTTCAGGCTCTCGGCCTTGGTGCCGAGGGCGGTCTTCTGTTGCTCTGCGGTCCAGTCGGCAGTCGCCTTTTCCCGGGCCTCATCGAGGGTGCGATCACGCTCGGCGACGATGTCCTTCACTTCGATCCAGATATAGCCGTCATTGCCGATATTGAGCGGAAGCGCCTCAACACCGACCTCGGTCTCGAAGACTTCGGCAAGAAGGGCGTCGCGCTCCGGCAGGTCGGGCACGTCGGTGCCGTCCTCGTCCTTGCCGGTTCTGTCCGCTGCCTTGACAGTGATCGGCTTGAGCCCCAACTGACTTGCCGAATCCTCGAGCGTGGAGCCGCCGGCCCGCAAGTCCTCGAACTGGTCATATACTGTGGTCATGTCCGCGACCGCGGCCGCTTCTGCCAGAGCCTCACGGATTTCTTCCCTGACCTCGTCCAGCGACCGTGTCCGGCCTTCCTTGATGTTGGTGACCCGCAGGATGACGGGGCCGAGGGCGCCGTCAACGACATCCGTCGTCGCGCCTTCCGCGGTGATGGCGAAGGCGGCGTCCGCGAGGATCGGATCGGGCAGCCTGTCGCGCGAGAATTCGCCAAGCAGCACGTCGCTCGCGGTCTTGCCCTGGTCGGATACCAGCTGATCGAAGCTCGTCCCAGTCTTGAGTTCGGCGAGCGCTGCCTCGGCCATTTCCCGGGTTTCGAAGCTCAATTGTTCGATCGTACGGGTGCCGGCGATTTCATAGTTCTTCTTGCGTGCCTCGTAATCCTGACGGATGGCTTCGTCGGAAATCGCCGCCTTGTCGGCAATGTCGGCGGGTTCGAGCTTCACGTAGGAAAAGCTGCGGAATTCCGGCGCGCGGTACCGCGCCTTGACCGCTTCGAACCATGCCGCGAGAGTCGCTTCGTCGGGCGCCTTGATCGGATCGATATGGGCATTGTTCAGCAGCACATAGCTGACATCGCGGCTTTCGTTGCGATAGGCTTTGAGCGCATCGACAAGGGTCTTGGGTGCGACGAAACCATCTGAAGTCGCTTCGACGATCTGGCTACGGATCGCCACCTTGGAGCGTTCAAGGATATAGTCGTCTTCGCGCAGCCCGGCATTGCGAAGGCGCGTGGTAAAGAGATTGCGGTCGAACTGGCCGCTTTCCGTCCTGAACGCAGGATCCTCGGCGATCAGCTGGGCGAGGCGATCCTTGGACAAGCCGAGATTCATGTCCTGGGACAGCTGGTCCAGCGCTGCTCCGGCCGCGAGCTGGGCGTAGACCTGATTCGGGACCCCGAAGGCCTTGGCCTGTTCGGTGGTGAGCTGGGTGCCGAAGCGGCGGCTGAGTTCTGAAAGTTGACGCTGGTAGGCGAGACTGAATTCGCTTGCGGAAACCTGCTGGTCGCCTACGCTGATGACCGTGTCGGTTGCCGCGTCGAAAAGAGATGCGGAAATGCCCCAGACCCCGAATGAAGCGACAAGCAAGAGCAACAGTATTTTTGCGACCAGGGTACGGGCGCCTTTTCTCAGAACTTCCAGCATCGGAACACATTCACCTCATTACAGCTCTTCGCAGACCGCGAAGCGGTTGATGTTCCATAAAACAAACCGTTGCGGAAATGAAGGCATGTTCGGCGAAAAGGCTCGTGCCGACACGCTCGCTGCATGGAACGCCGGCTTGGCGAAAGAAACGTACGTGGCGGCTGCTTTGCAAAGCCGGAGCATGTTCGCATATTTCACAATGTCGCAATACCGTTGGTGTCGATATCGGGTACAACTAGACGGCGCTTCGGTCGCATTTGAATATTTGGGGTAGGAATGGCAGAGACGGTTGGCGCGAAGAGCGAAGTGACGCCCCCCATGAATGGGCTTACCAGTGCCGCGGCGGCGCGCGCGCTGGAACGGTTCGGCGAAAACCGTTTGCCAATCGCCGGCCGCACGCCTTTCATCAAGGTTCTGGCTCTGCAGTTCCTAAGCCCGCTTATCTACATCCTCATGGCGTCCGCAGTCCTGTCAATGTTGATCAGCGAGATCACGGACGCGATGTTCATCGCTGTCGTGCTGATGATCAACGGGATTGTCGGGGCGATCCAGGAGTATTCCGCCGGCAAGTCGGCCGATGCTCTGCGCGCGCTCGAGCAGCCGCATGCCACGGTCATTCGCGACGGTCAGCGACAGGTCATTGATGCGGCCGGCCTCGTTCCGGATGATGTCGTGCTTCTCGAATCCGGCGAGCGTGTGCCCGCCGATATCCGCCTGATCGAGGCGAGCGGGCTGCAATGCGACGAGGCGGCGCATACGGGCGAGTCGCGGGCCGTCTCGAAGGAAGAGGGAGATCCGGTTTTCGCCGGTACGATCGTGACACGGGGGCGCGCGCGCGGTCTGGTTGTCGCCACCGGAAGCCAGACGGAGCTCGGGCGCATCGCCGGCGCGATCCAGGAGCGCTCGACGGCCAAGCCACCACTGATGATCCGCATGGAAGAGTTCACCCGGCTGATCGCGATCGCCGTCGGGGTCGCCATTGTATTCCTGGTCGCGGTCGGGCTTTGGCGCCAGATGGCGCTGGGCGATCTGCTCAACATGTCGATCGGGCTTGCCGTCAGCGCGATCCCGGAGGCGCTGCCGATCGTCATCACCGTGGCGCTCGCGATCAGCATGCGCCGCATGGCCAAGGTCAATGTCATCGTGCGCAACCTGCCGGCGGTCGAATCGCTTGGGTCCTGCACAATGATCGCAACCGACAAGACCGGTACTTTGACGCTCAACGAACTCACTGTGACGGATATCCGGCTGCCCGATGAAAGCCAGTGGTTGCTCGACACCGGAGCAGATCCGACTGCCGGCGGCATCCGCAACGGTGACGGAGACCACAAAGGTCCGAGCCCGGCGGTTCAGCGCCTGCTGCGGGCGGCGGCACTACCGAACGAGGGAGAACTGGGACCGGGGCGCAACGGCGCCGGCGGATTCGATCCGATGGGGGACACCGTCGACGTCGCGCTGCTGGCCGCAGCCCATAAGGGTGGCGTCAGCAAGCCGGAGCTAATGGAAAGATACCGGCTGGAGAAGCGCATCCCCTATGAGCCGGAACTGAAATATGCGGCTTCCTTCCATGTGGATGCGGACCACTTGCACATATTCGTCAAGGGTGCCCCGGAAATGCTCGCTTTGATGTCCAGCACGATGCAGGTCGGCGACCGGGCGGTGCCGATGGATCACGGGCTCCTGCATCGCCAGATGGATGCGCTGGCGCGCGAGGGGCTCAGGGTGCTGGCCTTTGCCGAGGGGCGAATGGCGCGTAACGGCAACGACGATTACGGCCACCACATGCTGATCGATCTGAATTTTCTCGGCCTTGCCGGGATGCAGGATCCGATCCGCCCGGAGGCGTCGGCGGCACTTGCTGCCTGCCGTACCGCCGGCATCGAGGTGGTGGTCATCACGGGCGACGATCCCAGGACCGCGACGGTGATCGCGCGCGAGGCGGGGCTCATTTTCGCACCCGCCGATGTGGCGAGCGGCGAAGATGTGGCGGCGGCGATGGCGACAAGCGAACAGGCGCTCGACGAACTTACACGTCATGTGCGTGTCTTTGCCCGGGTGAAGCCCGACCACAAGCTGGCCATCGTTCGCTCGCTAGCGCGCAACGGCCATTACGTGGCTGTGACGGGCGACGGGGTGAATGATGCGCCGGCGCTGAAGCACGCGCATGTCGGCGTTGCCATGGGCCGGACCGGAACGGACGTCGCCAAGGAGAGCGCCGACATTATCCTGATCGATGACAACTTCGCCTCCATCGTCGCCGGCATTCGCGAAGGGCGGGTGGCCTACAGCAATATCCGAAAGGTGGTGTACATGGTCGTGGCGACCGGGTCAGCNNCGGGTCAGCGGAGGTTCTGATCTTCCTGCTCGCCATGATCCTCGGTACGCCCATGCCGCTGACGGCCGTGCAACTGCTCTGGCTGAATATTGTGACCAACGGCGTACAGGACGTCGCCCTGGTGACCGAACCGGCCGAAGGCGACGAGCTCGAGCGGCCGGTGCGCAAGCCAGAAGAATCGCTGTTCGACCCGTTGATGGTCCGCCGCATCGTGGTTGCGACGCTGGTTATGGGCGGCGGCGGATTCGCGATGTTCTACTGGCTGCTCTCGACCGGCGTCAGCGAATTTACCGCGCGCAATCTTCTGCTCGTGCTCTTCGTGCTGTTCGAGAACTTCCAGTGCATCAACAGCCGCTCCGAGCGGCGGTCGGTCTTTCGCCAGTCGCTCGCCTCCAATCCCTTCCTGCTGGTTGGTATCGTCGCCACGCAGACCTTGCATATAGCGGCCATGTATGTGCCCGGGCTGAACGATCTTCTCGG
>DBUL01000061.1:10376-10645 GCA_002307905.1 Rhizobiaceae bacterium UBA1291
CCGACAAAGAAAAAAGGCCTGCGGATGCGTTCCGCCGGCCTTTTCTGTCTTGTGGGCTTTGCAGTGCTTAGCGTTGCGATACCGGAAGGTAGTCGCGCTGCGGCGCGCCGGTGTAAAGCTGGCGCGGGCGGCCGATGCGCTGCTGCGGATCCTCGATCATCTCGTTCCACTGGGCGATCCAGCCGACGGTGCGGGCGAGCGCGAAGAGGACGGTGAACATGGTCGTGGGGAAGCCGAGCGCACGAAGCGTGATGCCCGAATAGAAGTCG
>DBUL01000128.1:0-260 GCA_002307905.1 Rhizobiaceae bacterium UBA1291
ACCAGCTTGGTGCCGTCGGGAAAGGTTGCCTCGACCTGCACGTCGTGGATCATCTCGGCGATGCCCTCCATGACCTGGTCGCGGGTGATCACATGAGCCCCGGCTTCCATCAGTTCGGCGACCGGACGACCGTCGCGTGCGCCCTCGACGACGAAATCGCTGATCAGGGCAATGGCTTCCGGGTAGTTGAGCTTGACGCCCCGCTCCAGCCGACGCCGTGCCACCATGGCCGCCATGGCGATCAGCAGTTTGTCTTTTTC
>DBUL01000128.1:315-4587 GCA_002307905.1 Rhizobiaceae bacterium UBA1291
TCAGCAGTTTGTCTTTTTCCCTCGGGCTCAGGTTCATGACCGCTCCACGTTCTTGATCACTGTCATAGATTCCAGACTTTCGGCACTGACGCCCCGCCGCGCAAGACGGAAATCACCGGGATCAGGCTTTTTCTCAAAGTGTACCCATCTTCGGCCGCAAGCCGGGCGACAAGCTTTCCGTTCCACTGGCTGGCGCCACCGGGGCTATCGCCGAGCGCCGCGCGGACCTTCGGCAGCAATGCCTCGCACAGCGGTCCGGTGTAGAGCACCGTGGCGAAGGCGACCTTGCCGGCAAGCACGGCCCCCGACGCCGTCAGTCCGCCCACGTCGCCCTCCATGCGCAGGTCCTCGGCATGGATCAACCGGCCGCCGCGCCGAATTCGCCAGCGGTCGCGCAGCGTGCCGTGCGCCATGGTCTCGCCCATGGCCTTGCGCCCGAGTAGGATCGCNNCTTCGACGGCGACGAATTCGGCGCTCTCGTCGAGATCGACCTCGAGCCGGCGCGACAGGGCGGCATTGTCGAACAGAATGGATTCCTGCGGCAGCCAGTGAACTTTTGCGCCAGCTGCAGCCTCGATGCGGGTGACGACCTCGGCCACACCCGCGGACGCCTTGTAGACCTTCTCGCAGGCTTGGGTGGTGGCGGTCAGGAACGTGTCGGGACCGGCGGAAAACGACCAGTCCATGCGGTCGCCGCCGGTCAGCCCCCCGGCGGTGTTGATGATCACCGCTTCCATCTCGGCTGTGAAGGTTTCGGGCAGCCGGATCTTGGCCGCCCCCTCCTGATAGAGCTCGGCGAGACGCGTGCGCCCGCCGAGCGGCTTGGTCACAAGCCTTCCGACGCCCCGGGCGCGCTGAGGTCTGGTTGCACTGGCTGTCTGCACGCTGTTCCCTGCCCGCCCTTGTTGTTTGTGGCGGTTGTTGTCGTGTCGGTGCAGGTCGCCTTGGCGCTCGATGCGGCCATCAGCTCTCCTCCCGCACTGCGAAAGAATTCCCACATTCTGCCGGTCGCATCAAGCTCCCGTATTCTATCTCCCCCTGCCGAGACCCGAAATCGGACATTCGCACCCGGCCAGTCATGGGAGGCATCGGCGATCACGTATGACATGACGCTCGCTCCGGCGCGGCAGCCGGGATAGGTCGTCACTGTGACCGTCTCCCCCTCGTCGGTGATTGGGCGACTGTCGCAGCCGTTCAGTTCGGCCCAGCGTTTNNCGCCGCCATATTGCCAATAGGGTCTGCCTCCGCCGGCGAACGGGTTGACGTGATCCTTCAAACCGGAAAACGCGATGATGGAAATCGGCTTGGCCGGCTGGCAGCTTGCCTTTCGCGGACGCCAGACACCGTCTTCCTGTTCCGGAGAACCGGCGCGCAACCCCATGACGAAGCCGGCTGCAGTGAAATCGCCATGCCCGTCGCAGACATACTGGGACAGCATGCGACCGCCGCCGGAATAACCCGACGCATAGATGCGGCCCGGGTCGATGCAGAACATCTCCTTGGCCTTCCCGACCGCATCACGGATGAATCCTTCCTCATCCAGACCGTTGTCGCGACTTACCCCGGGCAGTGGCGTCACACCGGGCACGTTCCAGGCATGCGTGCCTGGGAAACCGCCATCCAGACTGCCCTGCAGGGCGACGACGACAAAGCCTTCCCGTTCGGCAACTTCATCCCAATGGCTGCGGTTGAGCTGGCCGCGGGGATGACTGTTTGAGCCATGGAAGTCAAAGACCAGTGGCAGCTTGCGCTTGCCGTCATAGCTCGAGGGGATGAAATAGACGGCCGAACGATCGACTCCACCGGACCGGATGTCGAGGTCGTGCCGGCCGGCCGGGAGCGCCGCGCCGCAGCCCGAAGCCACCGCGCTTCCGGCCATGCCGGCGAGGAAGAAAGAAACCGTCGCGAGCAGGCCAACGGATTTGCCGCCCCGCGGACGGCGCAAGGCCGTGCTGGTTGTCATGGCTATGCCTTCTGTTAGCAGACGCGAGTCCATATCACTCTGATCCAAAGCATCAACCATATTTCACTAATAATTCATCAACCCTGCCCTGCAATATCATACGGTCAGGTGGCGGCGTGCCTCGGCGGTATCCAGGGTATCGGCGGCGCCCTGATGCACGATTTCACCGCGATCCATGATGTAGACGTGGTCGGCAAGCTCGCGGCAGAAATCGAGATACTGCTCGACCAGCAGGATCGCCATACCGGTGNNGATGCCCTCGGTCGGCTCGTCGAGCACGAGGATTTTTGGCCGCGTCACCATGGCCCGGCCGATGGCGAGCTGCTGCTGCTGCCCGCCCGACAGGTCGCCGCCACGCCGCGACAGCATGGTGTTCAGAACGGGAAAGAGGCTGAAGATCTCGTCGGGGATAAACCGCTCCTTGCGCGGTAGCGGCGCATAGCCGGTCTCGAGGTTCTCCCTGACGGTCAGCAGCGGAAAGATCTCTCGGCCCTGCGGCACGTAGCCGATGCCGCTGCGCGCCCGGTTGAACGGCGCCATGCCGTTCAGCGTCACCCCATCAAATGCAATCGTTCCGGCCGAGACGCCGTGCTGGCCGGTGACGGCACGCAGCAGCGACGACTTGCCGACGCCGTTTCGCCCTAGCACGCAGGTGATCTTGCCCATCTCCGCCTTGATGGAGACGCCCCGCAAGGCCTGGGCTGCGCCGTAGTGGAGGTTGATGTTGTTGACGACGAGAGCGCTCATGATGCTGTCTCCTTTAGGAAGTCCCTGATTGCGGAGAACATTTCCGCATTGTGTCCGATCCAGACATGGCCGCCGGTCGGGTAGAGAAGCAGTCTTGCGCCCGCCACGCTGGCGGCGATGTGGCGCGCCGCGTCGGCGGTCAGGTAGCGGTCGTCTTCGACCGAAATGGCAAGCGTCGGGGCGGTGATCCGCTTGAGCGGCATCGGCTGGGGATCGCCAGCCAGCCGCATGTCGTTGAGAAGCCCTTGCGTCCGCTCGCTGACCGGCAGGATGGAATCGAGAACCGCCTGCACGCGGCTACGCTCATCTGCGCTGGCGGCGGCCAACAGCGCCGGATCCGTCGCCAGGACCGAACCGATCATCATCTCGGGCATCGCCGAAATCGCTGCCCAGAAAAGAAAATCCGACCCGAGGGCCACTTCGACCACGTGTTGCTGGCCCGGCGACCACGGGCGCGCCGACGGTCGGTCCGGGACATAGGTGGCCGGTACGACCGGGATCAGCGCCGAACAGCGATCCGGGTGGCGGATGGCGAAAGCGATGGCCGAGAGCGCCCCGGCCGACCCGCCGATGACCGCGATCCTGTCGACGTCGAGCGCATCGAGCAGATCGACAAACGCGTCCGCCTGGTTTTCCGACGAGGCATCGGCCGGAAAAGCCGAGCCGAGATAGCCGAACCGCGACGGGGAAATCACCCGCATGCCAAGTTCGACCAGAGGCGCGGCAAACAGCAAACCCTGATCGAATCCCCCGCCGCTGCCATGGATCATCAGCACCGGCACACCGGTGCCGGCCTCGGCATATTGAAGCGGGCCGAAGCGGCTGTTGATCGTCGTGGCGCGATAGCCGGCGATGCGCGCCCGAGCAGCGTCGAGGGCCTGTGAATAGCGGCGGCGCAGCCAGCCGGCCGCAAGCGCGGCCACTGTGCCACCCGCAGCCAAGGCGAAAAGCGTCCTGCGCGTCAACATCGTCCCGATCTCCGCAACCACATCCACGACGCCCGACCGCCCCGCAGAGAGCAAGACCAGACTACCAGCGGGGCGGGTGGCAACATTGACCGTGATCAATTTTATCGCCCCAGATAGTTCTCGATCACCTTCGGATCGGCCGAGACGAAATCGATCGAGCCTTCGGCGAGTACCGAACCTTCGGCAAGGCAGGTGACCTTGACGCCGAGATCGCGGATGAAGCCCATGTCGTGTTCGACGACGACGACCGAACGGGTCTTGGCGATCTGCTTGAGCAGGATCGCCGTTTCCGCCGTCTCGGCGTCGGTCATGCCGGCCACAGGTTCGTCGACAAGCAGAAGCTTGGGCTCCTGCGCCAGCAGCATGCCGATCTCCAGCCATTGCTTCTGACCGTGGCTGAGATTGGCGGCGAGGTCCTTGGCGCGGGCGGTCAGCCGCACCGTTTCGAGGATTTCCTCGATGCGCAGCCTGTCTTCCGAAGTCAGCCGGTAGAACAGCGTGCCGAACACGCCGCGATCGCGGTTGAGCGCCAGTTCGAGATTGTCCCACACGGTATGGCTCTCGAACACGGTCGGCTTCTGGAACTTGCGGCCG
>DBUL01000128.1:4656-7552 GCA_002307905.1 Rhizobiaceae bacterium UBA1291
AGCGCCTTGAAGCCGTCGAAGGAGACGGACACGCCGTCGAGATAGAGAATGCTCGTCGGTTTCTTGTCGCTCATGGCCTTCACTCCGCCGCCTGGCCGACCGGCAGCGCCGCGTCGGATGCCTTGTCATTGTTGGCGGCATCGTCCGCCGCCTTGCGTTCCCGACGCACGGCCAGCCGCTGCTGGATCGTGCCGACCACGCCCTTGGGCAGGAACAGCGTCACGCCGATGAACAGTCCGCCGAGCGCGAACAGCCAGAGTTCAGGAAAGGCGCCGGTGAAATAGCTTTTTCCCGCATTGACCATCAGCGCGCCGATGATCGGTCCGATCAACGTGCCGCGCCCGCCGACGGCGGTCCAAACCACCACTTCGATCGAATTGGCAGGGGCAAATTCGCCCGGGTTGATGATGCCGACCTGCGGCACGAACAACGCCCCCGCAATGCCGGCCATCATTGCCGAGACGACGAAGGTGAAGAGCTTGATGTTTTCCACCCGGTAGCCGAGGAAGCGCACCCGGCTTTCGGCATCGCGCACGCCGACCAGAACCTTGCCGAACTTGGAGCGCACGATCGCCGAGGAAATCACCAGGCAGAGCGACAGCATGATCGCCGAGAGCGCGAACAGCACGGCGCGCGTTCCGTCTGCCTGGACGTTGAAGCCGAGGATTTCCTTGAAGTCGGTCAGACCGTTATTGCCGCCGAAGCCCATGTCGTTGCGGAAGAAGGCGAGCAGCAGCGCATAGGTCATCGCCTGGGTGATGATCGAGAGATAGACGCCGTTGACGCGGGAGCGGAAGGCGAACCAGCCGAACACGAAGGCAAGCAGGCCGGGCACGAACAGCACCATGATCATGGCGAACCAGAACATGTCCATGCCGTGCCAGAACCACGGCAGTTCCTTCCAGTTGAGGAAGACCATGAAGTCCGGCAGGATCGGGTTGCCGTAGACGCCGCGGCTGCCGATCTGGCGCATCAGATACATGCCCATGGCATAGCCGCCAAGCGCGAAGAAGGCGCCATGGCCGAGCGAAAGGATGCCGCAATAGCCCCAGACCAGATCGAGGGCGAGCGCCAGCAGCGCGTAGCAGAGATACTTGCCCATCAGCGACACGGCATAGGTCGGGATGTGGAAGACGCTGTCCGACGCGGTGAGCAGATTGAGCGCCGGGACGAGAACCGCCACGCCGAGAAGGATGGCGACGGCGACGACGATCTTTCCTTCGAGTGCCCTGAAGATGAAGCCCGTGATCATGCTTCCACCGCCCTTCCCTTGAGCGCGAAGAGCCCGCGCGGCCGTTTCTGGATGAAGAGAATGATCAGCACGAGCACGAGGATCTTGCCCAGCACGGCGCCGACCGAGGGTTCGAGGAACTTGTTGAGAATGCCGAGCGACAGCGCGCCGACAAACGTGCCCCAGAGATTGCCGACCCCCCCGAAGACGACGACCATGAAGCTGTCGATAATGTAGGCCTGGCCGAGATTGGGCGAGACATTGTCGATCTGGCTGAGCGCCACCCCGGCGATCCCGGCGATGCCGGAGCCGAGCGCGAATGTGAAGGCGTCGACCCAGGGTGTGCGGATGCCCATGGACGAGGCCATGCGGCGGTTTTGCGTGACGGCGCGCATCTGCAGGCCGAAGGCCGAGCGCTTCATCAGCGTCAGGAGGGCGAAGAAGATGGTCAGCGAGAACAGCACGATCCACATGCGGTTCCAGGTGATCGTAAGCCCGCCGAGCGCAAACGAGCCGGACATCCACGACGGACTGCCGACCTCTTGGTTGGTCGGGCCGAAGATCGTGCGGATCGACTGCTGCAGGATCAGCGAAATGCCCCAGGTGGCGAGCAGGGTTTCGAGCGGCCGGCCGTAGAGGAAGCGGATGACGCCGCGCTCGATCACGAGGCCGATCACGGCGGTGACGAGGAAGGCGACCGGCAGCGCGATCGCCAGCGACCAGTCGAACAGCTGCGGATAGCCGGTACGGATTACCTGCTGGACCATGAAGGTCGAATAGGCGCCGATCATCACCATCTCGCCATGCGCCATGTTGATGATGCCCATCACGCCGAAGGTGATGGCAAGGCCTATTGCCGCGAGCAGCAGGACCGAACCGAGCGAAATGCCGTACCAGATGTTTTGGGCCGCATCCCAGAATGCCAGGTCGCCCTCGATGCCGGCGATCGCCTTGTCGAGATCCGGTTTCAAGCTCTCGTCGATCGACGAGGAGACGGTCATCAGGATACCGATCGCCCCACGCCCGCCAAGCGAGGCGACCATGTTGATCGCGGCGCGCTTTTCCTCGACGGAACGGTCGGAGGCCAGCAGCGACACGGCGCGCGCCTCTTCCATACGGGCCTTGACTTCGCTGTCGGTTTCCCTGGCAAGCGCGGTCTCGACGAGGTCGAGGTTTTCGGCGCTTGGGGATTGCAGGACCTGCCGGGCCGCCTGTAGCCTTACACCGCGATCGGGGCTGAGGAGCGTCAGCCCGCCAAGTGCGGAACGGATCGCGCGGCGGAGCGTGTTGTTGACCTTGATCTTGGTGAAAGCGCCCTTCGGATCCTCGCCGACCACCTCGCCGGTCAGAGGATCGATGGCCGACAGATTGGAACCGGCGGCCCTGGTGATAACCACGGCGCCGTCCGACTTGCGGACATGGAGATCGCCCTCGGCAAGGGCCTCAAGCGCCGGAACGACACGAGCATCGCCGGTCGCGGCAATCTGCGTCAACAACACTTCGGCCTGCTTGAAACTCGCAGTGCCCAGCGCGTTGATCAGGTCCTTCGGATCGCTCTGCGCGAAGGACGGTGCGGCGAGGGAGAGGAAAAGGATGAGCAGTGTGATGAAACGAATTAGCACTTTTTTGTCCCCCGAGATGGCGGGGCGGCGGAGCCTAAGAGGC
>DBUL01000128.1:7561-15026 GCA_002307905.1 Rhizobiaceae bacterium UBA1291
TGAGGGGCAAATCTTGCCCCTGCAATCCATTCAGGTTCGCCGATCAGCTACCCTTGCCGCCGCATTTCCCCGTGGCGACGTTGAAGTTGCCGCATTCCATCGGCTTGCGCCAATCGGAGATCAGGTCCTTGGAATCGGGCAGGTAGTCGGACCATTCGTCGCCGACGACGGCCGGCGTCTGCTGGACGATTTCGAACTGACCGTCGGCCTGGATTTCCCCGATCAACACAGGCTTGGTGATGTGGTGGTTCGGCATGACGGTGGAATAGCCACCCGACAGGTTCGGAACGGCGACGCCGATGATGCTGTCGAGCACCGCGTCAGTGTCTGTCGTGCCGGCGGCCTCGACCGCCTTCACCCAGGCGTTGAAGCCGATATAGGCGGCTTCCATCGGGTCGTTGGTCACACGCTTGTCGTTCTTAGTGAAGGCGTGCCAGGTCTCGATNNCCGAGAAGGCGACGACCGGAATGTCCTCGGCCTTGATGCCCTGGTTGCCGAGCTCCTTGTAGAACGGAATGTTGGCATCGCCATTGATGGTCGAGACGACGGCGGTCTTCTTGCCGGCCGAACCGAACTTCTTGATGTCGGAGACGATGGTCTGCCAATCGGAATGACCGAACGGCGTATAGTTGATCATGATGTCCTCTTCGGCGACGCCCTTGGACATCAGGTAGGCCTTGAGGATCTTGTTGGTCGTCTGCGGATAGACGTAGTCGGTGCCGGCGAGAACCCAGCGTTCGACGCCTTCTTCGGCAGCCAGGTAGTCGACGGCCGGGATCGCCTGCTGGTTTGGCGCGGCACCGGTGTAGAAGATGTTGCGCGAGGATTCCTCACCCTCGTACTGGACCGGGTAGAACAGGATCGAATTCAACTCCTCGAACACCGGCAGGACCGACTTGCGCGACGACGATGTCCAGCAGCCGAACACGGCAGCGACCTTGTCCTGGGAAATCAGCTGGCGGGCCTTTTCGGCAAACAGCGGCCAGTCGGAGGCCGGGTCGACGACGACGGCCTCGAGCTTCTTGCCCAGCACGCCGCCCTTCTTGTTCTGCTCTTCGACGAGCATCAGCATGGCGTCCTTCAGCGTCGTCTCAGAGATCGCCATGGTACCGGAGAGCGAATGCAGAACGCCGATCTTGATCGTCTCTTCCTGAGCAAGCGCGCCGTTGAATGCTGTCGTCGACAGCATGGCGCCCACAAGCGCGCCGGTGAGTTTCATCTTCAATGCCATTGTCGTGAACCCCTCTTCTTGTTCGCAACCGGTCGGTTAATGAAATTTAACCGTTGCTGGAGGGACTATCCGACGCTGCACTGCAAAACGTTATACGTCATATGACGTAGGCGCGGGGGTGAAGTGCGAGATAGGGGACAGGCACTGCGCCGAAGGCGCCCGTCCTGACCAGAAGGCCGAAGGCGCAAGCGGAATGCTGCCGAATGACGGCGGCGCAATTTATGACACAGCGCACGCGGTGATCCGATTGTGCCGAGGAACGCCGGAAAGGGAGAGTGCGGACAGAGCCGCAATCCCCCTATCGCTGTATCCCCTCTTACTCTGTTGGCGGCTCAAGCGGCAGAGTTGCCGCATAGGCCAGCACATCGATCGCATCCGATAACGGGAAGGCCCGAAGGTTGATCATCTGCACCCCGGTATGGGCGTTGAGGATCTTGTTCATCACTTCGTCCGGCAATTCGGCCGCCTCGGTGCCGACGTAGTTGTGGGCACCGTCTTCGCCCCAGTCGATCAGCCGCCCATCAAACCCGTGACAAGCCGCGCAGGTCGTTTGGAAAATCGCCCGTCCCCGCTCCTTGTCCCCCGTATTCACGGTCCTGGTCTCGTAGTCGATGAAGGACCGCATATCGACCTGTCCACGGCTGAAAAATGCCGCGACGCGCTGTATTTCCTCGTCGGTGATCATCTCGGTCGTATAGGGATGGTTCGCATCGCGCAGCGTCTTGCCGATCTCTTCCACGGGCTTTCCGATCGCACCATTGATACCCTTGATACCGGTGAAATGCCCCCCCTTAGAATAGATACCGTCCTTGCCCAGGTAGTCCCAGCCATGGCATTCCTTACACCGCCAGGTTCCCGGGCCGGATTGTTCTTTGTTCACGGAAACCGGATAGGCCGGATTGGTGCCTTCGGGCTTTTCACGGTCGAGGGCGTCCCACCAGTTGTCGTAGATACGTCCACCCGCCGCCAGCGTCCAAGCCTCTGACGGCACTTCGGGCGCTCCGTGGATGAAGTCCTGCGCCTCGGGTTTATGATCGTAGTCCCGGTTTTGGTGTTCATCGGCCGAACTCGCGCCCGGTAACGCAAGAGCCAGTGCTGCCGCAACGGCAAAGACGGTTCGCTGCATGGTTCATTCCTCCCCAATCGGTGGACCGACACCCAGATTCAAGGAGTCATTGCCACCGCCTCCCTTTGCGGCCGCCCGAAATGACGGAATCCGCCCAAAAAAGTAAGCACGCATGGCCAAGATAGAGCAATGACCATCGGTGCACTTGCCTTGCCACAGGACCGCTCTTTAGACTTTGGCTTATGTAAACGTCACTCAAGTCATAAAGCCGTTTATCGCTGTTTTCCGGAAAAACACGCTAGATGAGTTTTTGCCATCCGATTGAGCCAGAACGAATGAAACAGTTTCTACGCTTTCCTTGGTCGGCAGACCGCACGCTGGGACTGATTGCCCTGATCCAACTGCTGTGCGGGCTGCTGTTCGCTATCGACATCGCGTATGAATTGCACCGGGACCTCGTCAAGGCCACTCCACTGACCTGGCCGCAATCGCTCCATCTTGTTGTCGAAAGTCTGGCCGTGGCGCTCCTCTGGTTGGGCTTCGTACTGTCACGGCGGCATATGCGCAGGCTGCGGAGTGCCGGGACGGCACAGGCCGACCAACTCCAGTCGCTTCGGGGGCACTTCGACGACATACTGGTAAGGCAGTTTGCCGCCTGGGAGCTGTCGAAGGCCGAAAGCGACATAGCCCTTCTGTCGCTGCGCGGTCTGAGGATCTCCGAAATTGCCAAACTCCGGGCGACAAAGGAAGGAACCATCAAGGCACAATTGAGCGCAATCTTCCGCAAGGCCGGCGTCGGCACGAGAGCGGAGCTTCTTGGAATCTTCATGGACGAGTTCCTCGATTTCGGTGCATCGCAGGAAAGAGAAGCAGCGTCGGGACGGACAATAGCCCATCCGATTGAGGCGCCAGGAAACATCCACCCAGGCGTCCGCAAAGGCTTCCGCCGGTGAATCCACGGCCAACGCGCTGCACAAGCTTGGACGAGCCGAATTATCTACACGTAACGCTCATCAGGTTCTNNGCCGTCTCGCCCAGACCGCGATTGAAGGCCAGAATTGGTCCGACAAATCGGGCGTGAATGGAGATCGCTACCGTCAGGTTTGCCGTAGTTGTTCAAATCCTCAGATCAAACAACTGGCATGGCAGACGGCATTCCTGCACGGCACCATCCCTCCCCTTGCAATTCCCCGTGTTTCCGGCAAAATGCTCAATCTTAAGTCAATTTTATCAAGGCGCTAGTTTTTAGGCATGGCCGCACGCCAACGCATCATCCCGGTCCGGCGCGAGTACAATCGCTGGGTCGCTAACCAGACGCTGGAAGACTATGCGTTGCGCTTTACCGCCAAGAGTGCCCGGCAATTCTCCTCGAGCCGGATTTCTCAGACGGCGATCGGAGCTATCTCCTTTCTGGCGCTGGAGGCCATCGGCGGCACGATCACGCTGTCCTACGGCACGACCAATGCCTTTTTCGCCATCATCGCCGCCGCTGTCCTGATGCTGCTCGTCGGCCTGCCGATCAGCCGCTATCTCATCCGCTACGGAGTCGACATCGACCTTCTGACCCGCGGCGCCGGCTTCGGCTATATCGGCTCTACGGTGACCTCGCTGATCTATGCGAGCTTCACCTTCATGCTGTTTGCGATCGAAGCCTCGATCATGACCGGCGCGCTCAAGCTCGCCTTCGGTATTCCGCTGTGGATCGGCTACATCATCTCGGCCATGGTGGTGATCCCGCTGGTCACCTACGGCGTGCGGCTGATCTCGAAATTCCAATTGTGGACTCAGCCCTTCTGGATCGTTCTCAATATCCTGCCCTTCATCTTCATCGCGTTTCTCGACTGGGAAAAGATCGACCTCTGGCGCTCCTTCGCCGGCATCGGCCACTCCAATGCCCAGATCGGCTCAACCGCCCCCTTCGACCTGATCGAATTCGGCGCGGCCTCCGCCGTCATCCTGGCGTTGATGCCGCAGATCGGCGAACAGGTCGACTTCCTGCGCTTCCTGCCGCCTGAGGGCGGGCGAAAGCTCCACCATCGCATTGCCGTCTTCCTCGCCGGCTCCGGCTGGGTCGTGCTCGGCGTGCCCAAGCTTCTTGCCGGCTCCTTTCTCGCAGTGCTCACACTTTCGACCGGCGCACCGGCCAGCGAGGCGGCCGACCCCGCGCATATGTATCTCGCCGCCTTCGGCTACATGATCCCGAACGACACGGCGGCGATGCTGCTGATGGCGTGCTTCGTGGTGATCTCACAGCTCAAGATCAACGTGATGAACGCCTATGCCGGTTCACACGCCTGGTCGAACTTCTTCTCGCGGCTGACCCACAGCCATCCGGGCCGGGTCGTCTGGCTGGTGTTCAACGTGGCGATCGCGCTCCTGCTGATGGAGCTCGGCATCTATCGGCTGCTTGAGGAAACGCTGGGCATATTCTCGATTATCGCCATGAGCTGGCTTTGCGCCATCTCCGCCGACCTTTTCGTCAACAAGCCGCTGGGGCTGGCACCGCCCGGAATCGAGTTCAAGCGCGCCCATCTCTACGACATAAACCCGGTCGGCTGCGGCACGCTCGTGCTTTCGGCCGGCATTGCGCTTGCCGCCCATTTCGGCCTTTTCGGGCCGCTGATGGCATCGCTTTCCACCTATGTGACGCTGATCGCCTTCGTGATCTCGCCGCTGATCGCCTGGGGCACGAAGGGCGAGTACTATCTCGCCCGAAAGCCGCGCCACAGCTGGAAGAACCTCACCTCGATCACCTGCTCGATCTGCGAACACCCGTTCGAGCCGGAGGACATGGCCTGGTGCCCGGCCTATGCCGCGCCGATCTGTTCGCTGTGCTGCTCGCTCGACAGCCGCTGCCACGACATGTGCAAACCGCACGCCAAGCTCAACGCCCAGGCGACCTTCGTCGCGGCGCGCTTTCTGCCCGAACCGGCGCTGGCCTGGCTGTCCACCCGCCTCGGCCGCTATGCGGTCACCGCGCTCGTCGCCGTCTCGCTCATCGGCGCGATCCTCGCCCTCATCGCCCACCAGGTCTCCACCGCCTCGCCGGAGACGGCGGACGTCGTCAACCGCACAGTGCTGATCGTCTTTTTCGTCTCCGCGGTCATTTCCGGGGTCGCCAGCTGGTTCTACGTTCTCGCCCATGATAGCCGGGTCGTGGCGGAAGAGGAATCCTCGCGCCAGAACACACTGCTGCTCAAGGAAATCGCCGCCCACCGCAAGACAGATGCGGCGCTGCAGACCGCCAAGGACACGGCAGAGGCCGCCAACCGGGCGAAGAGCCGCTATGTCGTCGGCCTGTCCCATGAACTGAGGACGCCGCTTAACGCTGTTCTCGGCTATGCCCAGATCCTCGAGCGCGACGAAACGATCCCGCCCGCCCGCCAGTCCGCGATCAGGGTCATCCGCCGCTCGGCCGACCATCTATCCGGGCTGATCGACGGGCTGCTGGACATTTCCAAGATCGAAGCAGGCCGTCTACAAGTCTTCTCCAACGAGCTGAATATCCAGGATTTCCTCGACCAGTTGGTCGACATGTTCGCCCCCCAGGCAGCCGCTAAGGGCCTGACCTTCGAGCACGAGCGGTCGGGCGCCTTGCCGCTCTACGTCCGCACCGACGAGAAGCGTCTGCGCCAGATCCTCGTCAATCTGCTCTCCAATGCCATCAAGTTTACCGACCGGGGCACGGTGCGCTTCGAGGTTGGCTACCGCAGCCAGGTGGCGACCTTCACGATCTCCGACACCGGGCGCGGTATTTCCGAGCGCGACCTGACGCGGATCTACGAGCCCTTCCAGCGGGGCGAGGCTGACAATATCCGCCCCATGCCGGGGCTCGGTCTCGGGCTGACGATTACCAAGCTCCTGACCAACACGCTGGGCGGCGAAATCGCCGTCGACAGCGAAAAGGACAAGGGTTCGACCTTCAAGGTCCGGCTGATGCTGTCGGCCATCGACCGCCCGAGCACGGCTCCCGCCATCGAGCGCAGGATCGTTTCCTACACCGGTCCGCGCCGGACCATCGTTGTCGTCGACGACAATGAAGACCATCGCGACCTGATGCGCGAGGTGCTGGCACCGCTCGACTTCGTCGTGCTCACGGCGGCCGGCGGACCTGAGTGCCTGACACTGATCGAGGGCGTCAGGCCGGATCTCTTCCTCGTCGACATCCAGATGCCGGGCATGAACGGCTGGCAACTGGTCGAGAAGCTGCGTGACACCGGGCAGCGGGCGCCGATCATCATGTTATCGGCCAATATCGGCGACGCGCCCGGTCCCGGTGGCGAGGGCCACGACGATGCCATCGCCAAGCCGGTCGACGTGCGCCGCCTGCGCGACAAACTCGCCATGTATCTCGGCCTCGACTGGATCTATGCCGATGAGCAGCTGGGCACGGCGGCAGCGACCGTCCACCCACTCAACCAGCCACCCGGCTCGCCGGGTCAGGCGCACATCGCCGAACTCACCCGTCTGAGCGAGATCGGCTATGTCCGCGGCATCGAGGCGAAGCTTGCGGACCTGGCGAAAATCGGGAAGAACAGCGCCTTCGTCGACGCCTCGCGCGAGTTCGTCCAGGCCTTCGATCTGGCCGGCTTCGCCGGCTTCCTGAAGGACGTCGACGCTCGGGAGGAAAAGAGCCATGGCTGAGGCAGACCGGCCCCGCGACATCGTACTGCTGGTCGACGACAGTCCCGAGGCGCTCGGCTTCCTGACCGATGCGCTGGAACAGTCCGGCTTCTCGGTGCTGATCGCCACATCGGGCCAGGCCGCGCTGTCGATCGTCGACAAGATCAGTCCGGACCTCATCCTGCTCGATGCGGTGATGCCGGGCATGGACGGTTNNCGGGCTGACCGAGACCGAGCATGTGGTCCACGCGCTCGATTCCGGCGGCGTCGACTACCTGACCAAACCGATCAACATCGACGAATTGCGTGCCCGCATTCGTGTCCATCTGTCGAATGCCCGTTCGGCCCAGAGCGCCCGCGTCGCGCTCGATGCCGCCGGACGGCATCTGCTGGCGGTCCGCGCAGACGGCACGATCCACTGGTCAACGCCGCAGGCGACCCGGCTGGCCGACAGCGCCACCGGAAGCGCCAGCGGCCTCGATCTGGTCGCTGGCGCCATTGCCGGCTGGATGGCGCGGCGCGGCGCGCTCGCCCATGGCGGCGAA
>DBUL01000130.1:0-4552 GCA_002307905.1 Rhizobiaceae bacterium UBA1291
CGCCGCATCGAGGCGCTGCGCGCGCCGCGCTTCGGCATTGTCGACGAGGACCAGGAACTGAGCTTACGCGTCTTCGACGACGGCCGCCGCACCGATACGCCCGCCACCGTCACCGTGCGCATGAACGGCGAGGAGATCGCCACGCTGAATGCCACGCCCGGGGTCGAGACGCCCTTCGGCTTCAAGGTGCCGCGCGGCGGCAACAACGTGCTGGAATTCACCGTCGCCGCCACGCCCGGCGAAGTCACCGAGGTCAACAACAAGGCGATCCACCTGATCGAGGGCATTCGCGAAAACCTGCGCGTGCTGCTCGTCTCCGGCGAGCCCCATGCCGGCGAGCGCGCCTGGCGCAACCTCTTGAAATCCGACGCCGCCGTCGACCTGGTGCATTTCACCATTCTGCGCCCGCCGGAAAAGCAGGACGGCACGCCGATCAACGAACTGTCGCTGATCGCCTTCCCGACGCGCGAACTCTTCGTCGAGAAGATCAATGATTTCGACCTGATCATCTTCGACCGCTACCAGCACCGCGGCGTGCTGCCGATCCTCTATTACGACTACATCGCCGAATACGTGAGGAAGGGCGGCGCCCTGCTGATTGCCGCAGGCCCGGAACATGCAAGCGAGGATTCGATCGCGGTGACTCCGCTTGCCTCGGTCCTGCCCGCCGAACCGACCGGAAATGTCCATGAGGCGGCCTTCTATCCACGGCTCTCCGAGCAGGGCAAGCGCCACCCGGTCACCCGCGGCCTAGACGGCGCGACTGCCGAACCACCGCAATGGGGCCGCTGGTTCCGCAGTGTCGACGTCGATCCGCCGCGCGGTGAAAGCGTGATGACCGCCGCCGACGGCCGCCCGCTTCTGGTGCTCGACCGCGCCGAGGAAGGTCGCGTCGCCATGCTTCTCTCCGACCAGGGCTGGCTCTGGGCCCGCGGCTTCGAAGGCGGCGGCCCGCACGTCTCGCTCTATCGCCGCATCGCCCACTGGCTGATGAAGGAACCGGAGCTCGAGGAAGAGGCATTGAAGGCCCGCGCTAGCGGCCGCACGCTGGAAGTGACCCGCCAGACCATCGCCGGCGACCCGGGTGCCGCCACCATCCGCACGCCGTCGGGCAAGACCGAGACGCTTAAGCTCACCGAAACCGCCCCCGGCCTCTATCGCGGCGAGAAGCGCATGGACGAAACCGGCCTCTTCACCATCGCCAACGGCGAATTCTCCACCCTCGTCCATGTCGGTGCCGTCGACGCGCCCGAGTTCAAGGCCATGGTCTCGACGCTCGACACGCTGAAACCGATCGCCACCGAGACCAAGGGGCACCTCGCCCGCCTCGACGACGGCAACGGCTCCTTGCGCCTCCCCGACATCCTCCCCGTCCGCGGCGACGTCCGCATCGCCGACGACCGCCGCCTGCTGGTGCGCCTCACCGACGAAACGGTGCTGAGGGGCGTGAACACGCTGCCGCTGTTTGCCGGTTTTGCGGGATTGGCGGTGCTGCTGCTGGCAATGTCGGCGATGTGGTGGCGTGAGGGGCGGTAGGGTACGAAGGGCTGGGTCAAGAATTACGCGCGATNNATGGATCGCTGCTGTGGACGGCGAAGGTGCCACGGCCGATCTGGGCCAGTCGCGGGCCTTCCGCTTCCGGCCGCTCAATGAGCAGGTGGTCTTTGGCTTACTTCCGGTAAAAGTCGCCGATTTCGGACACGCCAGCAACAGCCGTCAAGTTTCGCCTCTATTTCATCATGGACAATTTTCCGAGAGGACGAAGCAGGTTAAAACGACCAGTCTTCCTCCTCGATCAGCGTCAAGAGCTCTATATGGCGAATGCCTTCCTGATCACAGACGAAAGGAATCTTTGGTTTCTCAGCTGAGCCGCCAGCCTCCTGGGTGATAACCACAAGACGAGGTCTTGCCGCCAGAGCTTGGGCAATGACGAATGGATCGGCACCTGATTTCCCTTTTCCTGTGTCAACGAGCTTAGGATAGGCCCGCATAACCCGCACCACTGCGTCCTGGACGTCATCATCTATCTCGCGAAACATTGTATCCTTCCGAGCTTTGGCCCAGGCAAAAACGTCGTCGTCCTTTCGCCTAAGCTCATGAAAGACTTCAATCGAAGCGACTAGGCGTCCTTCATCGATCAACCTGTCTAATGCTGCCCAAAGGCTACCAAATCGTTTGGGCGGATATGCGCGAAACCAAGCATGCAGTAACGAACTTGTATCGATACAGTAGGTGGCCCGTTGATCCGCCATCGATTACATACCCAACTGCCGCTCGATGGCCGGAACGTGGCGGACCTTGATACCTAGATAACCCGACACCTCGGAAAGGCTTATCCGATCTTGATGGTAATTTTCGATAACTCGGCGGACGAACGGCTTCCCGAAGGCGGCAACGGTCTCGCGGGGCATGTTGCGGGGTATCGGCTTTCCGTCGTTCTTTGCCTTGTCGCGCTCGCGTTGCTGTTGAAACTCAATTGCATATTGTCGACGCTTGCGACCGTAGAAATCCTCAGACGCACGATTGAGAGTTAGCAGCCGACGGACTATAGTTTCGCGCGATACGCTGTAGGTCAGAGAGAGAGACTGGACCTCAGCATCACTCCACTCGTGCCTCCCGCCCCCCCTTGCTGCAACGATAGGTTCAGCCAGCAACAGGTCTTGGGGTACAAGTGCAGCGGCGGCAACGTGATTGCAAAACGCCTCGACACGCTCGTCTTCTTGCGGACGCGGACCGTCTTTATCAAGATCGGAAACGCCACTTTGCCGCAACATAAGATGAGTCAGCTCATGCAAGAGCGAGAAAACACGCCGCGGATAAGCGTCCTTCCGGTTTACGACCATGACTGGCAACATGTCTGCCCAGATTGCAAACCCTGACGCTTCGTCACTTTCGATCCGGGACGCTTGAAACACAAGAGCGCCGGACTCCTCGATCTTTGACCCCCATGCGAGAAATGCCACTCTGGGGTCACGCCAGCGAGACTGAAGAGCGTAGTCCACTTTCAACGCTTTCCGGATGAGAGTTCCGACAGTCTCTGGGTTGTCCTTGATGCTGGTTGTAAGACCAAAGGTGCTCGGTTCTTCCTCCGCATCATGGTAGAGCTCAAGTGCCAGGTCACGGCGCTGGTGCGCCATGCGAATTTCAAGCGTAAGTTCCGGCGTGAAGCGCCGAAGGCCAAGATCAGGCAATCGCCGGAAATCGTGCATCGGTCGGAACGTCACGGGTGGTTCCGGAAGGTACAGTACAGCGAGCGGGCGCTTGTACAGCTCAGCGGCTTTTCGCAGTTGGGGAATGGATGGCTGGTCCTCGCCCAACTCCCAAGCAACAAGCTTCTCCTCATCGACGCAAAGCTTTTCAGCTGCGGTCGAGAGGTCAAATCCCGCAGTCTCCCTAGCCCATACCAACAGGTCAGGCTTGATCGTGGCTCTTGGTCGCTTGCTCATCTCTGTCCATCAACCCACAGTGCAAAGACCATTTTCAGTTCGGTTTGTAAATATGAGGTCAACGCTGGGGAGCCAAGTGACGCCCAACTGAAGCAACGGGGTCCATTTCCGTCCATGGCTACCTGCGCCACATCTGATGTTTGGCATCAAATGTCCAACGCGAGATCTTACCATAGAGGTCAATCAATACCCGGCCGTAGCGATTCGGGCCGGAACGGTCCGCGCTTTTTAGGCGAAACGCTCTATCACTAGCAACGCACCAAGTCCCCTTTTGGCAAGCAGGTCGCGTTAAGCCACTCCAAGGCTATGGCCGCTCTGGAGCAAAGGAAACTGCTTTCTTTATGACGTACATATAAGCGCAAACTACGGCGACTAGTATGGACCTCCAATTACAGCACCTCCACCTCTCGCCCCCATCGACACCCACCCCATTTCCGCCTACCCTCGCCCCATGAGCCTCCCCCTCCCCCTCTCCGACACCGTCCCCGACGACGCCCGTGAAACCATCCTCGCCGGGATCAAGGCGCACAACAATGCCCTGCTCGGGCCGACCGACCGGCGCGACCTGTTCATTCCGCTGACCGATGCGGAAGGACAGACGGAGGGCGGCCTTGTCGGCTATACCGGGCGCGGCTGGCTCTATGTGGAAATGCTGTTCGTGCCCGAGCACCGGCGCGGCCAGGGGCTGGCCGGCGCGCTGCTGCAAAGGGCGGAGGACGAGGCGAAGGTGCGCGGCTGCAAGGGTGCCTATATCGACACGATCAATCCCGACTCCCGCCGCGCCTATGAGCGGCAGGGCTATTCGGTCTTCGGCACGCTCGACAATTTCACCGGCGACTTTGCGATCAGCTGGCTCAGGAAGCTCTTCTGAGCGCCTCGGCGGCGGCATCGGCCGTGTCGTCCATTGGACGCCAGGCGATCAGGCCGTCCAGCCGCTCGTGCACGTCCGCGCCGAGCGGCACGACCAGCACCCGTGCCGGATCGACCGGGCCCGGAAAATCCAGCGCCTTGTAAGCCACCCTCTCGAAGCCGAGCGGCATGTAATACGGCGGATCGCCGATCAGGATAACGGCTTCGGAGCCGTCGCGGCGCGCCGCCTCGATGGC
>DBUL01000130.1:4592-14080 GCA_002307905.1 Rhizobiaceae bacterium UBA1291
GGATGCGGGCCGCCGCGCGGGTGTGCCGGCCGGGGCCGAAGGCTTCTTCATTGATGTGTTCGATGACCGCGTCGTGCGACGCATCCTCGGTGAGGTAGACAAGGTCGTGATTTTTCATGGATGACCGGACCGTAGGGACAGACGGAGATATGGGTTCTCGTTGACGCCGCAAGGGCGTTCGGGAAACATCAGCGTCGTCGCAGGGTCCGTGGTGCGGTCATGGAAAAAGGTCATCCGTTTTTGCGAAATCCCCGATAGCAGCAAATTTTCCGGCCGTCCAATGGAAAAACGCAGTGTTCACCCCTTGGCCTCTCCCAATATGCGCCGTGAGGCGTATCTATGGGGGCAGGACATGAACAACTGACAGGAGAGCACCGATGGGCATGCTCGTTGACGGCGTCTGGCATGACGTCTGGTATGACACGAAATCCACCGCGGGCCGCTTCGAGCGTTCCAAGTCGCAGTTCCGCAACTGGGTGACCGCCGACGGCTCGGCCGGCCCGACCGGCAGCAAGGGCTTCAAGGCAGAGGCCGGGCGCTATCACCTCTATGTGTCGCTCGCCTGTCCCTGGGCGCATCGCACGCTGATCTNNACTATTCCGGCCGCGTCACCGTGCCGGTGCTCTGGGACAAGCAGACCGGAACGATCGTCTCCAACGAGTCCGCCGACATCATCCGCATGTTCAACACCGCCTTCAACGGCCTGACCGGGTCTGGCAGCGACTTCTGTCCTGACGACCTGCGGGACGACATCGACGCGATCAACGACCGGATCTATGACGCGGTCAACAACGGCGTCTACAAGGCCGGCTTTGCCACCACGCAGGACGCCTATGAGAGCGCGGTCGTGCCCCTCTTTGCCATGCTCGACGAACTGGAGGAGCGCCTCGCGCCCCGCCGCTACCTGTTCGGCGAGCGCCTCACCGAGGCCGACTGGCGGCTGTTCACCACGCTGGTGCGCTTCGATCCGGTCTATGTCGGGCATTTCAAGTGCAATATCCGCCGGATCGCCGACTATCCGAACCTTTCGGCCTATGTCCGCGATCTTTACCAGACGCCGGGCGTCGCCAAAACCGTCGACATACGCCACATCAAGCACCACTACTACCGCAGCCACAAGACGATCAATCCGACCGGCGTCGTGCCTGTCGGGCCCACCCTCGACCTCGACCGTCCGCATGGGCGGGACGCGCTGTCGGAGACGGAGGAGTTCACCAGATATCGGCGGGGCTGACCTCGCCGCTCAGTTCCGCCAGCCGCCGCAGGGTGGCGGAGGTCACGTCCTTCGGCACGTCGAGCGGATCGAAGAAGCCGGCCTCGACAATCTCGCGATCAGCAAGCCGCGGCGCCGTCTGGATCACCTCGGCGCGATAGAGCAGCACATGGTCGCGCGGGCTGATGCGCCGGTTGAAATAGACATGGAAGAGCTGCGGCGGGGCGGTGAGTTCAAGATTGCCCTCCTCCCGCAACTCTTTCTCCAGCGCCTTGAGCACCGTTTCATTGCGCTCGACGCCGCCGCCCGGCATGTACCAGCCGGGAACATAGGAATGGCGGACGAGAAAGATTTCGCCTTGCGGATTGAAGCAGGCGGCCCGCACGCCGAGCGTCATGCCGCGCGACAGGGCGAAATAGCTGTGCAGCACCTTCAGCAACAGGCGCCGGCGAAGTCCGGTCCGCTCATCCAGGCTGATCTGCTGGCTCATTCTTCTTGCTCCCGTTACGCCGCATCTTTAAGAGTGGCGCCATGTTCAAGCTCGCGCACATATCCGATGTTCACCTGGGGCCGCTGCCCAACCTGACCATCCGGGAATTGGCCTCCAAGCGCATTACCGGCTATGTGAACTGGCACCGCAACCGGCGCAAGCATCTTTTCACCAACGCGCTCGACTTGGTAATGGAAGACCTGCGCCGGCAGGAGCCTGACCACCTGGCGATCACCGGCGACATGGTCAACCTCGCCTCGGGCATCGAAATCAGGCTCGTCGCCCAGTGGCTGCGCGAGGCCGGCGCGCCGCTCGACACTTCGGTTGTTCCCGGCAATCACGACGCCTATGTGCCCGGCGCCCACGACAAGGCGGTGCACGCCTGGTACGACTACATGCGCGGCGACGATGACCCGCTGATCTGGCGGGAAGGCTACAAGCTGTTTCCCTATATCCGCCGGCGCGGACCCGTCGCGCTGATCGGCTGCTCCACCTCAATCGCCACGCCCCCCTTCTCGGCCACCGGCTATTTCAGCGCCCGCCAGGCCCGCGAGACAACCGAGCTATTGAAGGTCGCCGGCGAGGAAGGGCTGTTTCGCGTGGTGATGATCCATCATCCGCCGATCCGCGGAGCGGCCGCCTCGCACAAGCGGATGATCGGCATCCGCCGTTTTGCCGCGGCAATTTCCGCAGGCGGCGCCGAGCTCGTGCTGCACGGCCATACCCATCTCAATACGCTCTACTGGCTGGAGGGTCGCGAGAAGCGCGTGCCCGTCATCGGCATCGCATCCGCCTCGCAAGGCCCCGGCGCACCGAAGCCGCCCGCTGGCTACAATCTCTTTTCCATTAGCGGCAAGGCGGGCGACTGGCAGTTGAAATGGGACCGCTACAGCCTGTTCGATGCGGCGGTCAAACTGCGGCATGAACACCATCAGGTCCTGCTGGACTGACGATCAGGCGAGATGGCTGCGGTCGATGGCAGTTGCTTCGCGCAGCAGTTCGGCAATCCGCGCCGGATATTCTTCCACCAGCATGTGGCCAGCGGTCGCGATCCGCGTCAACGCAATGTTGTCGGGCAGCCGATCCGCCTGCCATGACGGCAGGATGCAATCCTCGCCGCCCCAGACCACCCGGATCGGCGTTGCCAATGCGGCAAGCGCATCGAGTGGCAGTTCCCCTTGCACACGTTCTCCGCTCGGCGCTGGGAAGGTAATCGCCTCGAAAATCCGCGTAAGCGCTTCCTGCGCGCCCGGGAGATGCCGGACCGCAAGCATGTCGTCAACCAGGTCGTCGTCGATCACGGCGTTGAACCCGCACATGCCTTCCAGTGCCCAGATCAAGTCGAGATGGGTCTCTGCCTGGGCGTAGTGGGAGAGCAGGCGGTGATTAATGGCGGGGCCGAAGCCGCCCGGCGCCAGAAGCGTGGCGCTCAGAACGCGTCTCTGCTCCCTGAGCGCCAGCAATGCGGCCGTTGCGCCGCCGAGCGAGTGCCCGGCGACGTGGAAATGCGTGACCCCGCGCAGATCGAGATCGTTGCGAATGGCCTTGGCCATCTTGCCCGCTCCACCGATACCCTCGGCATGAAGCGAACCGGCATGCCCCGGCATGTCATAGGCGATCACTGGTTGGGCGGGGTCGAGCCCCGCCACGACCTTTTTCCAGATGAAAGCCCCGCAACCATAGCCGTGTAGCAGCACCAGCGGCGGTTTTTTCCTCAAGTCTCCGGCAACGATCGCGTGCAGCGCCATGCCTCAGGCCTTTGCCGCGCGGTCGTCGAGCAGCCGGTTCGCCGCCGAGACGATCGCCTCGAGCGAAGCTGCGACGATGTTGGTGTTGATGCCTACGCCAAACAGCTTGCCACCCGGATGCACCACCTCGACATAAGCGATCGCCGATGCGTTCGACCCATGCTGCAACGAATGTTCCGAATAATCGGCAACCGTCAGCTCGACGCCGAGATGGTTCGACAGCGCGTTGATGAAACCGTCGATCGGGCCAGTCCCCTGCCCCTCGATCCGCTTGGTCTCGCCGCCATCAGTGATTTCGGCGGCAACGACACGGCGACCTTTCTGGGCCGGATCGGCATAGGTGTGGTGATCGACATATTTCAGGCGTCCGCCGGGCTGCTCGACATAGCGTTCTATGAAACGTTCATAGATCCGCTTCGACGGCAGTTCGACGCCCTCTTCGTCGGTGATATGCTGGATGTCCTCGCGGAACTCCACCTGCAGGTTGCGCGGCAGATTGATGCCATAGTCTTCCTGCAGGATATAGGCGATGCCGCCCTTGCCGGACTGCGAGTTGATACGGATGATCGCCTCGTAGGTCCGCCCGACGTCCTGCGGGTCGATCGGCAGGTACGGCACTTCCCAGATCGGGGAATTGGCCTTGCGCCGTGCCTTCATGCCCTTGTTGATCGCATCCTGGTGCGAGCCGGAAAACGCGGTGTAGACCAGCTCTCCAACGTAAGGGTGGCGCTCCGGAATGACCATCTGGTTCGAATATTCGTAGACCGCCTTGATCCGCTCGATATCAGAGCAGTCCAGTTTCGGATCGACGCCTTGGGTGAACATGTTCAAAGCCAGCGTGACGATGTCGACATTGCCGGTACGCTCGCCATTGCCGAACAGCGTGCCCTCGACGCGATCGGCGCCGGCCATCAGGGCCAGTTCGGTGGCGGCGATCCCCGTCCCGCGATCGTTATGCGGATGGAGCGAGACGATGACGTTCTCGCGATTGTTGATGTTGCGGCACATCCACTCGATCTGGTCGGCATAGATGTTCGGCGTCGCCATTTCGACGGTCGATGGCAGGTTCAGGATCAGCTTGTTGTCCGGCGTCGGCTTGATGATGTCGATGACCGCATTGGAAATCTCCAGCGCCACGTCCAGCTCCGTACCGGTAAAACTCTCCGGCGAATATTCGAAGCGGAAACCGCCGCCGGCTTTCGCCGCCATGTCGGTGATCATCTTGGCTGCATCGACGGCGATCTGCTTGATGCCGGGCACATCCTTGGCGAACACCACTCGGCGCTGCAGTTCGCTGGTCGAATTATAGAAATGGATGATCGGCCGATTGGCGCCTACCAGCGCCTCGAAGGTGCGCGTGATCAGTTCAGGGCGGCACTGAACCAGCACCTGCAGCGACACGTCGTCGGGCACATTGCCTTCCTCGACACACCAGCGGGCAAAGTCGAAGTCGGTCTGCGAGGCCGNNCGACTGGTTGCCGTCGCGCAGGTCCACCGAACACCAGATCGGCGCCTTGGTGATTGTCTTCGACGGCCAGGTGCGGTCCTTGATGTCGATTTGCGGATAGGGGCGATACTTGGTTGCCGCTTCGGGCATTCCCACAACGCCGGCGCCGGAGTTCCTGTTCATGTCGTTCATCTCTTCCTCTTCCGCATCCGCCAGGCTCTTAGCGCATAAATTGCACTTTTGCGACGGCAAATGCTGGCCTCAAGTCGGCCAAATAGTGTCAGTCTACGGGATTTGCTTCGAGGAGCTGAGCCATGCGGCTATCCGGCCGCCGGGCGCTCCTCAATGGACCCGGCAACCGCGGATAAGGCAAAGAAGAAGCGAGTTTGACGCCGACGCGACGAAGCCGGCCGCAACGCGGTCAGCTTTCAGGGTCGCAGAGATGGTCGGGCCGAATTGGATCATGATGCAAGAGGAATAACGCGCGATGGCAAATCGCGCAAGCCCGTTATTCGGCAACGGAGAGGGACTTCAGTTTTCCTGGAACCATCGGGCGCAAGGACACGATCCGTTCCCCTCGCTCACCGCCGAGCGGCAGCAACCTTCAGAAACGCGAGCATCAAGGCGCCTGCGATCAGCCCCCAGAAGGCACCGGAAATTCCGGCGAAGGAGACGCCGGACGCGGTAATCAGAAAGGTGACGGCCGCCGCCTCGCGCGTCTCGACGTCCTTGAAGGCGGCTACCGCCGAGCCGGAGAATGCGCCGATCAGCGCCAAACCCGTGNNCCACCGCTTGAATCAGGATCGGCGGCGCCAGCGAGACGAAGGCGGTAACCGCGCCTGCCAGAAGGCCGAGGATGATATAGCCGACGCCGCCGATGATCGCCGCCCAGTAGCGCTTTTTCGGATCGGGATGGGCGTCCTCGCCGGCACACATGGCCGCGGTGATTGCCGCCAGGTTGACCGCATGTCCGCCGAACGGCGCCGAAAGGAGCGAAAAAAAGCCCGTGACGGCAAACAGCGGCCCCGGATTGGGATTGTAATGGTTGACCTTCAGCACGGCAATACCGGGAATGTTCTGCGAGGCCATGGTGACGATGAACAGCGGCAGCGCGATCGAGACGAGCGCCGGCAGCGTGAACACCGGCATCACCAGTTCTACCGGCGGCGCGAGCGACTGCGCCCAGGTCGCCATCGCCCCTTCCGGCAGGTCGACGCCAAACACCATCACGATGACGAAGGCGAGAAGCGCAGCCGGCACCGCATAAAGCCGCTTGAAGGCAAGCACTGCTGCCCATGCGACGAGGATCGGTAGGCCGAGCATCCAATCGAAGGCGATCGCCTTGAACGGGGCGAAGCACAAGCCGAGGATGACACCCGACAGCATGGCATTGGCAAGCGGTGCCGGGATCGCCGCGACCGCCCGGCCAAGCGGCCGGAACAGCCCGGCAATCACGATCAGCAAGCCGCAGACCAGGAANNGCGGCGGCGAAACCGCCCTCAACCGTACCGGCGGTCGCCAGCAGCGCCGCCCCTGGCGTTGACCAGGCGATCGACACCGGCAATCTCGTCCAGGCGCTCAGCACGATCGCGCAGAGCCCCATCGATACCGATAGTGCCATAAGGCCGGAGGCCGCCTCGTAGTCACTTGCCCCCACGCCCTTGAGACCCTGGAGAACGACGGCAAACGAGCTGGCGAACCCGACAAAGGCGGTCAGGCAGCCCATGAAGAAACTCTGCGGGGAAAGATCTTTGAACACGAAGATGCCTCAAAATCCAGGAATCGCAACCATCCAGCAACACCAAAATCCGAGCAGCAACGCAAGGCTTTCGAGGGCCTCAGAAGTACGGCCTGGCGACATATGCCGCTGCTGCGCATAAGTCACTTCGGAAATCGGCCTTGACATTGATGCGGCAAGACCCGATTTCATGAAGCATGATGACGCTCAAGCACCGCACCACATTCCGGCCGTTCCCGATCGCGGAATAACGGCCCCGGCTCGGACACCCCGAGACCGGGGAGCGTGCAATCCATTCAACCATCGACATCGACGGAATCGCGCACTTCTTTGCGCCGACCCGCCCCTTACGGCGCCACTTCGATTGAGGCTGCCGGACAGACAAGACTCTTGGAGACACTATCGTGAACAGACCCGAAATCGTTGTCGGCAGGTCCGACTATGACAAACTCGTTCGCATGGCCAATGGCCTGGTCGAAACGCGGCCCGAATTCGCCGAGGAACTGCTCGGCGAACTTGAACGGGCATCGGTCGCCAATGACGGCGCCGCGCCTGCGGGCACGGTCCAAATGGGGACCGATGTCGAGTACCGGACCGAGGATGGGAACACGCGGCGGATCACGCTGGTCTATCCGGCAGAGGCCAACATTGCAGAGAGAAAGGTTTCGATCCTGACGCCGATCGGTACAGCGCTTCTCGGCCTTTCGGTCGGCAGTTCCATCGATTTTATCGCCAATGACGGGCGACAGCACCTGCTGACCGTCACTGCCGTCGAAACCGCCGGCTGACCTGAACGAAATCACCGAAATCCAATGGAATGCGAGCTTCCGCTTGCCTTCCTCGCCCCTTTTGCCCATCAGCCCGCGTGAATTGTCCCTGCGGGAAGGAACGTTCTCTATGGAAACGCCCTATTACCTCATCGACAAGTCGAAGCTTCTCCAAAACATGGAGAAGATCGCCTTGCTGCGCGAATTGTCCGGCGCCAAGGCGCTTCTCGCGCTTAAATGTTTCGCGACCTGGTCGGTCTTCGACTTCATGCGCGACTACATGGACGGAACGACCTCGTCCTCGCTGAATGAAGTCCGCCTCGGCCATGAGCGCTTCGGCAAGGAGACCCACGCCTATTCGGTCGCCTATGCCGACTACGAGATCGATGAGGTCGTCTCCCATGCCGACAAGATCATCTTCAACTCGATCGGCCAGCTCGAACGCTTCGCCGACAAGGCATCCGGCATCGTGCGTGGCCTGCGCCTCAACCCAGGCGTATCCTCTTCGGGCTTCGATCTCGCCGATCCCGCCCGCCCCTTCTCGCGGCTCGGCGAATGGGACACAGCCAAGGTCGAGCGGGTTATGGACATGGTCTCCGGCTTCATGATCCACAACAATTGCGAAAACAAGGACTTCGACCTGTTCGATCACATGCTCGGCGACATTGAGCAGAAGTTCGGCTCGCTCCTGAGACGAGCCGAATGGGTCAGCCTCGGCGGCGGCATCCACTTCACCGGCGACGACTATCCGCTGGAGAAATTCGCCGAACGGCTGAAACGCTTTGCCGGCAAATACGAAGTCCAGGTCTATCTCGAGCCCGGCGAAGCCTCGATCACCCGATCGACCACACTCGAGACCACCGTTCTCGATACCCTTTACAACGGCAAGAACCTTGTCGTGGTGGATTCCTCCATCGAAGCGCACATGCTGGATCTTCTGATCTATCGTGAAAGCGCGAAGGTTCATCCCAACCAGGGACCACATCGTTACATGGTCTGCGGCAAGTCCTGCCTCGCCGGCGATATCTTCGGCGAGTTCGACTTCGAAAACGAATTGAAGGTCGGTGACCGGATCTCGTTCCAGGACGCCGCCGGCTACACGATGGTCAAGAAGAACTGGTTTAACGGCGTGAAAATGCCGGCAATCGCCATCCGCGAACTGGATGGCAGCCTCAGGACGGTCCGTGAGTTCGACTACACGGATTACGAACAAAGCCTTTCGTGAGGATTTCCCTCACAGGTTTCTGACGATTGGACATCAAGGAGTTGGTCCCCATCATGAAGAAGAACGTGCTCATTATCGGCGCCGGCGGCGTCGCACAGGTCGTGGCGCACAAGTGCGCCCAGAACAATGACGTGCTAGGCGACATTCATATCGCCTCGCGCACCAAGGTTAAGTGCGACGCTATTATCGCTTCGGTTCACGACAAAAAGGCGATGAAGCAGCCGGGCGTGCTGGAAGGCCATGCCCTCGACGCGCTCGACATCGAAGCCACCAAGGCGCTGATCAAGAAGACCAATTCCCAGATCGTCATCAATGTCGGCACGGCCTTCCTCAACATGTCTGTGCTGCGCGCCTGCATGGATACCGGCGTCGCCTATATCGACACGGCAATCCACGAGGATCCGAAAAAGATCTGCGAGACCCCGCCGTGGTACGGNNGGGCATCACCGCCATCCTCGGCGCCGGCTTCGATCCGGGTGTGGTCAATGCCTATGCCAAGCTCGCCAAGGACGAATATCTCGACACGGTGACGGACGTCGACATCGTCGACATCAATGCCGGCAGCCACGGCAAATATTTCGCCACCAACTTCGACCCGGAANNCAACTTCCGCGAATTCACCGGTGTCGTCTACTCCTGGCAGAACGGCCAGTGGCAGGAGAACAAGATGTTCGAGATCGGCAAGGAATACGACCTGCCGGTGGTCGGCAAGCGCAAGGCCTATCTCTGCGGCCATGACGAGGTCCATTCGCTGGCGAAGAACATGGATGGCGCCGACGTGCGCTTCTGGATGGGCTTTGGCGACCATTACATCAATGTCTTCACCGTCCTGAAGAACATCGGCCTGCTCTCCGAGCAGC
>DBUL01000131.1:0-1588 GCA_002307905.1 Rhizobiaceae bacterium UBA1291
ATTAAAGGCCTGGACCATGACGCCTGTCAGGCCGATCTTGTGATGGTCCTTTGGCGGGTCAATCGGGGTGTCGGGGAGTTCGCTGGCGCGATGCTTCACAACCGCCGAACGGCCGAAGACGTCGTATTGCAGATTGACGGCCATCACCAGCGGCTGCTCGTAGGCGCGGCAGACCGAAACAGGGACGGGGTTGACCAGGGCGCCGTCGATCAGTGTCCGATTGTTGCATTTTACCGGTTCGAAAATTCCTGGAAGCGCATAGGAAGCGCGTAGCGCGGTGATCAGATTGCCACCGTCGATCCACACCTCATGGCCGCTGTTCAATTCGGTGGCGACCGCGACGAAGGGCTTCGGCAGATCCTCTACCATCAGGCCTTCGATATGCTCCTGCATGCGCTTGGTCAGCCGCATGCCGCCGAGCAGACCACCACCACCGATCGTCAGGTCGAGCAGTGAGGCGATGCGGCGCATGGTAAGCGAGCGGGCGAAGGCTTCCAGCTCATCGAGCTTGCCAGCGAGGTAGCAGCCGCCCACAAGGGCGCCGATCGAGGTGCCGGCAATCATGCCGACTTCGATCTCGGCTTCGTCCAGCGCGCGCAGAACGCCGATATGCGCCCAACCGCGCGCGGCGCCGCCGCCGAGCGCCAGNNCCGAACGCGCCGTCGTGCCGTTCCTCATACTCCAGTTCAGCATCTCCGCACACCTTCATGGCTGAATGCTTCCAATACATCATTAGCGCACCGGATGCTTACCAATTCGTTTAATGGCCGAACGGAGACGTTTGACTCCGATCGCTCAGGCCTTGTCCGCTTCGCCGTAAACGGCGTCGGGATCGAAATGACGATGATTGTCGGTGATTTCAAGGTAAGGGACGCCATCAGCCAGCTTGACGTTCCGATAGAAGCAGGAACGCCGGCCGGTGTGGCAGGTCGCATCGTGGCCGGCGACATCGACCTTCAGCCAGACGGCGTCCTGGTCGCAATCGGTACGGATTTCCCGGACCGTCTGAAGATTGCCCGAGCTCTCGCCCTTCTTCCAGATCTTGTCGCGCGAGCGGCTGTAATAGTGCGCGATGCCGGTTTCGAGCGTCAAGGCCAGGGCCTGGGCGTTCATATGTGCGACCATCAGCAATTCGCCGTCACGNNCACGCGCATCGGTAACCACGGCGGTCACCAGCCCGTTTGCATCGAACTTGGGCGTGAAGCGTCCGTCCTCTTCGAGGGTGTGCTTGTCTGCAGGCGGCGGATCGAAATCGATAGCCATTAGGAAATTCCGAAGGACAGAGGGGTCAGCGACCGCGGACCATGGACATGAAACGTGCCTGCTCGACGGCATTGTCCTTGAAGCGGCCGGTGAATGTCGTGGTGAGCGTCGTGGAGCCGGATTTCTGTACGCCGCGCATGGCCATGCACATATGCTCGGCCTCGAGGAAGACGGCGACGCCCTTCGGGTTGAGGCTTTCATCGATCGCGGCCGCGATCTGGGCCGTCATGGCTTCCTGGGTCTGCAGGCGGCGGCCGAAAACCTCGACGACGCGGGCAATCTTCGAAAGCCCAAGGACGCGGCCGTCGGGGAGGTAGGCCACGTG
>DBUL01000131.1:1639-4359 GCA_002307905.1 Rhizobiaceae bacterium UBA1291
CGCCTCCTCGCGGCTCGGACGCTGGGTTAGTGGGGCGAGTTCTTTGACGATGGCATCCATGCCCATGGTCTCCCGGTCCTTGATGTCTCGGACCGCCTGTTTCGACTTTTCCGCCTGTAAATGCGTAACTCGGTTCATCTTGGCAAGTCCATTTTGCGATTCTCGCTCCTGTGCAGGCATTTGCGCTTGTTTTGTTTGGACCGAGTTCTGACCTTACATATAATAGCGATTTGCGAAGTGTGAAGGAAACCGCACGCAACACAGTGTCGCGCAGACGGTGACAATCTGCTGGTTCACAAAACGCGTATAGCCCGATTGAAGAAAGTGCCAGGCTGACCATGGATGACATCTATAATTCCAGGATCCTCGAATTTGCCGGGAATATCGAGCGGACCGGCAAGCTTGCCGATGCCGATGCCAGCGCCGAGAAACATTCGAAACTGTGCGGTTCGCGGGTCAAGGTCTACGTGAAACTGGCCGACGGCCGAGTGACCGACTTCAGCCATGAGGTCAAGGCCTGTGCGCTGGGCCAGGCCTCGTCGTCGATCATGGCGCGCCATATCGTCGGCGCGACGCCGGACGAGATTCGACAGGCACGCGCGGACATGCTCGCCATGCTGAAAGAAGGCGGCGAGGGGCCATCTGGCCGCTTCGAGGACATGCGCTTTCTGAAACCCGTCAAGGACTACAAGGCCCGCCACGCCTCGACCATGCTGACCTTCGAGGCAGTGGTCGACTGTCTCGACCAGATCGAGGCAAAGGACGCGGCCGTCGCGGTGGCCGGCTGACATGTGCAATTCGCCCGATTGCCGGAATTCCGGCGGAGAGCCGGATGGTCGAAACCGTTCGCGCAACTACGCGGGACCGTTCGCCAAGACCCCGGACCGGCTGCTCGGCATGAGCCTCATCCGCCTCTATCAACTGACGCTGTCGAGCATCGTCGGAAGCTCGTGCCGGCACATGCCGACCTGTTCCGAATACGGCTACGAGGCGATCGCCCGCCACGGCCTTTGGTCGGGTGGGTGGCTGACGCTGTTTCGCGTCGGGCGCTGCGGTCCAGGCGGCACCTGGGGCGTCGATCCCGTGCCGGAAAAGCTCGATCCGCATGTCCGCTGGTGGGCGCCGTGGCGCTATTGGCAGGCGGGGCGGAAGCCATCGGATAGCGAGGGGCAGGCCGGATGACGATGCCGATGGAGTACCGTCAGGCTNNCGTCAGGCTTCGGCGGATTTCGATGCCTTCATGCTGGAACTGCGCGACCAGGCGGGGCTTGCGACGACCAACCAGACCTACACTTTGCTGCAAGCCGTGCTGCAGGTTTTTCGTCGTCGATTGAGCGTGTCCGAGGCTGTCCTCTTTGCCGGCGTCCTGCCTCCGGTCCTGCGGGCCATCTTCGTCAGCGACTGGGAACTCGACGAGCCGCGCAGGGAATTCGCTTCGCGCGCGGAAATGACGCGCGAAGCGAGGGAGCTTCGCCCCGATCACAATTTCTCGACAGAGACCGCGATCGCGGATGTGGCCAGCGTTCTGCGTCGGCATGTCGATGCCGAGGCGTTCGAGCGTATGCTTGACCGATTGCCGCAAGAGGCGCGCGCCTTCTGGAAGATCTGACGCGCGAACACAATCTTTACTCTCAGGCTCTTTGGCGGTATCACGCGACGCGTTGATTGCCGGCCAAGCCGGCCTTTTTTTACCACCCGCATTGGTTGGCGGGACTGGATAAGGAGAAAACCATGTCAGAATCCGTTTCCCTCACATTCCCCGACGGTTCCGTCCGCGATTACCCCGCGGGCACGACCGGCCACGAGGTTGCCGAAGCAATTTCCAAGTCGCTGGCCAAGAAGGCACTCGCCATCACGCTCGACGGCACCTTGCGCGACCTTTCCGATCCGGTCGAAACCGGTGCGATCGAGATCGTCACCCGGCAGGACCCCCGTGCGCTGGAACTCATCCGCCACGACACGGCCCATGTCATGGCCGAGGCGGTGCAGGAATTGTGGCCCGGTACCCAGGTGACCATCGGTCCGGTGATCGAAAACGGCTTCTACTACGACTTCAAGCGTGTCCATCCCGACACCCGCGAGGACTGGCCCTTCACGCCCGAGGATCTGCCGAAGATCGAAAAGCGGATGAAGGAAATCATCCAGCGCAACAAGCCGTTCACCAAGGAGATCTGGTCGCGCGACAAGGCTCGTGATGTCTTTGCCGGCAAGGGCGAGGCCTACAAGGTCGAACTGGTCGACGCGATCCCGGCCGACCAGGACCTCAAGATCTATTTCCAGGGCGACTGGTTCGACCTCTGCCGTGGTCCGCACATGGCATCGACCGGCCAGATCGGCACGGCCTTCAAGCTGATGAAGGTGGCCGGCGCCTATTGGCGCGGGGACAGCAACAATCCGATGCTGACCCGCATCTACGGTACGGCCTGGGCGGATCAAGAGCAGCTCGACAACTATCTGCACATCCTGGCGGAAGCCGAAAAGCGCGACCACCGCAAGCTGGGCCGTGAAATGGACCTGTTCCATTTCCAGGAAGAGGGCCCGGGTGTCGTCTTCTGGCACGGTAAGGGCTGGCGCATGTTCCAGACGCTGACCGCCTATATGCGTCGACAGCTTTCGGGCGTCTACGAGGAGGTGAACGCGCCGCAGATCCTCGACAAGTCGCTTTGGGAAACCTCGGGCCATTGGGGCTGGTACCAGGAGAACATGTTTGCCGTGAAGTC
>DBUL01000131.1:4570-12396 GCA_002307905.1 Rhizobiaceae bacterium UBA1291
GGCGGCCGGATCAAGACCGGCATCAACGAGGGCGAGGGCACCTTCTACGGTCCGAAGTTCGAATATACGCTGAAGGACGCCATCGGCCGCGAATGGCAGTGCGGCACGACGCAGGTCGACTTCAACCTGCCGGAACGTTTTGGCGCCTTCTACATTGACCAGAACTCGGAAAAGACCCAGCCGGTGATGATCCATCGTGCCATTTGTGGTTCGATGGAGCGTTTCCTCGGGATCCTGATCGAGAACTTCGCCGGCCATATGCCGCTATGGTTCGCACCACTCCAGGCCGTCGTCGCGACGATCACCTCGGAAGCCGACGAGTACGGCAAGGAGGTCGCAGAGGCGTTGCGCGAAGCGGGACTTATCGTCGATACCGATTTCCGCAACGAGAAGATCAACTACAAGGTCCGCGAGCATTCAGTGACCAAGGTTCCGGTGATCATCGTCTGCGGCAAGCGGGAGGCGGAAGAGCGTACCGTCAACATCCGCCGTCTCGGCTCGCAGGATCAGGTGTCGATGACGCTCGAGGAGGCGATCGCTTCGCTGAGCGCCGAGGCAACACCGCCGGACCTGAAGCGCAAGCTTGCCGCCAAGGCGGCCAGGGGGTGATACAAACGGGGTGGGCGACACGCGAAGCGGCGCTTCGCCCGACCAAGGTTCGACAATCAAGACCGCCCGGATTTCGGGCGGTCTTTTTACGTTGTGGAGGTGATTATAGGTGCTCGGTAGCTATGGCGATCGTCTGTGGCCCGGCACCAAGCGCGTCAATAGCCACAGTCCGAAACGAGGTCGCCGACTATTGCGTTAGCAGGATTTCCACGTCTTCATTGCGGCCGGCCTTCACGGCGAAATCCTTCTGGTAGATCTTGTCCTTGTTGCGGGCAACGGCGGTGTATTCGCCTTCCGCCAGCACCATGACCGGGAAAGCGCTGACGCTCTCCGCGACAATGTCGCCCGAACCCGCCAGCACCGACCATGCGGTATCGGCAATCGCTTCGCCGCCAGGCTCCGACACGAGCTTGAGATTGATCTGCGAAGCATTGTGCTGCATCACGGCCTCGGTCAGCTTGCCGGCCTCGACCTTGATGTCGGCGCGCACCACGGCATTCACGGAGCCATATTCGGAAACGATGTGATAGGTTCCGGCATTGAGCCGGACAATGGCGTTTGGCGGTGCGTCGGCCAAGACCAGGCCGCGTTCGCCATCGGCCTGGGCCTCGGACGAATAGACGTCGAACTTGAGGTCCTTTGCCGGGATGCGCGTGTCCGGTCCGGTGACCGCGTTGAGGATGATGCCGCCGGCGTCGAGCACCATCACCTGCTTTTCCACGTCGCCTTCACGCGGGATGGACAGTTTCTTGGTAGCGCCGGCTCGGCCGAAAGTGACGTTGACGAAATAGTCTCCCGGCGCCAGCTGGAAGTCGGCAGAACCTCCCTCGGCGCTGGCCAGCAGCGGCAGTTTGCCGTCGGCGCCCGGAATCGGGCTGAATACCCGCCAGGACAGACCCTGCTGCATTGACTCACCCTCGCTCGTCAGCCGTGCCTCCAGGCTTACATTGCGGGAAAGGGTCTGCTGGATCGTCTCGCCGAGATTGGGTGAGAAGGCGTTCAGTTTCGGCATCTTGACCGAGCCGTCCAGCTGCTTGAACGCCTTGAATGCATCCTGGCCATGGGCCGGCGTGAATGCGAGCAACATCGCGGCCACGATGTACACAAAGCGGGCTGGGCGGAATTGGTCGTTCATGGATGGCACAACTGGTTGACTTCCTCTGCAATGGCAGCAAGTTCAATCCCAATGCGGTGGCAATTTCAAGACGTCGCAGCCGCCAGAATAGCCCTGAAAGTGTCTGAATATGAAAAATGATGTGAAGCTGATCGATTATCTTGCCGTGCGACGCTCCGTGCCGGCATTCCAGATGTGCGAGCCGGGTCCGACGACTGCCGAACTCGAGGAGATCTTGACCCTCGCCGTGCGCGTTCCGGACCATGGCAAACTGGCTCCCTGGCGGTTCGTCGTCTATCGCGGCGCGGCGCGCGCAGAGATCGGCGAAGCACTCCTGGCGATGGCGCTGGACAAGAACCCCGACCTTTCCGAAGAAATGATCGCTGTCGAACGCGCCCGCTTCACCCGCGCTCCCGTGGTGATCGGCGTGATCAGCACGGCCCGTCCGCATGCGAAAATCCCGGAATGGGAGCAACGCATGTCGGCCGGCGCTGTCTGCCTCAATCTGCTGATGGCCGCCAATGCGCTCGGTTATGTGTCGAACTGGCTGACCGAATGGTTCGCCTATGACGAAAGAGCCCATCCGCTGCTTGACATCAAACCGGACGAAAAGGTCGCCGGCTTCATCCATATAGGCTCGACCACTTTCCCGATCACCGAGCGTCCGCGTCCGGCGCTGGGCGATGTTGTCACCTGGGTGGGCGGCGAGGCCTGATGTTCTACGAGACCGCGAGCAACGGGCACGGCCTGACGCACGATCCCTTCAAGGCGATCGTCGCACCGCGACCGATCGGTTGGATCGGTACGCAGGGACGGGACGGATCGTTCAACCTGTCGCCCTACTCATTCTTCAATGCCGTCAGCGACCGGCCGAAGATCGTCATGTTCTCCTCGAGCGGGCGAAAGGACACGCTGCGCAATGCGACTGAAACCGGCGTGTTCACCGTCAACTATGCCAGCGCCGACCTGATTGAGGCAGTCAATGCNNATGCCTCGTCGGTCGCCGTCCCTTATGGCACAGACGAATTCGCGATTGCCGGCGTGACGCCGGTCATGGGGCGGTTGGTTGATGCGCCTTGCGTTGGCGAGGCTTATGCAGTGCTCGAATGCCGGGTCACCGAGGTTCACACATTGAAGACGATAGACGGCAGCGCTTCGGATAGCCATGCGGTCTTCGGCCAGGTGGTTGCCATACATATCGACGATCGGGTCGTCCGGGACGGGCGGTTCGACGTGGCGCTTGCCCGGCCCGTCACGCGCCTCGGCTATATGGACTATGCCGAGGTGCAGCCTACCTTCGAGCTTCATCGGCCGCAGCCGCCCGCCAAGCCGTATCAGCCGTAGGCGGCGGTGATGGCCGCCAACTGGTCCGGGCTCTCGGTGATCAGCGCCGCGAAACCCGCGTGGCGGGCCTCTATGCAGGCGCGACGCAGATCATCACCAGCAAGCGCTGGGGCGAGCCAGTCCAGTGCCGCCACGCCGGCCTTTGCTGCGCCGAGAATGGTCAGTCCACGGCTGAGCGCGCGAGAGCCGTCCGCACTTTGATGGTGCGGGGAGTTCTCAACGCCAAGCACTGCGGCAAGGGCCGTGGCGTTGTGGCCGAGGGCCCGAAGGCGCGGTGTCCGGTCGGCGAAGTTTCCCGCGGCAAGCAGGCCCGCGGCATTGTCGCCGATCATGGCGACGACAGCCGTCTCGCCGGGTTCGCGTCCCGCCATAGCCTCTGCCACAGAGAGCGCGACATCCAGTCTCTGCAGATCCGCACCTTCGCGGACGCCGGTGAGGATGATGCCATCGGGGCGGGCCGGCATGAGGATCTCCAGTCGTTCGTCGAGCGCGTCGTGATCGAGCGTCGAATCGACGAGAACGAGGAGCGGTGTTCCGCCGGTGCCTTGCCGGTTCCGGGTGAGAAACAACGCCGCGGCCTGCCAATCCGAAATCGTCTGACCGGTCGAAATGACAAGCGCCCCCGCGGTGGCAGGCGGGTTGTCGGGTTCCGGCGTTTTGACGACGAGAAGCGAATGCAGGGACTTGCCGGCGATGCTGAGGCTTGAGGGGACGGGCAATGGGACCTCGCGGTTAACGAACATGGTGAACCAAATCTTAAACGTTTTCCAGCTAGCGTGAAGCATGGCTGATCGGCCATGCGTTGTTCTCTTCGGGGATTGGGTTTTTCTGTGATTGTGGCGGCTTTTCTTCGGTGGGTGGAAACGGCAAAGGCAGGGGACCGGGCGCGCGCTGCCAATGCGCTGGCAAGGGCCTACCTGCGCTCGGCGATGGCGCCACACGAGCGGAAAGCCGCTCATGTCGCAATGACCTACCTGCTCGATGATCCGTCACCGCATGTCCGAATGGCTCTGGCCGAGGCGCTTGCCGGTTCTTGCGATGCTCCGCGTGCGCTGATGGTGTCTCTCGCCGAGGATCAGCCGGAAATCGCCGCATTGCCGATCCTGAAGTCCCCGGTGTTGACCGATTCGGACCTTGTGGATCTGGCCGGTCGCGGCAGTTGCGCGACGCGCGCGTTGATCGCCGCAAGACCCGGCCTGTCGCGGGGCGTTGCTGCGGCCCTAGCCGAAATCGGCGATCCGGAAGAGGTCGTCGTACTTCTTGAAAATCCCAATGTGAGCATTGCGCGACTGACATTGAAGCGCATTGCCGAACGGCATGGCGCGCACGAGAGCGTGCGCGCGCTTCTGCTCGATCGCGCCGATCTGCCGGCTGCCGTTCGCCAATTGCTGGTACAGTTCGTTGCCGAGGCTCTGTCCGGCTCCGCTTTCGTCCGCGCGGCGATCGGCGCGTGCCGGATCGAACGGGTGACGCGCGAGGCGGGACGGGCCGCGACGATCGCCATCCTCGGCACGGTCAGCATCGACGAGCTGCCGGTTCTGGTCGAGCAATTGCGCTCCGAAGGCCGCCTGACGCCGGCCTTCCTGATGCACGCATTGTGCCTGGGGCGTACGGATTTCTTCGCCTCGGCGGTGACGATCTTGTCGGACGTCGAAGAGCGACGTGTTCGCTCCATCCTAGCGACGGCGCGTTATCATGCCGTGCGCGCTCTACTCGAATCGGTCGGGTTGGTGCGTGATATCAGCCCAATCTTCGTCGAAGCCATACTGCTGTGGCGCAATGCGGTCCAGAGTGCCGGCGAGGAGACGGACAACATTGCGCCCTTGCTTGTCGAGCGCCTTCAGGAGCTCGGTACGAAATCGCCGTCTGCGGCGGAGCTCATGGACATGGTGGCCAAGCTTGCCTTCGCCGAGGAACGGCGTCGCGCTCGCGACTATGCGACCGGTCTGGCGCTTGTCGCCTGAAAACGGCGTCAGCTCCCGCCTGCGTTAAGGCGAAATCTTCTTGGCTACCCAGGAGTAACTGTCAGCGACGACGTGGAGCGGGGTCTCGAAGACCATGCGGACATCCTGCGTGTCGGGAAGGACCTTGCGAATCTTGTCGACGGCGCGGGCGGCGAGCGACTGGCGTTCGTTTTCCGGCAAAGTTGCTGCGGGCCCGGGAAGGGGGACCGGATCTGCCATTTCCGCCTTTGCCGAGCCCTCGGGAGGCGGAGCCAAATCAGCCGTCTGGCTTTCGGGCGGCTGGCACACGGCGACGAGCATCGGATAGTTGGCGCCCGAATAGCCGGCCAGGATCGTTTCCGAGGCCGCGTCGCAAAGGGCGACCGAGACGAAATGCTCCTGTGCGGTCGCGACGTAGTGGCACTGGGTGACGCTGTCGTCGCAGCCGAGGATGGTCATGACGATGAGGGCGGTCTGCATGGTCTCTTCCGGTCTTGCTGGAGTGAGCGCATCGTGGTGGCTGTTAACGAGTTCAAACAAAGGATTGCAGCCAAAGCAAGACCGCTCAGGCATGCGTACTCTGCCCAGCCGGTTAGCTGCGCGCGTGGGCCGGGGGCACGTCGGCTTGCTGCGGTTCCGCAATGAATGCGCCAGCCGCAGTTTCGCTCGCAAGTCCGGCAGCGCCGGTCTCCGCCGGGTCGGCCAGCGCCACTTCGCGGATCCATTCCCGCCAGATCGAGACGATCAGGGCCATCAGCACCGGCCCGAGGAACAGGCCAAGGAATCCCATGGTCTTTACCCCGCCGACCAGGCCGAAAAAGGTCGGCAGGAAGGGCAGCTTGATCGGCCCGCCGACGAGGCGCGGCCTGATCGTTTTGTCGACAATGAAGAGTTCGACCGTGCCCCATACGAAAAGGGCGATACCTTGGATATAGGCGCCGCTGGCGACGAGATAGATCGAGACAAGCGTGAAGGAGAGCGGCGCGCCGCCGGGGATCAGCGCCATGATGCCGGTCAAGACGCCGAGCGTCACGGGCGAGGGGACGCCAGCCAGCCAGTAGGCGATGCCGAGCACGATGCCTTCGCCGATGGCGATCAGCGTCATGCCGGTGACCGTCGAACTGATCGTGGCGGGGACGACACGCGAAATGCGCTCCCAGCGGGTCGGCAGGATTCGCTCACCCAGCAGGTCCAGCTGGCGTGCGAAGTTCGAGCCGTCGCGATAGACGAAGAACAGCGCGATCAGCATGAAGAGCAAGGTCAGCGCCAGGTGGAAGACACCGTCGCCGGCGGCGATCAGGGCACGGTAGATATTGCCGATATTGGCGCCGCTGACGATCTGGATCAATTCACCGATCGCGCCCGGTGAACCGACGTGCTCGCGCCATTTGGCCGCCAGCCATTCACCGACGCCGGGAAGCCGCTCGATCCATTCCGGCGCCGGGGAGCCGATCCGGTTGACTTCGAGCGCCCAGCCAATCCACTGGCGAAGTTCCTCGACCGTATAGGCGATCGCGATGCCGATCGGAATGATGAGGAAGGCGAGGATGGCAAGCAGCGCGAGCGTCGCCCCGATCGTCGTATTGCCGCCTATCCTTTCGAGAAGCCTGCGGTAGAGCGGCCAGCTGGCAAATGCGATCACGAGTGCCGCCAGAACCGGGACGACGAAGCCGTGGAAGAAGTAGATCGCGGCAATAACGATCAGCACCAGTAGCCAGCGGGCGGCCGAGATGGGTGTAATGAGAGCGGATCTGCTCGGGGTGGTCGGCCCCAGCCAGCGGGGGCCGCGTTGCAGCTTGGTTTCTTCGGCCTTGCTCACGTCATATCCGGGTCCGGTTTCTGTGTTGCCAAGCATATGGGGCATTCTCCATGGGCACGCAAGACGCTTACGGCGAAGCGTGCGTCGTCGGCGAACGGCGGCACACAAACGGCAAGAAGGAACTTGCCGCGCCAGCGTTCATCGCCAGAAGCGTAAGCGCGTTGGCGAATTCGATATCGCGTGCGGATGTCGGGCATATGTCGGCGCCGTTCGAACAGCCGGCGGCGATAAAGTCGCGATTGCCACGGATGAAGTCCTTGGTAGTGCCCTGCTTGTCGAAGACCTTCACCAACGCCTCGAAGGCGCGGCCGTAGCGAGCGCATTTCTCGATTGTCCAGGCATCGGGAGCCGTGGCGCACCGGCCAATACGATGATTGCGCCATAAGAGAGCTTCATCGTCCCGTCAGCCCTACTGGTCGTCGCTCAAATGTCCAGGTTTTCGGCAAAGGCCGCCCGTTCCTGGATGAAACGGAAGCGCGCTTCCGGCCGGGTGCCCATCAGCGCATCCACCGCGTCGCGCGTGCCCTCGAAATCGACATCGTCGATGTCGACGCGCAGCAGGGTGCGCTTGGCCGGGTCCATGGTGGTTTCCTTGAGCTGCGCCGGCATCATCTCGCCGAGGCCCTTGAACCGTCCGACTTCGACCTTCTTGCCCTTGAACACCGTCTCCATCAGTTCGGCGCGGTGGGCATCGTCGCGGGCATAGACGCTCTTGGCACCCTGGCGGATGACATAGAGCGGCGGCACGGCGAGATAGAGGTGGCTGCCGCGGATCAGTTCGGGCATTTCCTGGTAGAAGAAGGTGATCAGCAGCGAGGCGATGTGCGCGCCGTCGACGTCGGCGTCGGTCATGACGATGATGCGCTCGTAGCGCAGGTCTTCCTCGCGGTATTTCGTCCGCGTGCCGCAGCCGAGCGCCTGGATCAGATCGGCGATCTGCTGGCTGGCGGTCATCTTGTCGCGGCCGGCGCTGGCGACGTTGAGGATCTTGCCGCGC
>DBUL01000213.1 GCA_002307905.1 Rhizobiaceae bacterium UBA1291
CAGGTCGAGCATCCGGTCACCGAAGAGGTCGCCGGCGTGGACATCGTCCGCGAACAGCTGCGCATCGCCATGGGAGAAAAGCTCGGCCTGGCGCAAGATGAGGTGCGCCTCAGTGGCCATGCCATTGAGTGCCGGATCAATGCCGAGCACGCTTTCAACTTCACGCCGTCGCCCGGCAAGGTGACGCGTTTCATAGCGCCCGGCGGACCGGGTGTACGGCTCGATACCCATCTCTATCCCGGTTACGAGATCCCGCCGAACTACGATTCGCTGATCGCCAAGCTGATCGCCCACGGGCCGACGCGCGACACGGCGATCGCCCGCATGCGCCGGGCGCTTGGCGAACTGACCATCGAGGGCGTGGAGACGTCGCGTGCACTTCACCTGATGCTGCTCGACGAACCAGGTTTTTCTGCCGGCGGCTTCGACATTCATCATCTTGAGCGGCTGATGGCCGACGGATTCGGGAGACCGTTATGAGCAGCGCGTGGATCGAAACCGTCCTCGAACTGATGCGCCGTCATGGCATCGCGGAATTCGAATATGAGGACGCCAACCGGCATGTCGCCGCAAGCGAGGGCGAGGCGTTCGACCTTGCCCAACCAGCGCACCAGCGCGCACCGCCGCCACACGCAGGCGCGACCGTCATGGCGCCGCATATCGGCATTTTCCAAGCAGCACAGGCACCGGATGGCAGGGAAGCCCCGCTGCCGCGCCTTGTAAAACAGGGCGAGATCGTCGGGTATCTCAAGGCAGGCGCCCTGCTGCGCCCGATCGTCGCACCGTCAGACGGCGTGCTGTCGCACCAACTTGCCGACGACGGCATTCTCGCGGGCTACGGCACACCGCTTTTCGAACTCCACACGGCCGCATTCTAGCGTCCGCATCTGCGGGCTTTCGACGCAGCTGGATGGGGGCTCCACCTAGGGCCTGTCAGGTATGAGAGCAGTCCCGGCAGCGCCGATCGTATTGCCGGCGGAATCGCCGAGCAGCAGCCACTGTCTGCCGTAGTTGCGCCGTGTCCTTGGATCGAAGATCGAAATCGGTGCGCTGATTACCGTGCTCGCTGCGTGACCGACGGTGTTGCCGGCACCGATTGCCACCGCGCCGAGGCTCTCGCCGAGCCCGACCGCGGACTCAGTAACGGCCTGGCCTGCGACCAGCCGGTCGCCGATCAGCCGCACGACTTCGGGGCTCTCGGCGAACTTGCCGTGATTGAGCGGATCGCCGGATTTCAATTTGGTTAGGTCGAGCACGGTAATTCCAGCCGCTTCCAACTGGCTGCGATAAGGCTCCGTGCTCACATCGATGTGGCCGAGGCGCTCGACATTGCCGGAAATGCGCTTCGACAAGGTGAGGGCCCGGTCGTCGCGCGAGACGAACAGGGTGAAGTGCGGCCCCTTACCGGCAAAAGACTGATATTGCTGGCCGAAAACGTCGACGTCGAGATCGGGTGCGGCAAGGATCACATTGCCGATCTTCGGATCTATCCGGCCATGGCGGATCGCCATCTGGCGCAGTGATTCCACGGCAAGCCAGGTGCCCATGGAATGGGCCATCACGGTCACCTCGCCGACTGCCGGATTGCGGGCGATCTGCGTCAGCAGATCCTCCAGCGCATCGCGTGAATAATTGGTGCTTTCCTTGTCGTAATTATAGTCGAAGATCGAACCCCGCGACGGCCAGGTGAAGACGACCGGCACGACGTCTGCCTTGGAATCATGGACAATCTGGGCGAAGCGATAGACAGCTTCCTCGTAGCGATTGTTGAAACCGTGTACGAAGACCAGCACGCGCCGGCTCTTGGGCACATGCCCCTTCAGCCAGGCCTCGCCTTCCTTTTCATCGGCGATCGCATCGACAGCAACCGTCGTGAATTCCTTCTGCGGATCAGCCGGTAGGCGCTTCGGCCACTGGACCTGGCCGATCTCGCGATTGGCGTCAGGCGGTATGGAGATCGTCACTGCGTCGATCATCAGGCCGGAGCCGCGCTCGCCGGTGAAGAGGATCGCCTTGTCGAGCGCCGGCGCCCGAGTCGTGGCAGCGATCAGCTCGACCTTGGCCGTGCCGTCTGCCCTATGATTGGTGGGCTCCATCACGCCGATCGGCCGGCCGGCACAAGCCGAGAGAGCAAGCAGCAAGCCAACGACAAATGTGGCGCGGCGGAACGCAGACGCCGGGGCCAGGCCCAAGGGCCGCAGCAATCCGGCAGTATCGGTGCTATTCGGATCCACGACTTCTCCAACGCCAGAACTATGACAGCCACTCCTGGCGTCTTACCGGGCCTGGAGCCCCGTTTCCAGTCTTTCCGCGCCAGAGCCCGGGATCGAGGCTCAGGCAGAGCCGAGTTGCGCGCGCGTCCAGTCTACGATCTGCTCTGCAGACATTGCGCCAGAGACCCGGCCGATTTCACGGCCGCCCTTGTACAGGAGCATGGTCGGGATGCCCCGAATGCCGAGTTTGGAGGCAAGTTGCGGCTCGTTTTCGGAGTTCAACTTGAGCAACCTCACCTGAGGCTCCAGAATACCGGCGGCCGCCGCAAAAGCCGGCGCCATCATCCGGCAAGGCCCGCACCAGGGCGCCCATACGTCGACCAGGACCGGAATGTCGTTGCGGTTCCTATGCCTGTCGAACGACGCGGCATCGGCATCGGCCGGATGCGCATCGAACAGCGCATGGCCGCACTTGCCGCAGCGCGCCTCGGAAGCCGGACGATTGGCAACTAGACGATTGACGGCAGAACACTGCGGACAAACGATCTTTTTGTCTTCTTGCATCTTGCGTATTCCTGCTGTTTCAAGCCCCATCAGACGGGTTCGCGGGCTTGACAATATATTCGGAATAACGTAGATACGCAAGAATGAAAGTTAACCCCGATTCCATGCAGGACGCCGCGGACGACGCGAGCGAGTTGCTGAAAGCACTCGCCAACCGTCACCGGCTGCTCATCCTCTGCCAGCTCATCGACGGCGAACGTTCGGTCGGCCAACTTGCTGAATTTCTCGGCATTCGCGACTCGACGGTATCGCAGCATCTGGCACTCTTACGACGCGACCGGATAATCGCCGGCCGCCGGGACGGGCAGACCATCTGGTATCGTATCGAGAGCGAGCCGGCGCGCAATGTCATCACTGCGCTCTACGGTAGCTTCTGCGCCGTCTAGGTTGCTACGGCGCGAATCCAATTCCCCGACAGGCGCCCATGGGCGCCCCGACCCGCCTCAGGCGGGCCGCATCGTACCCTTTTCGCGCAGGTTCACATGCCAGGAGAGCGCCTCCTCAAGCACATGCGGCGTGTGTCCGCCACGCTTCACCGCCCGATCGTAATAGTCCTGCAACGGATCGCGATAGTCCTTGTCGACGCAATTGGCGATGATCACCGCCGCCCGTTCGCGCGGCGCAAGGCCGCGCAGATCGGCAAGACCGACTTCCGTCACCAGGATGTCGGTATCATGCTCGGTATGGTCGACATGACTGACCATCGGCACCACCGACGAGATCGCGCCGTTCTTGGCGATGGACTTGGTGACGAAGATCGACATGAAGGCGTTGCGGGCGAAATCGCCCGAGCCGCCGATGCCGTTCATCATGTGCGTGCCGCCGACATGGGTCGAGTTGACATTGCCATAGATGTCGAACTCCAGCGCTGTGTTGATGCAGATCAGGCCGAGGCGCCGGATCACTTCTGGATGGTTGCTGATCTCCTGCGGGCGCAATATCAGACTGTGCTTGTATTCCGAGAGGCGCGGCAGGACCTTCTTGTACATTTCGGCCGACAGCGTGATCGACGAGCCCGACGCAAAGGTCATCTTGCCGGAATCGATCAGCTCGAAGGTCGAGTCCTGCAGGACCTCCGAATACATCTTCAGGTCGTGGAAGGGCGTGTCGATGAAGCCATGCAGCACGGCATTGGCGATCGTGCCAATGCCGGCTTGCAGCGGCTGCAGTTCGTAGCCCAGGCGCCCCTGCTTGACCTCGTTCAGCAGGAAATCGCTGAGGTGGCCGGCAATGGCATTGGTGTCGGCATCCGGGGGCAGGATGGTGGACGAACTGTCCTGCTTCTCCGAGACGACGATGGCGATGATCTTCTCCGGCGGGATCGGGATGAAGGGCAGGCCGATGCGGCTTTCCGGGGTGACGATCGGGATCGGCATCCGGGTCGGGCGGCGGGACGGAATATAGATGTCGTGCAGCCCCTCCAGCGTGGCCGGCTGCGAGATATTGATCTCGATGATGACCTTGTCGGCAAGGATGGCAAAACTCGCCGAATTGCCGACCGAGGTGGTCGGCACGATGCCGCCGGTCTCGGTGATGGCGACCGCCTCGATGATGGCGATATCGACCGGCTTGATCTGCTGAGTGCGCAGCTGCTCGACCGTCTCCGACAGGTGCTGGTCGATGAACATCACCTCGCCGGCATTGATCGCCTTGCGCAGACCCGGATCGGACTGGAAGGGAATGCGGCGCGCCAGCACATGCGCCTCTGCCAGCGTCTTGTCGAGATCGTTGCCAAGGGAGGCGCCGGTCATCAGGGTGATCTTCAGCGGATGCGTCTTGGCGCGCTCGGCCAAGGCCAGCGGCACCGCCTTCGCTTCGCCGGCGCGAGTGAACCCGCTCATGCCGACCGTCATGCCGTCCTTGATATAGGCTGCGGCGTCTTCGGCGCTGACCAGTTTGTCGAGCAACGGCTTAAATCTGATCCGGTCACGCAGCATAATTCATCCTCATGAGACAACGGCCTTCGCCCGATCGAGTTGTGACGGGCAGAGGCATGGCTTAAAGGCCCCCAGCGCGGAAACGCAACCGTTCTTCCGTCGCATCACACAATTATCTGCCATGCGTTTTTCGCATACCGCTGAAACCTGGCCATACACGCGGAGACAGCACGCCGACCATCATCTCACCCCCCAGATCAAAGCCGGNNCCCATATCCCTGTCGCGAGAGAGTGCGCTCATGGATCGTTTGCTGGAGAGTCAAAAACGCGCGCCGGAACGATGGCTCAGGTTCATCTGCGCCACGGCGATGCTCCTTGCGGCAGGTGTGCTGCCGACCCTGGCGCAGGATGGTACGAGTACCTTTCCATCCACGGAGGAAGGTCTCGACGAGATGTTTCCGCCGACGCCGGACGATGCCTATCCGATGTCGGACCCGGAGCCTCCGCCGGATATTTTCGGGCCGTTCATGCCCCCTCCACTCGCCGACACCTCCGACAGTCCCGTTCGGGACGACCGCTCCCTGGAGCAGCGCATCGCGGACTCGACGAAGCACCAGAACGCGCTCATCGAACGGATCAGGGCGCTGCTGAAGCAGAGCAACGTTTCCGTCGTTCCGCCGCCATCCTACGAGCTTGAATGCAACGAAGATCCGGTCGTCGAACTCCTGACCGAGCAATTGGTCCAGTCCTATGTGAAGCAGGGCGGCGACCCCGAGCTGGGCCTTCTCGAACAGCTGATCACCGTGCGCAGGGAACTTGCCATGCTCGGCGTCGTGCCGGGCGACAGCTACCAGGCGCAACTCGCCAATCGGCTGCTGGTGAAAGCGCAGACACTGATCAAGACCTACGGCAGCCAGCGCGACAAGGTCCTGGCGATCCTCGGCCTGGCCCACAAGGCGGCCAATGTGCTCCAGCTTCTCGGAGATTCGGAGATCGAGCAGAAATTCTTCAGCGAGATCGCCGGATGGCTGTCCAAGCTCGTTCCCGACATGCTCAAGGACATCAGGACCCAGCATGACTACCGGCTGGTCAATGCGGTCTTCACCCTGACCCGCGTGATCAACTCATCCGGAAAGCTAAGCGGACAGGCGGACCCCAGCGAAATCCTGCGGCAGATCGAGGAGGCGATGCGTTTCGACCTCTCGCTGGCACTTGATGCGTCTGGCGGGGCCCACGTGTGGGCTCTCACGGGCGAGTTCTCGCTCATCCCGACGCTGGCCACGGGCAAGAACAAGCTCCTCCAGCTGATGTATATCGGCGAGGGACAGGGAACCTATGCCAGTTACACCTACAAGAACGGCACGCAGACGATGCAAGCCCCGGATTTTCCGGTGATGGCCAAGGTCATGGACTTCGATCCCTGCAAAGGCACAGCGGTGCTCTTTCTCGACCGCTTTTATGCGCAGGAGGGCGAGACCTATCGTCGGAAGGACACGACGGACAAGGCGCCAATCGTCTGGGCGGCCTTCGCCAACGCCTTTCGCGAGCAACAGGTCGACCAGGGGTTCGAATTCGAGCTTCCCGTCAAAACAAAGACCGAAAAGGCGGTCGATACCGTCTTTGATCAGAGCGCCAAGGGATTCACCGGGAAGTTCACGGTGAAACTCACCCATAACCCCAAGTGAGGCGAACTCGAGCCAGGACAACGTCTGACTGAAGATGGGAAGACACGGCCAACAGTCCACCGGGCGGCGACAAACACATTAGATCAACTCAAAGGAAAAATGGCGCACCCGGAACGATTCGAACGTCCGACCCCCAGATTCGTAGTCTGGTGCTCTATCCAGCTGAGCTACGGGTGCGTACCGGTCCGACTGTGGTCGGCGGCGTGGGATCCTCTAAAACGTGCCGCGCAGGATTGCAAGCACCTTTCCGAAAAAAGAGTCATTTTGCCGTCATATCCGATTGCTCCGTGTCGATTGCGGCAATGGCCAAGTCAGGCGCGAGCCCGCCAATCATCAAGAGCGACAGGGCGGTCGGGAATTTCGATGCGGAACAGCGTGCCTGGCGCCGGCTTCTCCACAAGGGCGATCGTTCCGCCGTGCGCGAGCACGAGTTCACGGGCGATCGCCAGGCCAAGACCGATGCCGCCGGAGCGGGCCGAGCCGCGGAAGGGAGTGAACAGGTTTTCCCGCGCCTTTGGCGGCAGACCGGGACCGGTGTCGTCTATCACAATGGCGACGACGCTGCCGATGCGCTGGCCGGACAGCGTGATGCGACGCAAGGCGGCCGGATCGCCGATGCCGTGATTGGCCAACGCCTGCACGGCATTGCGGCAGATGTTGTGAATAACCCGGAACAACTGCTCGCTGTCGGCGTCGACCTCGATGTCTCCGTCGACCATATCGATGAAATCAATCCCTGTGTCGGGATCGATCGCGAGTATATCGCGCACTTCCTGGCAAATTTCGGCCAGGCGGAAGCGACGGCGCCTGGGCTCCGCCTCTGAGGCCTGTCCGTAGGCAAGCACTTCGTTTGTGTAGCCGACCGCGCGGTCGATGGTGCGCACCAGTTTCGGGGCGAATCCCTTGACCATGGGGTCATCGACATCGACGAGACGGTCCGACATCAACTGGGCCGAGGCCAGAATGTTGCGCATGTCGTGATTGATCTTCGACACGGCGAGCCCCAGGTCGGCCAGATTGCGCTGCTGTTTCAGGGTCTTCTGCAACTGTTCCTGCATCAGTGCGAGGTGCCGGCCCGCGAGCGCGATCTCGTCGTCGCCGGGCGCCGATGGCAAGATACGGGCCGGATCCTCGGGATTCTCGGCAAAGGACTGCATGCTCCGCGTCAGCCGACGCATCGGCCGGATCATCATGCGGTTGATTGCGATGTAGATCAGCGAGGCTGTGATCAACGAAATCAGCAGTGACACGGAGAAGACGCTGCCCGCATAGGCGAGCATCGCATGCCTCAGGCTTTTCTCCTCCATCACCAATTCGATGATCATGTCGCTCTCGCCGACGGGCCCATAGACGCGCAGCATACGATCGCCGCCAAATGCTAAGGTGTAGAGGGCGTCACCGATCGCCTGCAGAGCCGGCACATTGGAAAGGTCGTACTTTGCATCCACCTGTGGCGGCATGCCGTCAACCGCAAGCAGCCGTGATGTGCCGTCCTTGCGCAGTACGATTGCCTTGGTGCCGGTCGCCATCAGCGTGTCGTCCTGCACCGCGCGCGGCAATTCGGCCGGCTGCAGGCCGTCGATCACGACACCGGCGGCCGCGGCCGTATTCAGTCGATCCTCCAGCCAGCGCAGACGCATGGAGGCAACCGACGGCACGAAGATCAGCACTTCGGCGATCATCACGAATGCCATGGTCAGCCACAACAGCTTGCCCGACAGGCCACGCAGACGATGCGGCATGACCGATGGCTCACTCGTTTCGGCTTGCCGACCGGCTTCGGTCAGTCGCGCCATCATCCACTCCCGTCGTCATCCTGGTCAGGATCGGATGTTCTCCGGTCCGTTCGGCAATTTGCAGTGCAACCATATTAGCCGAAGGGAGAGAAATGGCCAATGGCATCTCCGACGCCGTCGATGCCTGCCTAGGCTTGCCAGGCTGTGCCCCAAGCACAAACGCCGCGACCCAAGGGTCGCGGCGCCCATTCAAAATCCGGCTTGGGCGTCGATCAGAACTCTTCCCAGCTTTCCGTTTCCTGGACCTTGGCGGCGGCGGCACGACCACCACCGAATGCCTTCGCCACAGATCCCATCATCTGGCGGGCCGGAGACGGTGCAGGCTTGTGCTGGGTCGGCCGTGCGACGACGGGTGCCGCATGGGAACGTGGCTCCTCACCGGTGCGGAACTGGGCCACAAGGGCTGCCAGGCCATTGGCCTCGCCCGACAGTTTGTGGGTCGAGGCCGAGGTTTCCTCAACCATCGCCGCGTTCTGCTGGGTCACCTGGTCCATCTGGTTCATGGCAGTAGCGACCTCCGCCAGTCCCGTGGACTGTTCCTTTGAGGCTGCGGCGATCGAATGAATGTGATCGTTGATCTTGAGAACGCGAACCTCGATTTCCGACAGCGCCTCGCCGGTGCGCTGCACGAGCTTCACGCCGCCGGAAACCTCCTCGCCTGACTTGGTGATCAGCGCCTTGATGTCCTTGGCCGCATTGGCCGAACGTTGAGCCAGTTCGCGCAC